>CAJUNR010000021.1 GCA_910587765.1 uncultured Lachnospiraceae bacterium
GTTTCGTATTTTACTGTCATAATCAAGTCTAATGCCGACTGGACATCTGTAATCAATAATTCATCACTGTTCACAACTGCAATCTCTGTATTATTTTTCATTATAACTTCTGTTCTCATTTTCTGCCTCCGTCAATTCTGCCGCCTGCTGTTCATACAAACTGTTAATCAAATGGTCAACCATAAAATCAAACGTTTCCATGTGACTGTGCGGAAGAATATTTTTACTTTTGATATTCATAATTAAAGAATAAATAACGGACATCGCCAAATCCGCATCAACCTTAAATTTCAAATATGGTTGGCTGAAAAAAAGCTGTTGACACATATGATTGGATTCTTCGATTTTTTTTGCCTGTTCTTCTGATAATTTGTTCATTAAAATTGTAAAATCCCCAGTGTCCGAATCGTACAAAAAATTGTTTTTATCATATTCTCGATAAATGAATTTTAAGGCTTCAGCAACACCATACATATCTTTGCGTTTTTCGATTACCTCCGATGCCGCATGACAAATTTGTTCCTGCACCAAACACAGCACCTCGCAAAAGAGAGCTTCTTTTGATTCAAAAAAAAGGTAAAACGTTCCCTTTGAGATGCCTGCCTGTCTGCAAAGTTCATCGACACTGGTTTTTTTATAACCATACTGTGTCCAGCTCTGTTTACAGGCTTCCTGCAACCTTCTTTTAATGTTTTCTTTTTCCCGTTCTGTAAAACTTCTTGCCATATAGTTTGCTCCTTTATATGACTTAAAATACTATATTGGTCATAAATATCATACACCCTATATCAGTAAACGTCAAGAAATATTTTCAAAATGTGCGATCACATCAGAATAGAGATACAAGTATCACAACTTATTGAAAATTAAGTCCCGTCATATTTTATCATCTCATCTTTCAGATTACGGCATATGGTCAAAACCAGCCGTTTTTGCCTTTCTGTGCATCCTGCAAGCAAAGACCGTTCGTCTGCGCCCATGACAGGCATGCTTCTTTTCTGTACATCAACCAGCAGGTCATCTGCGGTAATCTCCATTGCATCCGCAAGCAGCAGAATTGTTTTCAGACTGGGATGTTTTTTTCCACATTCAATCCGGCAAAGGTAGTCCGGTGCGATCTCGGCTTTTTCAGCCAGTTTTTCCTGTGTCCAGTATTTTTGTCTGCGCAGTTTCCGGATACGCAGGCCGATGGCAGCGTAGTCAATTATCATTTGTATACCTCCAGTAAATGTTAAGTTTGGTCCGGCGGTCAGATTTTTCTGACCGTCGGTACATGGAATTACTGAGTGTTATTTTATAAAATAATGGTAAACATTTCATTCAGAATTCAGAAGATATGCACGTTGTGTTTTTCATATAAGGGGTGATCACTGTGCAGGAGACAAAACATATCGGCACCGCTGCGAAAAAGTCCAGAATAAGACTGCGCTATCAGGGGATTGATCCGGACCTGCTGGAAGTGATTCCCGCAAAACCGACAGAAGATATCTATGATGATCATATACACCGGAGAGTGGCGGTTTATGTCCGTGTTTCCACAGACGACCCGAGTCAGACTTCTTCCTATGAACTGCAGAAAAATTATTATGAAGACTATGTCAGCCGCTGTCCGAACTGGGAGCTGACCAGAATTTACGCGGACGAAGGTCTCAGCGGAACTTCCCTGCGGCACAGAGACGCCTTCAATCAGATGATCAACGACTGTGAGGCGGGCAGGATCGATCTGATTATTACAAAAAGCGTTTCCCGCTTTTCGCGCAATATTCTCGACTGCATCGGGACCGTAAATAAACTGAAACAGCAGACTCCGCCTGTGGGCGTCCTGTTCGAGAATGAACATATTTTTACGCTGAATCAAAAGTCGGAAGTGAACCTGTCTTTTATATCAGCCATGGCGCAGGAGGAATCTCACATCAAAAGCTCCAGCATGAACCTGTCCTATGAGATGCGGTTTTCCCATGGAATTTTTCTGACTCCGCCGCTTCTGGGTTACGATCAGGATGAGGAGGGAAATCTGATTATGAATGAAGAAGAAGCGAAGACCGTCCGTCTGATTTACTTTATGTATCTCTATGGATATTCCACTCAGCAGATTGCGGGCCAGCTGACAAAACTGGAACGTCCGACCAAAAAGGGGAACCTGAAATGGAGCAGCAGTTCCGTGCTCGGCGTCCTGCAGAACGAACGTCACTGCGGGGAAGTGCTGGCGCACAAAACATTTACGCCCAACTACCTGGATCATAAAGCGCGGAAAAACCGCGGCGACCGTAATCAATACCGGCAGGCGAATCACCATGAAGCGATCATCACGCCGGAGGACTTTGTGGCGGTACAGAGAAAGTTGAGCAATGCGAAATACGGAGGGAACGGTATCCCGCAGCTGCAGGTGATTCCGGACGGAGCGTTAAAAGGTTTTGTCATTATTAATCCGCGGTGGGCGTCTTTTACCGTGGAAGACTACCGGACAGCATCGGAAGAGACGGAAAGCAGACTGGAGGAAGCTGCCGGTGAGGTTGCAGTAAATCCGGAAGACGGCGATCCGGATCTGCGCGGCTATGAAATCGCCCGTACAGAATTTTTTAATTCGGTATCAAAGATCCGTGTGACCATTTCCATGAAAGGCATAAAGTTCGGAATGGACGCCCTGCAGAAGCTGGAAAGTACGCCGTATGTGGAATTGCTGATTCATCCCTGTCTTCATCAGCTGGCGGTTCGCCCCAGCAGAAAAGAGGTCCGGACTTCCGTCAAATGGGCGTCGGCTGCGAATGTAAAATACCGTCCGAAAATGATTACAGGAGCCGCGTTTTTGCCGACTCTGTTTGAACTGTTCGGCTGGAATACGGAATATCGTTATCGGATCACCGGAGTACGACGCCGGAAAAACAGCGAAACCGTTCTGCTGTTTGATCTGTGTGAGACGGAAGTCCTGATACCTGCGGAGAAATTCCAGAGATTCTGTCAGGAGAACCATCTGCCGGAGCGGGAGTTCGCGCCTGTAACATTGACCGGTTATCGGGGAAAGGTCGTCGCGTATCCAATGCCGTGGGCGCACAGTTTCGGCAGTGAATTCTATGAGCATACGCGGGCTTCATTAAGCAGCGGCATCGACCACAAGGATCTGTGGAATGTGACGGCTCCGGGAGATCCCTATTATGGAAGCGAGCCGCAGCCGCGTTCCAGAGAGCAGATCGCGCAGAATTTAAAACAGGTTCTGCAGGAAATGGAGAAGGAGGACTGATCCATGGAGACGGAAGAGAAGAGGATGCAGGAAGAGCCCTTCAGCTATGACGGTTATCAGGTGGTCCGCGGAGAGTTCTTTGCCCATACGTTTGAACCTTCGATTACGTTTTGCGACAGCAAAGTTTATGTAAACATGGCGTGTCTGAACCGGATGCCGGATGTGGAATATATTCAGATCCTGATTAATCAGCAGACGAAAAAGCTGGTGGTGCGGCCCTGCAGGGAGGATGAAAAGGATTCTTTCCGATGGTGCAGCAGTACCGGCAGGCGCAGGCCCAGACAGATCACCTGCCGGATCTTTTATGCGAAGCTGGCGGAGATGATGCGGTGGAACCCGATGTACCGCTATAAGCTTCTTGGAAAATGGATCACAGCCAACAGCGAACAGCTCTATATTTTTGACCTGACGGCCACAGAAGTATATCAGCGCATTCGGCAGGAAGGAGGGAAAGTCAAGAACAGCCGTACGCCGGTCTTTCCTTCGGAATGGCAGAATCAATTTGGCCTGCCGGTGGAGGAACACCGCAGACAGCTGCAGATCAATATATTTGACGGCTATACTGTTTTTGGAATAAAAGATGCCGGCATTCAGGAAAGAGGTGACCACGAATGAAGAACGATGTCTCGAATGCGCCCATGATCGTCATTGACCGTAAAAACAGCCGGATACGGATTCACAGGAATACGCTCCGGCTGCTGGGAGATCCGGAATACATCCAGCTTCTGGTAAATCCCGGGCGGCATGCTCTTGCCATTTTGCCCAGTCAAAAATTGAAAACCGCCCATGCAGTCCGCTGGGACCGGATTGCAGAAAACCAGTGCTGTGAATTATACAGTAAAATTCTGGTATATCAGCTTGGCAGTATCTGTCCGGGTTGGAAGCAGGATGGCAAATACCGGCTGTATGGAGCCTGTGTTTCGGGCGGGCCGCTGATCCGGTTCGACCTGTCTTCCGCGCAGGAAATGAGAAAGGAAGTGACGGTATGACAGATGAAACGGGTATGCTCAAAACAGATCCGGAATTCCGCCGCCTGATCTTTCCGTTAAGCCGCAAGGAATACGCGGCATTGGAGGATCGGATTCTGCAGGATGGCTGCAGTCATCCGGTTACAGTCTGGTATGGTTATATCATCCGGGGATTTGAAATATATGAGATCTGCACGATGCGTCATCTTGCGTTTGAGATCAAACATATCAATTTCCGTGTCAGAGAAGAAGTCATTTCCATGATCTGCCGGGAAGAATTAAGCAGCAGATGCCTGCCGGAAAGTCAGCGCCGCTATTTGATCGGAAAACGACACAACGCGGATATTGTAATCGGAGCGCACAATGCTGCCGGTACGGATCAGTTCAGGGAGCGTATCCGCAGAGAGCTTTCCAAAAGCAAAAAGCTGTATGAGAGCAGCGCGGGTCTGACAAAGCAGAGGCTTGCGGGAGAATATCATCTAAGTCTTTGTTCGGTCGCAAGATATGCGGCCTATGCCCGGGGAATCGATCACATTGCTTCCGTAAAACCAGAGATGGCGGATCAGATTCTGTCCGGCGGGAGGAAAGCGTCCATGGAAACCGTGATCGCCTGCTGCGGAACAGAGGAGCATGAAATGATAAAACGGCTGACCGTATCCGGAGAAAACAGGAATACAAAAAAATCCGGAGGTTCAGAAAAAGAAATGATAACAGGGACGACGATTAAGGACATGCCGGCTTTTGATCCGGATGCGGAGATCAACAGTCTCGCGCTGACGATTCCGTCATGGGTCCGTTCGATCGATCGTACCCGATCAACCGTGAAATTTTCTCTGCTGACATCCGGGGGAAGGGACCGGTTGGAACAGGAACTGTATCGATTACAGGAAGCGGCGGAAATGATGGCGCGCGCTTTGAAGGAGGTGCAGTGATATGGACGTCAATCCGTATGTGCCGGATGTTCACTTTGAACAGATCCCCATTAAAAATCTGGTTTCCAATCAGGACTACCAGCGGCATCTTTCCAAAGAACATATCCGCAGAGCGGCGGAGCATTTTAACCTCTGTCAGATCAATCCGGTAAAGGTCAGCCGACGGGACGGGATCAATTATGTGTTCAACGGACAGCATACCATCGAGATCGTGGCGCTGGTCTCCGGCTCCCGGGATACCCCGGTGTGGTGTATGGTATATGACGAACTGGAGTATGAACAGGAGGCGGATATCTTTGCCAACCAGCAGAAATTTGTCAAAAAGCTGCTGCCTTATGAAATCTTTCTGGCGAATATTGAGGCCGGAAACGACGAACAGCTGATCATCAAGGCGCTGGTGGAATCCTTTGATCTGCGTATCTGCGGGCACAGCAGGCCGGGCTGCATCTGCTGTGTCGCGACGTTGGAGGAGCTGTACCGTAAATATGGGTATGAGATTCTTGAGCGCAGCCTGCGCCTGTGCATCGCCGCCTGGGAGGGGGAGGCAGATTCCCTGACCAGCAATATCCTTCGGGGAATCGCCCGCCTGGCGGCTGCCTACGGAGACAGCCTGAAAGACGATATGTTCGCGGAGAAGGTAGGCCGTTCTTCTCCCAGAGAGATCAGCCGTACGGCCAGAGAACGTAAGGCCGGTTCCATCGGATATTCGGAGGCCATGCTGACGCTCTATAATAAAAAGAGCAGCTCCAGAGGCACCTTAAAATGGGCGGAGCTTTACAGGGCGGACGGGTGACCGGTATGATCACACGGACCGCCGCAGTCAGCCAAGTGCGAAGGGTTCGATGCGGCAGGAATGTGTTTTGGGAGAAAAAGCAGATCTGCATAACCCTTTCCGGCCGGCGTTTTCCTGATGCGCTTTTTCAATTCCGGATGCAACGGCTGCTTCGTCGCAGTCCCAAAGGCGGCGAAGCAGCTGCTCCGATTCTTTTACAGCAGAAACCAGCTCATTCCAGCCGATTATGCGGACGGCATTTAAAAACTCGTTACTGACTTCCTTGTTGGGAATGTATACTTCCTTTTTTGAAAAATTGTATGCCAGATAGCCCAAATGAATCAACAATGTTAATACGTCGTCTGCGGTATGAAATGTTTTCATGTCGTTTGTAAAACTTCCGGTATTGATTTCTATGCGGCTGCCGGAAATCATCTGTACAACTTTATCTTTCAGACCGTCATAATTCATCTGAATATATATTTTCAGAGCTTCGAAAGTCTCGGTTTGATTCCAGTAGTTGTCGAAAACATGATTGGTCAGACATTCCACCACGGATTTGGGGCTGTATATGGAAGAAATCCCTTCAAAAGAATCCCCGTCAGATAAGCCAGACTGATGTACGGCTTATCTTTGAACCAACCGCGCAAAAAGTCCAGATAAAGCTGCCAGTCCTTTTCTGAAATGTCAGATTCCCGGAAAATACAGTCCCACTCATCAATGAGAATGATAAAAGTCCGATCCGTGGAAAGAAAGATATCATACATGGTCTCTGCCGCATCAGCGGGATCCGTGTAAGCCACATCGGAAAATTTTTTTGTCAGCTCATGACATATTCGGATATTCATGTTCTGAATCATCTGCCTGATATCGATCGCTTTATGGTAGAAATCCTGCATGTTAATCAGAACAACTTCATAGCGGTTGCGATATTTGTCATAAAAGGGATCTGCTGCGATCTTCAGATTAAGAAATAATGGATCGCTGTCTGTTTCAGAATGATAATAGGCGGACAGCATCTTGATGGTCATTGATTTTCCAAATCTTCTGGGGCGGCTGACACAGACATATTTCTGTTCCGTGTCAATTACCTGATTTAAAAGTGCGATCATCTTTGTTTTGTCCACGTAAATTTCGGATTGAATGCTTTCCTGAAATCCTTTTGTAGTGACATTCAGAAATCTTCCCATAATCAATCTCCTTTAAATGGCATAAAGATTCCTTTTTCTGTCGGACAGATAGTCAAAGATGGTTTTAAACCGGTCACATTTGAGCAAAAATGCAATCGTTTCCGTATGATGTTCCTATTATAACAGGAACATCATACAACGTAAAGGAAAAGTGCGGCGGATAAAATAAACGGGCAGGCGCCGCAGGCCATTCGAAATATCTGGCCTGCGGCACCTTGTAACACATATTTAAAGGAAATGTTCATGGTCAGTCCGGCGTACAGATACAGATCATGTTTTACCAGATCGTTGTTGTGGAAGGTTACATAACTGGTCTGCGCCTGCAGCTTGAGATCGCCGATCCATAGACGCCGGTCTCTCTTCGGTCTGTCTTCGTATCCCTTCTGCATACACCCCTGCATGGTCTTCAGCGCGATCCGATCCATCTTTATGAAGTGGTTTATGTCCTTTCCGGGCGCTGCGTGCAGGCGGTAGGGCTGGACACCCATCAGTTTCATGAAGGGGACGTGATCTTTATCTCGCCGGATACCTTTCATACGATGGAAGTTTTTGACGACAGCAGCATGATCCTGAATATTCTGCTACGGCGCAGTACCTTTCATGATATGTTTGCGCCTTTCACCTTTGGAAATGACCTGTTGAGCGAGTTTTTTCCAGCGGGCTGTACGCATCGGGACAGTTTCAGTATATGGCGTTTCACTACGGGGATGATCCGGTGCTGAAAGAAGAGATGCTGAAGATGTGTGAAGAATGGATGAACCACGACCGCTATACGGATCAGCTTCTGGTGGGGATCCTGACCATGGTGTTTGCCTATCTGATGCGGCACTATTCCGACACACTGGAGACGTCCGTCTCATACCGTGCGGCCGTGCCGGATGATTTCCTGATCATGAACTTCATGCAGGAAAATCTGAAGGATGTCAGCCTGGCTGCGGTGGCGGAGCATTGTAATTTTTCCGTATCCTGCTGCTCCCGCCTGATCAAGGCGTCCACCGGCGTGAGCTTCCACGACTGGAAACGGACGCTTCGCCTGAGAAAAGCGGCTCATCTGCTTTTGAGTACGAATTACACCGTCGCCCAGATCAGCGATTCGGTTGGTTACGCCAACCCGGAATCCTTCATCCGGACGTTTAAGAAAGAATACCACCTGAGCCCGTCGGAATATCGGAAGAGTAAGAACCGGCTGATATAGCCGGACGCGCAGAAACACGGGTTCTGCAAATGTTTTATATATCGTTGCTCCGCGCTTTCAGGTGAAGCAACATCATGATCACAAAGCCAAGCCCCATTACCACATAGGTCCAGACCATATCCTTGTGAGTGGCGTCATAGGCGATGATACTGAAGAGAAATGCCCAGAAAAATGAAAGAAGCCCGCCGACGATCCAGAAACCAAATCGGGTGTGCTGCACCCAGAACAGGAACAAGAGAACAACAATTCCGACCAGAAGCGAGAGCGCAGGATGAAGATGAAGCAGCATATTTGCCGCGATGCCGGATAGAACGGCAAAGAATATGCTGTCGAACAGGATAATATGTCCAAAAAACATGCCGACGACGGTCAGTACCAGACCGATCAGCAGGCTGAAAGCCAGTAAAAGTCCCCCTGAAAATAAAGCAGCCATATAAAATCCTCCATTCAGGAAAATTATACCATAGATAAAGATTCCCTGCAAAGAAAATCATTGTGCGAATCTGCTGCAGGAAAACCAGTGGCTTCATTTGCGCCTGTTACGTTTCATGCTGCAGAGCCGCAAAACCCTGCTGTACGAACAGTATCTTACGCTTTTCAATTTTGCATGAATTTTGCATAAATTATGTAAAAATATAATTGCGCCCCATGCCGGAATATGCTAAGATATACACATCTGAAATCAAAAGGAACTGTTCTGTTCCGAAATTCCATTTACAGATAAAAACCGCTCTCTGACATGTAGGTTCAGCAGGAAACTGCCGGATTGCGTAAATCACGGAAAAATTCTTGCAGGACCTGTGCACAGAAGGGTATAATAAGGGGAGAAAGCCAATGGACGAAAAAGAGAAAAGCGGCCGTTTCCATCGGCAGCAGGAGGTATCGTCTGCTGAAGAAAAATCAAAGAGCGGAACCGTATACGACGATGTGTTCCGCACAATGATCGATAAAATGCCGCACCTGGTCATTCCGCTGATCAATGAAGTGTTCGGCAAACAGTATCCGGATTCAGAACCTGTGACGGCGCTTCAGAATGAACATCTGGAGATCATGGAGGGCAAGGTGATCACGGATTCTTATCTGAAAATTGCGGATAAGTATTATCATGTGGAATGTCAGAGCAGTCCCGACGGAACCATGGCGATCCGGATGATTGAATATGATTTCCTGATTGCCTTAAAACATGCGGAGAAATCCGGATATGAGTATACAATTGATTATCCGCATTCCTGCGTTCTTTATCTCCGGTATACGGATCGAACGCCGGATTTTCTGGTGGTTCATATGAAATTTCCGGACGGAGCGGTCGTTGATTACCGGACACCGATCATCAAAGTAAACCGTTATGATTTTGAAGATATCTTTCTGAAAAAGCTGTTGTTTTTTCTTCCCTATTATATCATGAGATATGAAGCGGTTCTGAAAGAGATCGAAGAGGATGAGGAAAAACTTCGGGATTTTCTGGAAGAGTATCAGTGCATCTATCAGAAACTTAATGCTCTGCGTGATTGTCATCAGCTTTCAGATTATGATTTTACGGAATTAAAGCAGCTGATCGAAACAATCGTCAACCATCTGGCATATGGAAAAGAGAGGATACAGAAAGGAGTTCGCGATATGGGCGGAAAGGTGCTGGAATTTGAACATGATATCCTGATGAGAGAAAGTGAAGCAAGAGGCGTGCAGAAAGGTGAGAGAATCGGCGAGTCGAGAGGGGTAAAAATTGGCGAAGCCAGAAGACTTGTGAAAAACGTGGAGTCGGTCATGCGGACCCTTGGACTGTCTCTGGAGAAAGCCTGCGAGGCGATGGAGACAACCGTGGGAGAATATACGAATGCAAAGCACCTGATTCTGGAAAAGGAAACGTTTGACGAATAGAGATGTGAGTGGATTTGTGTGTTTTATGGCAACAGAAAAGAACTAAAGAGCAGGACTCTTCTCCAAGATTTCCTGCCCTTTTCTGTTCATTGATGAAACAAATTTAATGTTCTGCGATTCCAGCGGGGTCTTTGACCTGTTCCTTTCCGCGATTCCGGCGGAGTTTTTGACTTATTCCTTCCCGTAAAAAGCCTCCATCGCCCGCGCAAAAAAATCCGAAGCTCCGTCTCCATATTTTTCATCCGTCATCCGTCTGACATTTTCGTTGCGGTAGTACTGCGCCTGTGCCAGCATGAGTCCTTTCTCCTCTTTGATCTGTGAAAACTGCTTCATCACAAAACCGTATTCGCCAACAATCTCCTTTACTTCAAGCGAATCCACAGGACATGTTTGTTTTGCGGCCAGTTTTTGTAAAATTGCTTCCAGCCGTCTTTCATAGCTTTCTGCGACTTCTTTGCTGACGGGATTTTGAGCGACAGATAAAAATTTGTCTTTTCCACCGTACCATTCGACGACCTTCGCATAGCCTTTCTGCACTTTTTCCGAAGACACCGCTTCCATATAATGCGCTTTCCAGCGTTCGATGCTTCCAAATTCTTTGACTGCGATATCTCTTATGTTCTCCGGCATATGTTCAATCATTGTCTGGAACATTTCTTCCATCTCTGTTTTACTGAAAACTGCAAAATCCATTTTATTTTCTCCTTTCAGAATGTCGTCAATGCTGGCAATCAGGCGCTCCATACGCTCTTTTTTGGCTGTCAGCATGTTCCTTTGCATTTGCAGAATCTGGTTTCTGTCAAGAGCCGGATTCTCAACGATTGCTTTGATTTCCTTCAAGGGAATATCAAATTCACGGAAGAACAATACCTGCTGTAATGCTTCCAGCGCTTTATCGTCATAAAGCCGGTATCCCGCTTCACTTTTGTCCGTCGGCTTTAGCAGCCCGATTTCGTCATAATAGTGGAGCGTGCGTACGCTGATACCTGTCAGATCGGATACTTCCTTTACAGTTCTCATGGCAATTCGCCTCCTGTTCTTGATATCTTTACTTTAACCTATGACGTTCCGTGAGTGTCAACAGGTAATTTCAAATTTTGCAAAAATCCCGTGCAGCAGGTTGGATTTCCCACCTGTTGTATTTTCAGGTTCTGTTTTATATAATGCTCCTTAAGGAAATCCTGAGAACAGACGGGAAAGGAGGAGTCATCATGGCATTGCTGTATATCAACGCCCGCTGCAAACAGATCCTGAATTTTTTGCTGACCCAGACAAAGTATATCACGACGGAACAGATCGGTGCAGAGATGAAAGTATCAAAGAGAACCGTGTATTATGACATCTGCAAGATCAATCTCTGGCTGGAGCAGTCGGAGCTTTCGCCTCTTGAAGTGGTTCGGGAAAAGGGAATTCTGATTCCCCACGGCGAGAGGCCGCTGATTCAGAACATGCTGGGATCGGATGAACAGGAGCAGGTCTATATCTTTTCGCCGGAGGAACGGGTGAAGGTCATTATCTGCTGTGTGATCTATGAAAGCCGGCCGGTTTATCTGGAACAGCTGACGGACTGCTGCGGGGTCAGCAGAAACACGGTCTTCAGCGATCTGAAAGAAGCAGCGGACTGCCTGAAACAATATGACCTGAAGCTGAACTATCAGGCAAAGCGGGGATATTATCTGTCCGGAGATCCCATAAGGATCCGCGCTTTGTTTATGCTGTATTTTCACGAGCTGATGGCGTTGTTCAGCGGAGGGACGATCATGTTTTTCCGAAGGGAAGAGATTGAGGACGGCTATGAGAAGCTGAAGGAGATCGAGCATACCCTTGGGATCAGTTATGTGGACGGAGCGCTGCTTTCTCTGGCGGCGCTGCTTCCGGTCATGTACCGGGATAAGGACCGGATTCCCATGGAAGGACTGAAGGAGACAGAGATCGCAAAGACAAAAGAATGCGCTCTGGTCCGGCAGTATTTTCCGGATCTTGCATCGGAGGAGCAGATCTACCTGTCTCTGCATCTGCTGGGATCCCGGGTCAATATTGTGCCGGATGCATATTTTGAGAGCAATTCCAAACAGTATATCCATGATCTGACCCGGACGCTGATCTCTGACTTTGAAAAGGTTGCCTGTATCTTTTTTGAACAGAGGGAAGAGCTGGAGCGGGCGCTTTTTGTCCATTTGAATACTTCCATGTACCGTTATAAGTTCGGCGTACAGATCGGAAATATCATCGGAAATGATATCCTTCATGAGTACCCGGAGCTGTGCGCGCTGACCAGGATTGCAGTCAGAAGGCTGGAAGAAACAATCGGATTTCCCATACCGGACGGTGAGATCGCGTACCTTGCCCTGCATTTCGGGGCGTTTTTGAAGATCTCGAAACGTGAGGATGACAGGCTGCGTATCCTGATCGTCTGCGTCAATGGCATCTCCACCGGAAATATGCTGAAAAGGGAGATTCAGAAGCTTCTCCCATTTGCGGAGATCGTGGATGTACGGGCAGTGGTCGACATGGTAAATATCCAGAATATCTGCGATCTGGTGATCTCCACAGTGAAAATCAACACCGTGGTTCCGGTGATCACCGTACATCCGATTCTGACGGAATTTGACCGAAGCAGCATTCTGAATCACCGGGTGGTCCTTCCGAAAAACGTGACAGCCCGCCGGGAGCAGCTGTTCCGTGTGGTAAAAAAATATGTACGTCCGGAGGATCATGAAGATCTTAAGAAAGATCTGACGGCATTTATTCAGGGCAGTATGGAGTATCTGGAAGGAAAAGAAACACAGGAAAATGATCTGATGAGTATTCTGGATGTTTCCCGTATCCATATTTATGAAAAAGCGGGTTCCTGGCAGGACAGTATCCGTATGGCAGGCCGGTGCCTGCTGGATTATAAAAGCATTGAGAAAAATTATCTGAATACCATCGTCAGTCAGCTGCAGTATTATGGGCCGTATATGTTTTTGACAAGGGACGTCATTCTTGCCCATGCCAAGCCGGAGGATGGAGTGAACTGCCTGGATTTGTCGCTGGCGGTCTTTCGGGAACCGGTCGTTTATTCGGAACTGCGGCAGGCGAAAGTGGTCATGGTACTGGCGGCGGAAGATCAGGAGAAGCATCTGAAGATCCTGCAGGATATTCTTCAGCTTTTGAGCGGGACGGATTTTTTAAGCCGGATCGAGGAGTGCGGCTCTGCTGCAGAGATTTATTATCTGATGAAAGAATTACTGGCATAATCCCTTTTCTCCCATACAGTGTTTGCAAAAAACGGATACGATACCTGGACTTCTATTCGGAAGATTTCAGTGGTAGGATGTGATCAGAACGAAGGAGCCGAAGCAGTACCGGCGCCTGACAAAATACAGCAACAAACCGGACAGACCCCGGAGGATTTCCCGATATTTTGGCGGCTGGAAATCCTCACAGTCCAGGGGGTCTGGAAGGGAAGTTGCGGAACTTAAAACAGGAGGCAACTGTATGGAACTGTTAAAAAAAGAAAATGTGCAGATCTGCGATGCGGCGGCAGACTGGAAGGAGGCCATACGGACAGCGGTAAAACCGCTGGAAGAACATGGATATGTGGAAGCCCGCTATAAGGAGGAGATCATATCCAATGTGGAAAAGATGGGACCCTACATCGTGATCGCGGATAACATCGCGCTTCCTCATGCGAGGCCGGAGCAGGGGGCGTTGAAGACACAGATCGGCGTAACCTTATTTCGAAACAAGGTGGTATTTGACGGAAAAGATGTGCCGGCGCGCCTGTTCGTCACGCTGGCGGCGAAGGACTCCGACAGCCATCTGGACGCGCTGATGGAGATCTCGGAGCTTCTGGCCGACGAAGAGGCGGTGGAGCGGATTCTCACAGCGCCTGACACGGACCATCTGTATCAGTATTTTGCAAAGCACTAAAAAAGGAGCTTTTCACGCCGTCCTGCCGCGCGTATCAGGCTGAATACCGGCAGACATGGGAAAAGCGGTAAATTCAAAAAAGGGAGAAAAGGAAAATGTTGATGATATTAAATTTTGTTCAGCAGGTTTTATCCACGCCTGCCATATTTGTAGGACTGATCGCGCTTCTGGGCCTGCTGCTTCAGAAAAAAGATGCCCAGACCTGCTTTAAGGGAACGATTAAGACGATCCTCGGCTTTATCGTACTGAATGCGGGCGCCGATGTCGTACAGGACGCGATCATTCCGTTCGGAGAACTGTTTCAGAGCGCATTCGGCGTAGAGGGCGTCGTTCCCAATAATGAGGCGATCACCTCTCTGGGGCTGACCGATTACGCGGTGCAGACGGCGTCGATCTTTGCCCTTGGCATGTGTTTTAATCTGGTGCTGGCGCGTTTTTCAAAATTAAAATACATCTTTTTGACGGGACATCACGCCCTGTATATGTCCTGCCTGGTGGCGATCCTTATGTCCATTGCGGGGCTTCAGGGACCGGCGCTGATCTTCACGGGGGCGCTTCTCATGGGGCTTGTCATGGCGGTCTTCCCGGCGCTGATGCAGCCGACCATGCGCAAAGTCGTGGGGGATGATTCCCTGGCTCTCGGGCATTTCGGAAGCGGCTGCTACTGGCTGAGCGCCCAGATCGGCAAGCTGTTTGGGCGTGACGAAAAGACGACGACCACAGAGGACATTCGTTTTCCCCAGGGGCTGTCCTTCCTGCGTGAAAATACCATATCCATTGCGCTGGCGATGTTTTTGTGCTACATTGTCGTTTCCGGCGTAGCCGTATTTACCAGCCCGGAGGAGGCGGCGGAGATCTTCGCCGGTGATAACTGGGTACTGTACTCCATCATTAAGTCCATCACCTTTTCCGCAGGAATCTATATCGTGCTTTCCGGCGTGCGTATGCTGATCAACGAAGTGGTTCCCGCCTTTAAGGGAATTTCCGAAAAGCTGGTGCCCAATGCAAAACCGGCGCTGGACTGTCCGACGGTGTTTCCCTTTGCGCCCAATGCGGTGCTGATCGGATTCTTCTGTTCTTTCGTGGGCGGTATTGTCGCTCTGGCCGTGCTGGCGCTTATGGGCCAGGCCGGAATCGCGGTTGCCATCATTCTGCCCGGCGCGGTGCTTCACTTCTTCTGCGGGGCGACGGCGGGCGTCTGCGGAAATGCCACCGGAGGACTGAAAGGCTGTGTGACCGGAGCTTTTGTCCATGGTATTGTGGCCACCTTCCTGGCGGCGGGGCTGTATCCGATCCTGGGAGCCATGGGCTTTGCCAACACGACCTTTTCCGATACGGATTTTACGCTGGTGGGTATCGTATTCGGCAATCTGATCAAAGTGGTCACAGGCAATACCTTAATGATCATCGTGGTAATTCTTTTCCTTTTGCCGATCATCTACAACTATACCATTGGCAGGGGAAAATGATGATATTGTAAGACTGATAAATTTAAACAAAAAAACAGCATCTGCCCAAAAGAAACCCCGGAAGGATTTTGCGGAACGAAGTGAGGACAGATGCGGAACTAAAATGGAGGATTGAAAAATGATTAACAAAATTATGTGTTTCTGCGGTTCTGGTCTTGGAACGTCTTTTGTGATGGAGATGAATGTGAAAAAGGCGCTTGCCAATCTGGGGATCAGCGGAGTGGAAGTCGTCCACTCTACCATCGATGACGTGATGCCGGGTGCGGCGGACCTGTTCGTGTGCAGCGCGGACCTTGTGTCCAACGCGGAAAAAGCGGGAAAGGCCATCGGCATCCAGAATATGGTGTCCGTAAAGGAAATGGAGGAGAAGCTGAAGGCAGTGTTTGAAGCATAAAGAAAAATGACGGAAGCGGGGAGCGAGAACTCTCCGCTTTTCCTGTTATTAGAAAATGAAAGCCATAAAATGAGAAATCACGATTCGATGCTTCCTTGTATATTGACTAAAAACCATATATAATAGGAGCATAAAAGATCGTGAGGTAGTCCGATGATTGAGAAAGTATACTTCGGTGAAGGGAAAAACATTGAATTCAAAAGAGAAATCCCACAGAAGCACGATAAATTTTTAAAGGATATCATTGCATTTTCCAACTGTACCGGCGGTAAAGTGATCCTTGGCATCGAGGACAGGACTAACAAAGTTTATGGCATCGGAGAGGCAAATCCTTTCAGGCTGGCCGACGATATTTCCAATATGATTTCAGACGCCTGTACCCCACAGATCAATCCGGATATTACAATACAGACACTGGATGGAAAGACAGTGCTTGTAATTGATATCGCTCCGGGAAAATTTCGTCCATACTATTTAAAATCTGCTGGAAAAGAAGAGTCTGCCTATATTCGTATCAATGGTACCAGTCGTGCGGCCGATATGCGGATGCTTCAGGAACTGGAGCTGGAAGGACAGCGCATTTATTATGATACCATGCAGGAGATCGGCATGGAGTACAGCGAAGAGACTGCAAAGAAGCTGTGCGAATCCATGAAGGAAGTCGCGCTGTCTTCCTGTAAGACAGAAGAAGAAAAAGCCGGGGTCCCGGATATGACGATTGCAAAACTGGAAGATATGGGGCTTTTGTGCAGGATGGGCAGGGATTATGTTCCGACCCATGCATTTAATCTGATGACTGAAAATCGGATGAAGCATGCCAAAATCCAATGTGCGCTCTTTAAAGGAACCAGCAGGGACGAGTTTATTGACCGCAAGGAATTCAGAGGTCCGATTTATGAACAGATAGAGGAAGCGTATCAGTTTGTTCTCCGGCATATCAATATGAGTGCACAGATTAATGGGATCGTTCGGCGCGATGTTTATGAACTTCCGGTACGCGCAGTGCGTGAAGCTATCATTAACGCCGTTACACACCGCTCGTATATGGATGATTCCTGTGTTCAGGTATCTGTTTATGATGACCGAATGGAAGTGCTTTCTCCTGGGATGCTGTATGGCGGACTGGATCTGGAGGCGGCGCTGGAGGGAAAATCAAAATGCCGGAACGCAGCAGTTTCGGAAGCGTTTCACTATATGAAACTTATTGAGGCCTGGGGGACCGGGCTGGGAAGGATACGGAACAGCTGCAGGGAGTATGGACTGAAAGAACCGGTCATTGATGAATTTGGCGATGGATTCCGGGTTGTTTTCTTTCGAAAAGAAATGGAAGAGAATCAGGATGAAATCCAGAAATCCGGAAATCCGGAAATCCGGAAATCCGGAAATCCGGAAATCCGAAAATCCGGAAATCCAGCACTTCCGGATACGGAACTTTTTATTATAAAATATATCCGTGAAAATGATCAGTGTACAACGGCGGAGATCGCCGGCCTGCTGGACATTACAGGCAGACGTGCCAGGGGGATTCTTGGAAGTCTGGTGAAGAAAGGCGTGCTTAGAAAAGTTGGAAACGCAAGAAACACGATCTATCAGGCAGGCGGGAATTTTCCGCATGGGGAGTGATGGATAAAGGACATGCATTCTGTGGGGACTTTCACAAAATAAAAATTTGACAAAATATGATTCCGATGCTAAGATGACAACATCATATAAGTCTGTCCGAGGGGAATCAGGTGCGAAACCTGAGCGATGCGGTCACTGTAAGCAGGGCATGTGATGCCTTCTGCGAGCCAGGTTACCAAAGACAGGCGGAATGAAGCTTCCTTGCAGGGCCATGCATTCCATACAAGCGCAACAGGTGCAGGTCTGACGTATGGCAGGCCTGCTTCTTTTATGCGCAGTTATCGGAAGACTCTGCGGGGGACCGGTGAGAAAGCGTGTAACTGATTAACCGGATGGAGAGGACGAAAATGAACAAGGATAAGAAAGCAATTTTAATTACTGCAGCGCTTCTTTTAGTGCTTTGCCTTGGGGCAGTATTGGGATACCAGAAATTTGCCCCCAGGGGTGTGGCGGGAGAAAAGGAGATCACGGTAAAGGTAGTCCATGCCGACGCCGGTGAAAAGGAATTCACTTACCAGACGGATGAGGAGTTTTTAGGAGCCGTGTTGGAAGCGGAGGGTCTGGCAGAAGGCGAAGAAGGGCCTTACGGTCTTTACATCACTGCCGTGGACGGCGAGACCGCGGAAGAATCCAGGCAGCAGTGGTGGTGCCTGACAAAAGGCGGCGAGACCGTGAACACTTCTGCCACGCAGACGCCGATTGCGGATGGAGATGTGTTTGAGCTGACGCTTACCGAAGGGTATTGAGAGAGACATGCGGATGAATACAAAAACACTGGTGATATCGTCCATGCTGACGGCGATCCTGTTCGCCGGTCAGGTGGGGATGCAGTTTCTGCCGAATATCGAGATCGTTACGCTTTTGACCATATTGTATACACGGACCTTTGGAAAACGGGTATTTGCCATCATCTATGCTTTTGTCATGCTGGAAGGCCTTTTTTACGGGTTTGGCATCTGGTGGGTCAGCTATCTGTATATATGGAGTAGTTTCGCTCTGGTGGTGCTGCTGATCAAAAGCGATTCTGTAATTTTGTGGAGTATGATCTCGGGGATCTTCGGGCTGAGCTTTGGTTTTCTGTGCGCAATCCCTTATTTTGTGACGGGCGGTCCGGGAGCAGGGTTGGCGTACTGGGGAGCCGGGCTTTATTTTGACCTGCTTCACTGCGCCGGAAATGTGCTGCTTTGTGCAGTCTTGTACCGTCCCCTTTACCGGGTGCTTTCGCTGCTGGCGGCGGAGACGCGGCGGGCGGTGAGCTGCTGACTGCGGCAGGGTATCGATGATCACCGTCAGATAAGAAGAGGCGTTTTCACAAATAATTACAACAGAAACATCATTTTCAGGTCCGGAGGTACGAGTATGAAAGATACAGGATACAGGGAAAGCCAGGCGGCGGACATGCTTTCCGGTCTCCCGTTCTGGGAGCATCTGGAACATGCGCAGAAAAAGTATGCAGAAGATCATGCTGTGTTTCGGCACTATGGAAAGGGCAGCATGATCTACAGCAGCGGGAGCCTCTGCCTGGGCATGGCATGCGTGCAGAAGGGCAGCGTCCGGGTATACCTGCTCTCGGAAGAGGGGCGGGAGATCACGCTGTTCCGCCTGGAAAAGGGAGATCCCTGCGTGTTGTCCGCCGCCTGCGTCATCAGCCAGATTACCTTTGACACCTATATGGAAGCGGAGCAGGACTGTGATCTTCTGGTCATTCCCGCGGCGGCATTCCGGCAGCTGACGGAGGAAAATATCCATGTGAAATGTTTTGTGTATGAGCTGATGACAGAACGTTTTTCCAGTGTGATGTGGACGATGCAGCAGATTCTTTTCGCGGGGCTGGACCGCCGTCTTGCAGGATTTCTGGTTCAGGAATACGACAGGACCAAAGACCCCGGGATCAGGATCACGCAGGAGCAGATCGCCAGGCAGATCAATTCCGCCCGCGAAGCCGTGGCGAGAATGCTGCGGCGTTTTATGACAGAACATCTGGTGGAGGTGAGCCGCGGCGTGATTACGCTTCTGGATATAGACGGGCTCAGGCAGATTTGACGCAGGACGGCACAATATTTCGAACAATGTGACCCGGTCACAGTCGGCGCCTCCGGCTTCTGGTAAAATGGGATCATGATACAGCAGGAAGCAGTCTTTAGGAGGTAGAGTCAAATGAAGATCACATTAAATCCGGATGCGGAGATTGTAAAGGTGGTAAAGGAAGGCCTGCGCAGAACCGGCGGCTACTGTCCCTGCCGGACGGAGAAAAAAGAAGATTATAAATGTATGTGCCGGGAATTCCGGGAGCAGATCGAGGACCCGGGATTTGAAGGTTACTGTCACTGCATGCTTTACTACAAGGCAAAGGAGGAAGTATAACGATGGCTGAGCTGAAGATCACAAAGAACAATTTTCAATCAGAGGTGCTCCGGTCCGAAGTGCCGGTGCTTTTGGATTTCTGGGCGACCTGGTGTCCGCCCTGCAGGATGCTTTCCCCCATTATCGAGGAGATCGCAGGGGAGTACGAAGGCAGGGCAAAGGTCGGCAAAGTCAATGTGGATGAAGAGCCGGAGCTGGCCGCCATGTTCAGGGTGGAAAATATCCCCACTATGGTCGTCATGAAAGAAGGAAAAGTGGCGGAACTGGCAGTCGGTTACCGTCCGAAGGAACAGATTACAGATATGCTGACAAGAGCGTGACCGGTGAAAACGGCCACGCTCTTTTTGCTACGGTCTACAGATTTGCAAAGACATCCATCTGCCGGTTCAGTTCACCCACAATCTCCTGATTGGTATCCATCCGGGCGGCAATTCCGGTCATGTCTTCCGCCAGTATGCGGGTGCTGTCGGCGGCTCCGGTGACATCGGGCAGAGCGCCGTCGATGGCTTCCGAGATGCCGGTGATGGAAGCCGCGATCTCGTCCATGGCAGTCTGCAGCCTTTCTGTCTGCTGCTGAAAGGCTTCCATGGAGGCTTCAATATAGGCGGCATCCTTTCGGTACTGCTGTCCGGACTGGACGGACAGTTCAAACTGTGTCAGGATATTCTGGCCAAGATAGTCCACCAGATCCTGCGCGCTTTCGGAAAGATGCTCCACCGCGCCGGTGACGACCGCGCTGACCTGCTGGATATGGCCGGCGGTCTCGGCGCAGGAATCAGCGAGCTTTCGGATTTCCTGTGCCACAACCGCAAATCCTTTTCCGGCGGTTCCGGCCCGTGCAGCCTCAATGGAGGCATTGACGGCAATCAGATCCGTAGAGGAGGAGATGGACAGGATGTCTTTGGTCAGAAGATCGATCTGTTCCACACTTCGGCTTTGTTCGATCGCTTTATTCAGGACACCCATGATTTCCTGTGTTTTCGTAAGGATTGCTTCTTTGTTTTTCTGCGCGGACTGCTCCATCTCTTCCGCCCGCCCGCGCATATCCACCGAATAGGCGGTGATTGCCGCGCATTCCCCGCTCATCCTGCGGGTATCCGTCTGCGTGTCTGCAGCGTTGTCCCGGATGGAAGCGGCGTTGCCGGCGATTTCTTCAAAAGCGGCGGTCAGTTCATCGGTCAGCCGGGACAGCTTATGTACATGGTCGCGGGATGTTCTGGTACGATTTCGGACTTCTCCCACGACAGTTCCGGTGCGCCCGGAACTGTCCTGAAGCGTCTGCATGGCGTCCCGGATCGGGGCGATGACGGACCTCCGGATGATGCGGAAAGCGGCAAATACAAGGAAAAGCCCTGCGAGCAGCGTGACAGCGCTGGTTACAAGAGAAATAAAATATACGATGGAAAGGCGGTTTCGCGCCGCTGCAGCCTGCCGGCTGACCGATTCGTAAAGGGTATTGATTTTTTCCTCCGCTGCATTTCCGAAAAGCGCTACGTCGCCGTTGGCCTGCGCATAGGCCGCCTGCGTCCGGCTGTCTGCACTGGCGCAGACCAGGAAAACAAGCGCGTGCTTAAAAGAGTCGTAATCTTCCAGAAGCATGCGGTAGGTTTCTTCCTCTTCCGGGGGAACACAGGAGGCGTAGGCGGCCAGCTTCTCATCCAGCCCGGCCTCCTCTTCCTTGATCGTTCCTACCAGCTGGATCATGGTGGCATGGTCAGCTGCAATAATGTGCGACAAGGCCAGACGATGGATCTCCATCATGGAACGGCGGATATCTTCCAGCTGCGCTTCGCTGACCATATGCCGGTCGACAATGATCCCGGCATTGGCGTTTACGTTGTGGATGCCAAATACCGCGAGAATATTTGAAAGCAGTGTGATCAGTCCCAACAGGACAATGGGCAGGATCAGGCGCTGCTGCAGAGTCAGTCTGTTTTTCATAGGATCTCCTCCAGATTTTGTTTTCACCGGGCCGGGAACCATGATCCCCGGGTTCTGCACTGCCGGCATATTTTACTGCCGGCCGGTATCATTTAACGCGCGGTTACCTCCTCCACCAGCCGGTCAAGCTGTTCCTGAAGTGATGTGCCGGAAGGATTCCCTTCGGCCATATTCAGTGCGAAGGCAGAGACAGGGTCCCAGAATTTGCCCCCGACCCGCTGGAGCTGGGAGAATTCCGACTGCGCCAGCAGCGCGGCAATGGCGGGGGACTCCAAAACGGCGGCGGAATCTGCCGCCCGGATATTGGACGGCCCCTGTCCCCGCTGTTCAAAACGCAGGGTCTGATTGCTTTCATTGCTGATCCATTCAGCCAGCTTCAGCGCCCATTCCTTCTGCGGGGAATAGGCGTTGACGCCCACCAGTTTGCAGCCGGAAAAGGAAGCCATCTGCACCTGCTGGTCTTTGCAGGTATAGGAGGGCAGCTTTGCCGCTCCGGTATTTTCACCCCAGGCATCTTCGATGGCAATGCTGTTCCAGACGCCGCTGACTCCGGCGATTACGGACCCGTCCTGCACGCCGGCCAGAAATTCCGTATCGGTGCGGCTGGCAAAGCCGGGACTGGCGGCGATGTCCAGCATGGCCTGCGCCACGTCGACGCCGCGGATCGGGCCTTCCGTGCTGTTCCAGGTACAGTAGTTGGTCAGGCCGTCTTCATTCAGGCCCGCTTCCAGGCCGGTATTGCCGAAAAAGGAATACACATACCAGGCGGAGGACCAGTCCATGGTCAAAAGCCGCCCCTGTTCCGCGGCGATTTCTGTCATTCGGTTCATGCTCTGTATATCATCTTCCGAAAAATAAGCCTTGTTATAATATAGAAAGTATCCATTATCTGCGGTCAGCGGAAATGCGTAGAGCGTATCGCCTACCGAGGCGGCTTCCACCGAGGCGGGCAGATTGGAAGCGCGGATCTCTTCCGGGTTTTCCAGGGGATCCAGCGCGCCCGCGGCAGCAAGCGCCGCCAGCTGATCGTCCGCAAAGGTAAATACGTCCGCGCCGCCCTCCAGATCTGCCAGCAGAGCATCCTTGCACCCGGATTCGCTCTGAGGCTGAAACGTAATCTGAAAAGAGACCTGGCCGGCATAGTGGGACTGGAAAGAGGAACAGATTTCCTTCAGAAGCGCTTCGTCCTCTTCTCCGCTCCATACGGTTAAAGGGATCACGGATTCGGATGCATCAGAGTCGGCAGGAAGCGGTTCCTGCTTTTTACATCCGCCGCATAAAGACAGGGCACAGACTGCCAGAATAAGATAAAGGGAATTCTTTTTCATGTCCGGAAAATAAATAAATCCTTTCATAATTTTATTGCGTTTTCTGCTGGATTTATTATACTAAAAGGAGGAAAAATTTTCAAGTTTTCGGGATTTGCAGTCATTGACCAAAACAGGAGGCTTACATGTTTCGGAAAATCCAGGATCATTTCAGAAAAAGACCAAATCTGTATATTGCCGCAGGTTCGCTGCTGGCGGGGACTGCAGTGATGTTTCCCGGCGCATGGCTCCTTGTATACGGTGGGGAGGGCGGGGCGTCGGACCTGTCTTCTGCTCTTCTGGTCGGTATCCTGTTCGGTGTATTTTTGTTTTATCCGGCTGCGCTTACCTTCTGGAATCTGTGGCAGCTCTGCCGGCTGCGTTATCAGATGGAGGCGCTTAATACGGCAAGGATTACGGATGCCGTTACGATTCTCTGGGGCGCGGTCTGCGTCGTCTGCTATCTGATGATTTCGGATGTCCGTATGGAAGACTGGACGGAGACACTGGTCAATTCCCAGGTTCATACCCCCATTGCCACATGGACGATTCCCACGGTTGCCGCCATCGGGACCGTGGCGTTTGTGGGTTACCTGATTCTGCGTTTGATTCCGGTCAGGAAGCTGCCGCCGCTTTTTTGTGTCCTTGCCATGTCCGCTATGTATCTGGGGATCGGGCTTTGCGTTCTGTTCACTGTTCAGCTGGCAGGGGGTGAGTTTCTGCTGGCGGTTTATCCGTTCAATCTGCTTCTGGTATTTGGAAAGACCGTGCGGCAGGTATGCATGCAGCAGGAGCGGGCCCGCCGTTTTTCCGGACTTGCATTTCTGCTCATGTGGCCGCTGCTGGGTGTGCTGACCGCGATCCTGATCCTGTTCGGCCAGAAGCCGGACAGCCTGATTCAGGCGTGGACGCAGACCAGCGACTGGACGCTGTCGCTTCAGAAGGCGCCGCCCAATGTACTTTATGATGAGCATTACCTGTGTACGGTGGCCGCGGGAGGACACCCGAAGGTGGTCAGGCCCCTTCGGATGGGAGTACGCCATGGGCATCGGATCGTGGTGAACCGGCAGCTTCTGGTGGCCAACGCATTCGAGGACCTGCTGGCAGAGCGGATGCCGGGAGCACATCGGAGACTGCGGCATTTCTATGACCGTTATGGTTATCCCGTTGCCCGGCATATCCGGAGCCGCTGGATGGCGGACCTTGTATATTTTATCATGAAGCCGCTGGAATATTTTTTTGTGACGGTGCTGTATCTTTTTGATACACAGCCGGAGAATCGGATTGCCATGCAGTATCTGGGCGGGGATTTTTCGGAACGGAAACGTACAGTACAGGTCGGAAATACAATGTTTTGACACCTGAGAGAATGGAGGAACACTCATGAGAATTTTGATGATACGCCATGGAGACCCGGACTATGAACATGATTCCCTGACAGAGACCGGGAAAAAAGAGGCGGCGCTGCTGGCGGAGACCGCAGGCGGCCTGCATCTGGGCGACTGCTTTGTCTCGCCTCTTGGCCGGGCAAAGGAGACGGCGTCCTATACGCTGAAGAAACTGGGGCTTAAGGCGGAGACGCTGGACTGGCTGCAGGAATTTCCGGCAAAGCTTGATATCAATGATTCCGAAGAACTCCAGCGGGCTTATCCGGATACCAGAAAGGAAGGGGAGCGGTTCGCGTCCCGAATCGTCTGGGATATGATGCCGTCCTATTACCTGACTCATCCGGAATACATGGACCGGGAGGGTTGGAAAACTTCCGCGGTCGCCGCGCACAGCGATATCGTTTCGGTATATAAGAATGTGATCGAACATTTTGACCGGCTGCTTGCCGGATACGGCTATGTGCGGGAGGGCATGCATTACCGGGTGGAAAAGGCGAACACGGATACGATCACTTTTTTCTGCCATTTTGGACTGACCTGTGTGCTGCTGTCCCACCTGATCAATGTGTCGCCCTTTGCCCTCTGGCATGGACTGGTGCTGGCGCCCACTTCTGTGACGGAGATTACCACGGAAGAGCGGGAACGGGGAATCGCCATGTTCCGCAGCCAGCGCATGGGGGACGTCCATCATCTTCTGGCAGGCGGGACCGGGCCGTCCTTTGCGGCCAGATTCTGCGAGACTTATGACAATATGGAGCAGAGACACTGACGGCGCCGCTGTTCACACCCACGTCCGGGCCGGCATCTACGAACGTGTGGATGATCGGGACAGCGGCGCATCTGCTTGACAGCGCTCCTGCTTTTTGCTATATTTAAAAAATAAATAAATATTGAAAAAATATAAAAAACTATTGAAATAAAAAACGGAGGTGCGCGAACATGGAAAAACAGATGACGCCGGCGGAAGAAGTCATCATGCAATGTCTGTGGGAATCGGGAGAGGATCTGACGGTCTATGAGCTCACAGAGCGTCTGAGGGAGCATTATGGGAAGGACTATGCCAACAACGCCGTTGCCACATTCATGAAAAATCTGCTGAACAGAGGGCTGGTCAGCCGTTATAAAAAGCATCACTCTCATCAGTGGCATCCGGAGATCAATATGGATGATTATCGGGATCAGAAGCTTCACAGCTTTCGGAAGCAGTGGTACCGGGGTTCCGGCGTCGGCATGCTGGCTTCCCTTGTGGAAACCTCTGACCTTACAAAAGAAGATGTAAAGAAAATGAAGGAGCTTCTGGATGAATATATGGATGAATGAGTTGTGGATCCGGCTGGATATCCTGCTGCTTTTTAACTTCCTGACGGGCATTGCTGCATATCTGATCTGGCGTCTGACCGTCCGGCTGTGGAAGGGCCGCTGTCCGGTCCGGTATCTGCACCGGGGACTGCAGGGGGTGATTCTCTGTTTCTGCGTGCCGGCCGCTTATACGCTGGTGTATCTGCACTTTAGAGATCTTGACGGTTCCTGGAACGGTAATTTTATGAACGGCACCGGTTTCCTCATGCGGGCGGCTTTCGGAACCGCCGCCGCCTGGTTCCTGGGCGCCCTTGTATCTGCGGTCCGCTGCGGAAGGGAATTATACCGGGAGCGCCCGGTAAAGAGTGCGGTTGTCTCGGAAGAGCAAAGTGAGGTCCGGGTCCTCCGGCAGCTTGGCAAAATCATGGGGATCCGGCGGCGGATTCCGGTCTGCCGGGGAGAGCGGCTGACGCCGGCCATCGGAGGATTTTTGCGCACCAGGCTGTATCTGGGGACGGAACTCCTGGAAGAGGAAGAGCTGCGGATGATCTTCCGCCATGAACTGTATCATTACAGGCATGGAGATATATGGATCCGGAGGCTGCTGCTCCTGCTTCGGATTGTATGGTGGTTCTGCCCGTGGTTCACATGCGGGAAGATCAGCGAGGAATACCGAAGACTCAGTGAAGATTATGTGGATGAAGAGGTCTGCCGAGAGGAAGATATGGGCAGATATATACGGACTCTGCTGAAAACTGCTTTGCAGGGTGCGGAAAGGATGCATCTGACGCAGGCGACGGCTGCGGAAAACAGGTGCGATGTTTTAAGGAGGATAGAGAATATGAAGAGTTTACATAATAAAAAGAATATGACCCGTACCATGGCGGCTGTATGGACTACAGTCTGTCTGCTCATGGGAAGCACGACCGTATATGCGGCCGGCGCCGGCGTAATCGAAGGGTATGAGGCGCTGTATAAGGCGACGGTGGTGGAAGTTGAGGAGCAGGCAATAGAGGAACAGTATATAGAATATCGGGAAGAACCGGATGACGGCTGGGTGGCGGAAGAAGGGGAAGTGATGGATGACGGACGTTCTTCGACAGTGCCTTTTGAATGGACAGTGGGAGCGAATGCGTCAAAGAAAACCCCATCCTTTGAGATGTCTTCCGGTGGATATATTACAGTCAGTGTATCAGTGGAGCCGACGGACTTGAAGGTAAACGTTGGAATTGTGGAGCCGAATGGAGGAAAGAGATACATTACCGGTTCTGGTAGAATAACCCATACTTTTTCACTGGATCAAAGCGGCAGTTACAGTGTGTTTGTAGAGAATACAAATAACCAGAAGGTATATGTGGAGGGGGGTTATATAAAGTAATCTCCCGGCTTCTTTGTGCATGCGTGTACAAAGAAGCCATCGCTTAAAACATATTTTTCAATATATATTGAAAAATATTAAATATATGTTGAATACAGTGAAAACTATGATGTTAAATTTGTTTGAAATGTTCGTTTATAGGGGAAACAGGAAAGGAGGGCGGCGGAAGATCCCTTATATGTCGGATTGTTTTCAAAAATAAAATATTATTTTATGAAAGGTGAGAAATGATGAAAAAATTTAAAATGTTAATTTCTGTTTTACTTCTGTTTGTTATGTGCAGTTCGGTAGTGTCCGCTGCTCCGGGTGCGGATACATGCATAACTGCTGATGGTTTGTCAGGAATAAAAATTTCAGATACCTCTGCAGATTATGTGATTCCTGAGGATCTGAAAGAAGGTTCTTCTATTATTCAGGCAGAGGATTCTATGCTGCGTAATCAGATCGGGGAACCAATGGATCAGATGTACTTTTACTATATGTATTTGTACCCAATTGTAGGAAATCCTGAAACCGGAGACGTTAAAGTATTAAATGTTCCTCTTGCAGGCGGCGCCTATCAGACAAGACAGTATTTTTCCGTTGAACATACATCAGCTGAAACAGTACAGATGTATCAGAAGGTTATCGAGCAGGGATATGATATGCTTGGGTGGCAGGCGAAGATTCAGTTCCGTTTTGATTTTATAACACCTGTGTCATGGGTCAGAATGCAGAATTATCAGAATCCGGTAGAAGAAAATGTTCCACAGCCGCATAACGCTTATCAGACATATATTTACACGTTTAATTCATATTTTCAGACTAATCCATTGGAACAGTATACCATATCGTTTTCCGGAACTGTTCATCATTTTGATAAATATGATAAAAAAACAGAGGATGTACCGTTTCATGCAGGCGTTTATTTTAATATGGATTAATAAGGAGTATTATTATGACAATCAGAACGATCAATGGCTTTCAGGTCTATGCAGTGACCCGCAATGAGGTGGAATACAAACCGTCCTATTTTCAGCAGCAGGCGGAAAAATGGGTGGAAGGTGCAAAGAGGGACCAGCTGTCAGAAGAAGAACTGGATGCGCTCAAAAAGAAATACAATTCAAGAAATATGTCCAGAGAAGAAACGGTGGCGTTGCTGGGAGAGCTTGTGGAGGCTGGTATTATGACCCGGAGCACTGCCAGAGACATCTACTGCGGGGCCGTCCCTCTGGACGTCAGTAAGATCAATCCGACAAAGACCCAGGGGACACTGACCAAAAGCAGCGCTTCGATGAACAGCGGACTGAATCTTCCCGGTGCGCTGGGCGGCCTGGGTGCGATGTTCGGAACCTGCGGCCTGTCAGCTTACAAAAACTGGTATGAGTATGCGAAATCCTCTACAGATGTGGATGTGAGCCAGTCGGCGTATTTTCAGGACTGCAATAAATACCTTGAGATTCTGGAACAGTTAAGCGCATAGGCAGGATTTTAACTTTATAGAAAATATTTGAAAGGAATATAAATCAAATGAAAAAATATGCGGCATTATTCATGTCAGTTATTATGTTAATGATATTTTCAACAACAGCATTTGCAGCAGAAGGGAATGCTTCTGATCTAAGCGGTATATTTACAGAAAGCACCTGTATTAATATTACCGGAATAGAAAATGAAGAGGCAGTTACAAAAGCCTGGCCGGGATCAGGGCCTGCTGCTCAAATATCAAGTGTATCCATTGAGCAGATAGGATTTCTGGATGTAGAAGGTCATGAGGGGAATGTGGGCATTTTGGTCAAGGTAATGGGACATGGG
The DNA here is from genome assembly GCA_910587765.1 of uncultured Lachnospiraceae bacterium. Classification (GTDB taxonomy): domain Bacteria; phylum Bacillota; class Clostridia; order Lachnospirales; family Lachnospiraceae; genus Hominiventricola. The sequence continues at coordinate 29,046 of CAJUNR010000021.1, forward strand.
CGAGATTATGCCAAATATGATAATGTTTCTGTAGATTATTTTATGCGTGATCACATTATTTTGAGCGGAACTCTGGTAGATGGCTGGTACTATCTTTATGATTGCGGGACTCCCGTATTGGGCGACCATAGATTCGACATAAAGATGGTTTCTCATAATTATCCTTATACAGAAGGGACAGCATGGGCTACATTTACAATTAATTAGACGAGAGGAAAGAAAATGAGTATATTGGGTTTACAGAGCAGCCTGACTTCTGCGTCAGGATATTCGTCCGTCTTCGGTTCTGGAAACATGAAAGAAACTGTGTTTCGGGGAAGTATTTCCGGCAGGCAGCCGTCCGCTGCCGGAGGCGGAACCTTTCATGGGACTTTAAAAATGGGGTTTCTGCACAGTGAGTTCAGTCCGGTTACCGGACAGGAACTTCATATGAAATATGACGACAGTTCCACCGAGGAAGATCCGGTGATGCTTGTGGAGGGAAAAGACATTCAGGGAAATGATTTTGTGAAAAAAATTCATTTGAACGATGTGGATCCGGAAAATGCGACCCCTGCGGAGATGACGGCGCTTCGTGTTCATCTGGCGCAGCAGGGAGACAGGAGTGTGAAGACCAGCAGCGGGATTCCTCTGAAAGCGCTGAGCAGCCGTCACAATGTAAATTCTTCCATGAACTTCAGACAGTATTACGAAGGCTGGGCGTCTAATCTGGAACACGCAGGATTGCACCAGAATGCGGACCTGTACAGAAGTGAGCTGGAGCGGTATCTTTTTTACCATCGCGTCCATTGGAAGGACAGTTAAAAAGAAATTTCACTGCCTGCTTTTCAGGGAAGTCCTGAAAGCAGGCAGTTTCAAATCCATAAAGACTTTTTAGCTGTATTCGGGATTCCGGCATTTGTTCTTGAAAACATTCGCATGTACATAGATTGGCCTGCAACGGATGAAATATCCTGTAATGTCAATTGCTTCAGGAAATTTGTGCAATGCACATATAATATATTGACGTTATGTGCTACAAGTACTATAATGTTGGAAAGAAAGGGGGCTGTTATTATGGCAACAACGAACATAACTATACGGATTGATGAGAATTTAAAGGCTCAGCTGCAGGAGCTGGTTTCGAATCTTGGTATGGACATGACGACTTTTTTTACAATATCGGCGAAGCAGGCAGTGAGGGAACAACGGATTCCATTCACAGTTTCTATGAACATTCCTAATGAGGAAACAAAGGAAGCAATAGAAGAAGTGCGGCAAATGAAGCGGAATCCTTCATATGGAAAGGCTTACACGGATGTGGACGAAATGATGAGGGATTTGCTGGAATGAAATATATCATAAAACCAACTACCAGATTTCAAAAGGATTTAAAGAGGATAAAAAGAAGAGGGTATGATATTTCGTCATTCCGCAAGATCTTCATTCGTTGCGATCCGTGCGCCTTCCAGGGCTTTTCCGTTGTTGATCTTTGTATTCAGATTCTCCTGATAGGAAAGAGAAAAGCACGTAGAAAACAGGATGTCCAGTATAAACTCGACGGATTTTTCCGTGGCAAAGGTTGAGATCTTGCTGTAAAGCTTTTCACGGGAGGAGATCGAGAAGGTATAGCGGGCGTGCATGCGCAGCTTGTTATTTCCCACGCTGGTAATCGCGATGACCGGCACCTGCCGGGATTCGAGAATGGGCAGCAGGTTCACCGGTTCACGGGTTTCCGTATTGCCGGAGTAGGAGATCAGAATCGCGCAGTCTTCGCCGGTCAGAGAGGAGGCAAGAAGTCCGGAGTCATTGCGGAGAGGGATCTCCACCTGTTTTCCGATCGTCATCATGCGGCGCTGAAAAAGTTCTCCGACCAGAATATTCGGGTTCATGCCAAAGAGGGCAGTGCGGCGGGATTTCACCAGCAGATCCGCCGCTTTTTTCATGGTGTGAGGGTTCAGAAGGTCCGCTGTATCCAGGATGCTTTCCACCTGCAGGCTGGACATTTTCCGGATAATGTCGGGAATGGTGTCGTCGCCGGTAAATGGAAAATTCGGATCAATATCGGAATAATGGCTCTCCTGATAGTGCTGCTCCGCCGCGAATGCTCCTGCAAATTCTTTCCATCCCTGGTAGCCCAGCGCTTTGGCGAACCGGACAAGCGCCGCCTTGGAAGTATAAGTCTCGTCAGCAATCTGCTGCGTCGTATATTCACTCACATGGCTCTTTTTTCTCAAAACAAATTCACCGATGGACTTTTTCGAACTGTTCTGGCTGGTCACGGTCAGCTCTTCCACACGCTGGAACAAAGTCATGGATTTCCCCCTCCTCTATCGCAGATCTTCCCTGTTTCCCTGATTATAACAAGAATTGAAACAAACCGAAACAACAATTTTCCGAAAAAGAGCCAATGGCGGATGTTCGGTGAAACAGACCGAAACAGGGCCGGTTGAACCGGGAAAGCGGGATCGGTATAATAAAATCATCAAAGAAATGCTCCGGAACATTTCAGGGATCGCGCGGCGGCCGGGGGCTGCGGCGCAGGATCAAAGGTGAAGCTTGTAAAAAAGACGAGGAGGAAGCAGATCATGAGTAAGAAATACGAGAGTCTGGCCGCATCCATAGTGGAGAAGGTCGGAGGAGCCGAAAATGTCCGTGCGGTGCGGCACTGCCAGACGAGACTTCGCTTTACCCTGAAAGACACGCAGAAGGCGGATCGGGAGGCGCTCCAGAAGATGGACGGCGTCGCGCAGGTAGTCGAAAGCGGCGGCATGTTCCAGGTGGTCATCGGCATGCATGTGGCGGAGGTTTTTGAAGAGGTGGAAAAACACCTTCCCAAAGCGGGAGGGGAGGAAGACGCAGGAAGCGGGGAGAAACTATCTCCGGTCAACTTCGCGATCGATTTTGTATCCAGCGTGTTTCAGCCGATCATACCGGCGCTCTCCGGTGCGGGTATGCTGAAAGCGCTGATGGCGCTTTTGACGGTGTTCCATCTGGTGGACGGCAGTTCCCAGACCTATTACATTCTGAACTTTTTCGCGGATGCGGCGTTCGCGTTCCTGCCGATCCTGCTGGCTTACACAACGGCGCGCAGAATGAAATGCAACGTGGTCATGGCGGTTACCGTGGCAGGTATTATGTGCCATCCCAGCTGGGCCGCGCTGGTGTCGGCGGGAGAACCGGTGAATTTCTTCGGGATCATTCCGTTCTATCTGGTGGCCTACACCTCGACGGTCATCCCGGTGATTCTGGTGATCGTAGTCCAGTCCTTTGTGGAAAAGGTGCTGAATAAGATCATTCCCAAAGCGGTCAATCTGGTCTTTGTCCCCATGTTCACCTTCCTGATTATGGGCGCGCTGGCGCTGTCCGTACTGGGACCGGTGGGAGAGTACACCGGTGAAGGGCTGGCAGTCGTATTTGGCTGGCTGAGCACCAACGCGAGCTGGGCGCCGGCGGTACTGATCGGAGGACTTCTCCCGGTCATGGTCATGTTCGGACTGCACCATGCGGTGGCGCCTCTGGGAAGCATGCAGATGGCAAGCCTTGGATTCGACAGCATCTTCGGTCCGGGCTGTGTCTGCTCCAATATCGCGCAGGGTACGGCAGCCCTGGTGGTGGGCCTCCGCACCAGAGATTCCAAGACCAGGCAGCTGGGCCTTTCCACAGGAACGACCGCGCTGATGGGGATCACGGAGCCGGTGCTCTACGGCCTGAACCTCCCGAAGAAATATCCGCTGGCGGCGGCGATGATCGGCGGAGGCCTTGGCGGAATGTACGCGGGCCTTACCCATACCCACCGGTTTGCCACCGGGTCCTCGGGTATTCCGGCGATCCTTCTGTACATCGGCGGCGATACCATGATGTATTTCTGGAATATCATCATCGCCCTTTTGATTACCGCGGTGTCCACTGCAATTATTACATTTGTCCTCTCTCTGAAATATGAGAACCGGACCGATGCGGCGCCGGAGACAGAAGAAGAGACAAAGCTGATCGAACAGACGGAGGCCCATGCGGTCTATGCGCCGGTCAGCGGCAGGGCGGTAGCCATGGAAGACATTCCGGACCCCACCTTTTCTCAGGGAATCCTTGGCTGGACCATGGGGATCGAGCCTTCCGACGGCACCGTGCGGGCGCCGTTTGACGGAACGGTCGTGCAGGCGGCGGATACAGGCCATGCCGTCGGTCTTGTCAGCGCGGACGGCATGGAGCTTCTGATCCATGTGGGCGTGGATACGGTGGATATGGGCGGAACCGGTTTTGACATCAAAGTCAAAGAAGGAGACGGGGTAAAAGCCGGGCAGCTGTTAATGACCTTTGACCGAAAGGCCATCGCGGATGCGGGCCATCCGGACGTGGCGGTGGTGATCGTGCTGAATCCTGACGACTATGCGTCGATTGAGAGAACCGCGGAAGGCACGGTGGCATCCGGTACAAAAATCATTCAGGCATCAAAATAATTCGTAACGATAACAGGAGGAAGACGTTCATGTATCAGTTCCCGAAAGATTTTTTATGGGGCGGCGCAACGGCTGCCAATCAGTTTGAAGGAGGCGTTCACGAAGGAGGGAAGGGACTCTCCGTTCCGGATGTGATGACAGGGGGGACGAAGACGACGCCCCGCCATGTGACCGACGGCATCCTGCCGGAGTATCATTATCCCAGCCACGAAGCGGTGGACTTCTATCACCATTATAAAGAAGATATCGCCCTGTACGGGGAGATGGGTTTTAAATGCTTCCGCATGTCTGTCAACTGGACCCGGCTGTTTCCAGGCGGAGACGAGCAGGAGCCGAATCCGGCAGGAATCGAATTTTATCGAAACGTATTTGCGGAATGTCAGAAATACGGGATCAAACCATTAGTGACCATCAGTCATTATGAGCTTCCCTATCATCTGGCGAAAACATACGGCGGCTGGGCGAACCGGGAGATCACGGAATATTTCCTGCGCTACTGCCGGACACTGTTTACCGAATTCAAAGGGCTGGTTCAGCACTGGCTGACGTTTAATGAGATCAATATCCTGCAGATGGGAACTTATGGGAACCTGATGGGCGGCGGCATCCTGCCTCCGAGCCGGGATACGGCAGTGGGCGTACTGGCCGGGCTGGATGAAAGCTGGGACGACGAGCAGAGACGGTATACGGCGCTGCATCACCAGCTGGTGGCCAGCGCCAAGGCGGTAAAGATGGCCCATGAGATCGACCCGGAGAATAAAGTCGGCTGTATGCTGTTAAGCCGCATCGCCTATCCCTATACCTGCAGGCCGGACGATGTGCTCAAAGGGCAGCAGACCATGCAGCTTGCCAATTATTACTGCGGGGACGTGCAGGTGCGGGGGGCGTATCCCGCCTTTGCGAAGCGGTTCTGGAAGGAAAAAGGCATCGAGATTCCCTTCGCCGAGGGGGACCTTGAGGCGCTCCGGGAAGGAACGGTGGATTTCTTCAGCTTCAGTTATTATTCCAGCAGTACGGCGACGGACGATCCCACGGTGCCGGTGGCAAACGGCAATATGATGCGCGGTCCGGCCAACCCCTATCTGGAACAGAGCCAGTGGGGATGGACCATCGATCCCAAGGGTCTGCGCTACCTGCTGAACGAGTTTTACGGCCGCTGGCAGATCCCGCTGATGATCGTGGAGAACGGCCTGGGCGCGGAGGACCAGGTGGAGGAAGACGGCACGATCCACGACGAGTACCGCATCGCCTATATGCGGGAACACATTCAGCAGATGGCGGAAGCGATCGAGGACGGGGTGGAACTGATGGGCTACACGGTCTGGGGCTGCACGGATCTGGTTAGCGCGGGAACCGGGGAGATGGCGAAACGGTACGGCTTGGTCTATGTGGATAAGGATAATGAAGGAAAAGGAACCCTGGAGCGCCGGAGAAAGGACAGCTTCTACTGGTATCAGAACGTGATCCGGACGAACGGGGCGGAGCTTTAGAAAAAGAGCGGTTACGGCCGCTTTTTTTCGTGTACATATTTGTTTCTTTCTATTCTATGGCATTGATGGGTAGTCGGCGATTACTTTTCCGAAAAGATTTTCTTCGTTTACACCCGAAAAAAAGCGGTTATAATAAATTTACAGCCGCTTTTTCCGGGGGGATTTATTATCAGGAAAATTCCATACAGATGGAATTGCACAGTATTGATGGAATGGATTTTCAGGAGGGCTTCAATCTATGGCAAGAACAGTGGGAATCGGAATTCAGAGTTTTGAAAAAGTAATCGAAAATAATTATATGTAATTGATAAGAAAAAAGCCGCCCCCTACTGGGCAAACACCAGTTCCAACAGCCTGGTTGATAAACTGGTCAGAGAAGGCAGTCCGGATATGAAGATGGTGATGGAAAAGCTGCTGTGCGGCGGGACTTTGCATACGGCTCTGGATGAACAGATCGTGTTCAGTCAGCTGGATCAGGGCGACGAAGCGGTGTGGAGCCTGCTGCTGGCCGGCGGCTATTTAAAGGCGGTGCATGCTGAGTTCAATACCGACCGGATGGAAATCGAATATGACCTGAAGCTGACCAATCTGGAGGTCCGCTATATGTTCCTGCAGATGATCCGGGGATGGTTCCGGGAGTGCCGGGGCGTGCAGAACGCATTTTATAAGGCGTTGCTTAGGGGAGACCTGGAGGGGATGAACGATTATATGAATGCCATCTCCTGCGAACTGTTCAGCAGCTTTGATACGGGGAAGAAGCCTTCCCAAAAGACGCAGCCGGAGCGCTTCTACCATGGATTTGTGCTGGGGCTTCTGGCGGAACTGCAGGACCGGTATGTGATTACCTCCAATCGGGAGAGCGGTTTTGGCAGATATGACATCATGCTGGAGCCAAAGGAGAAAGGACGGGACGCGTTTCTGATCGAGTTCAAGGTGGCGCGTGCGGACCGCGGGGAGACGCTGGAGGACGCCGTCCGGTCGGCTCTGGATCAGATTGAGAAAATGCAGTATGAGATCGCGCTCCAAAGCAGGGGGATCGCTCCGGAGCAGATCCGAAAATACGGGTTTGCGTTTGAAGGGAAGAAGGTGCTGATCGGAGAAGAGGGAATCCGGCTTTGACAAAGCTATGAAAATATTTTATAATAACTCGGAAAGCACCGAGTCGGAGGAAACCGAGTAAATGATTTTTTATGGGAGAGAGAAGGAAAAGAAGAGTCTGGAGCGCTTTTATTCCAGGACATCTCAGATGGCTGCATTGATTTATGGCAGGAGAAGAGTGGGAAAAAGCGAGTTGATTAAGCAGAGCCTGCGGGAGACGGATATTTCCAGCGTCTATTATGAGTGCAGGCAGACCACGGAAATGAATAATGTGGAGAGCCTTTCTCTGTTGATTTCCGAAAAATATGGTTACCCACGGCTGGCATTTTCAAAAATGGAAGAAGTGCTGGATTTTCTTTTTCGGCAGGCGGAAAAAGAAAGACTGATTCTGGTCCTGGATGAGTATTCCTATATCCGTGACGTGGTGAAAGGTATGGACAGCATTCTCCAGGTTTTGATCGACCAATATAAAGAGACTTCGCAGCTGAAGCTGATTGTCTGCGGTTCTTTTGTGGATACCATGAAGTCGCTTCTGCTGGTTCAAAGTCCCCTGTACGGCAGAATTGATCTGACCATGGAATTAAAGCCCATGGATTATTATGAATCCGCTCTGTTTTATCGGACATTTTCGGACGAGGATAAGGTAAAACTGTACAGTGTCTTCGGAGGGATTCCTTACTATAACCGGCTGATCGATCCTGCTCTGACGGTGAAAGAGAATGTGATCAATCTGATCGCCTCTCCGGGAGCGCGTCTGGAAATGGAAATTTCCATGTATCTAAGATCAGAGGTTTCCAAAATGGTAAACGCAAATGAGGTTTTTGACGCGCTGGCAAGAGGATATTCCAGATACAGCGATATCCTGTCTCAATCTCATGTATCCAGCAGTCCGACACTGGCAGATACACTGGAAAAGCTGATCCGGATGGAGCTCGTAAGAAAAGAAGCGCCGATCAACGATGAAAATAATCGTAGAAAATCCGGCTATTACATTGCAGATTCACTGTCATTGTTTTACTATCGTTATATTTTCCGGTATTCTTCTCAAATGAATGTCATGGAACCGGAACTGTTTTTTGACCGGTATATTAAGCAGGATTTTGAAGAAAAGCATGTACCTCGGATGTTCGAGGAGATCTGCAGGCAGTATCTGATTCGGCAGAACCGTCGTGGCCGTTTGGAAGAGCCTTTTGAAAAAATCGGCACATATTATTATGATGATCCCAAAAAGAAAATGAACGGGGAATTTGATATTGTGACGCTGGATTCCAAGGGCTATATTTTTTATGAAGCAAAATTCAGAAAGGCGCCGCTCACCCGGAAATTGATGGAACAGGAGATCGCACAGGTGGAAAACAGCCCGCTTTCCTGTTATAAATACGGATTTTTTTCCAGAGCCGGTTTCGAATCGAATATGGAACATGTAATGATGTTTACGTTAGAGGATTTGTTCTCGTGAGCTGTTCTGATAAAAAGATAACTGTAAAATGCCGGAGCGGGGTCCGGCATTTTACAGTTATCCTTTCTGTTTCGCGTTTATCTTTCCCCGCTTTTCCGCAGTACAAAAGCCTCGTACGGCTTCAGCGTCAGTTCGGTCCTGTCGTACACGTTCCCCGTGTTGGAGATCAGGCAGGAGGCTCCCGTAAATTCCGCCGGGATGGTAACGTGCGTCTCGTGGTCGCAGAAGCTGCATACAACCAGCAGTTTCTCGCCGTCCATCTCTCTTGTATAGACAAACAGTTCTTCGTTGTCCTCCAGCATCGGCTCATACTTTCCGTATACGATGATCGGATGCTCTTTTCGGAGGGAGATCAGTTTTTTATAATAATGGAACACGGAATCGGGGTCGGCGGTCTCCGCTTTGGCGTTGATCTCTGTATAGTTGGGATTGACCGCGATCCACGGGGTGCCCGCGGTAAAGCCTGCCTGCGGGGAATCATCCCACTGGACCGGCGTCCTGGCGTTATCGCGACTCTTAAACGTAATGCAGGGCCAGAACACTTCATGGGGCAGAGGCCCTTCTTCGCACCATTCCCGGTAAGCGTTGACGCTCTCGATATCGCGGAAGTCCTCCGGGCTCCGGAACGGATAATTCGTCATGCCCAGCTCTTCTCCCTGATAGATGTACGGCGTCCCCTGCAGCATATGCAGGCAGGTGGCCAGCATCTTCGCGGACATCTCCCGGTACTGGGGACGGTCGTCGCCGAAACGCGAGACCGCGCGCGGCTGGTCGTGATTGTCCCAGAACAGGCTGTTCCATGCCCTGCCGTAAAGTTCTTTCTGCCAGCGGGACAGTGTTTTCTTGAGCGTAGTGAGGGGAATCTTCTCATCCGTCCACTTCCCGTATTTACCGTCTCCCTCCACATGCTCGAACTGGAATACCATGTTCAGTTCGTGGGTATCCTCGCCCGCGTACTGCTTCGCCAGCTCCGTGGTCACGCCGCTGGTCTCTCCGACGGTCATGATGTTGTATTTTGAGAGCACTTTTTCATTCATTTCCTGTAAATAGTTATGGACGTTGGGCCCGTGTACACAATAAGGATTAAAACTGCCGTATAACCCCTGTACCTCGCCGTCCGGCATCTCCTTCGTCTTGGAGATCATACTGATGACATCCATGCGGAAGCCGTCGATCCCCTTGTCGCACCACCACGTCATCATGTCAAACACTTCCTCGCGTACCCTGGGATTGTCCCAGTTCAAGTCCGGTTGTTTTGCGGAAAAAAGATGCAGGTAGTACATGCCGGTTGCCTCGTCATACTGCCATGCCGGGCCGCCGAAGCAGGAACCCCAGTTGTTGGGCGGCGTCTGGGCGTCTTTGCCTTCGCGCCAGATATAGTAATCGCGGTACGCGTTGTCCCTGGACTTCCGGCTCTCCATAAACCATCTGTGTTCATCCGACGTATGATTGACGACCAGATCCATGACGATCTTGATTCCGCGCTCATGTGCGGCCGCCAGCAGCGTGTCAAAGTCCGCCATCGTACCGAATTCGTCCATAATATCCTGATAGTCGCTGATGTCGTATCCGTTGTCGTCATTGGGGGACTGATACACCGGCGAGAGCCAGATCACGTCGATCCCCAGATATTTCAGATAGTCCAGCCGGCTGATGATTCCCTGCAGGTCGCCGATGCCGTCGCCGTTGCTGTCCATAAAGCTGCGCGGATAAATCTGATAAATCACCGCTTCTTTCCACCATGCTCTTTTCATATCGTTTTCCTTTCTTTTCGTTTCGTTCCGCATCTGCCCTTACTTCGCCCCGGCGCCTGAAAGGATGTTCTCTCACTTTGTTCCGTAAAATCCTTCCGGGGATGCTTTCGGTCAGATGCCCATTTCCAGTACCAGAACCTGATATCCCTGCAGCCGGATGGTCTGTCCGTCTTCCGCGATCTCTTTGTAATTGTTCAGAAGAACCTTCCGGTATCCGGCAGGCAGTTTGATCTCCTGCGCCTCTCTCTGGTAATTTCCCACGACCAGCAGCGTCCGATCCCCTTTTCGATAATAGGCCATCAGATTGTGCCGTTCTTCCCACACCGGTTCCAGGGCGCCGTACACGATGGTTTCCTTATAAACCGGATCTTTGCGCAGCGAGATCAGTTTCTTATAGAAAGAGTAAAGCGAGTCAGCATCCTCTGTCTGCGCGGCGGCATTGATGGAAAGATAGTTGGGATTGACTTTCAGCCAGGGGGTGCCGGTCGTAAAGCCGGCGTTTGCCCCGTCTGTCCACTGCATGGGCGTGCGCGCGTTGTCGCGGCTGTATTTTGCCACGACCTTCAGCGCCTCTTCCGGAGAAAGGCCCGCTTCCAGCGCGACCCGGTATTCGTCGCGGGCGGAGATATCATCCACTTCGTCGATGGACGCAATCGGTACATTTTCCATCCCCAGTTCCTGGCCCTGATAGATAAAAGGCAGTCCCCGCAGCAGAAAGTTCAGCGCCGCCAGCATTTTCTTGCTCTCGATGCAGCAGTCTCCTTCCGGGATATAACGGCTGACGCCCCGGGGTTCGTCATGGTTCTCGATAATATTTGAGAGAAATCCCATATCGCCCACCTTTGCCTGCGCGTCAAAGCAGCACTTTTTATAGTCGTCCGGCGTGATGGGCGTTGTGTCATACCATCCCTTTTCACTGCCTCCGAAAATCGTCTCGTTGAAATCAAACATAGTGGAGAAATAACCGTCGTCGCCGATAAACTCCGGGATTTCTTCCGGTTTTTCATTGAACACTTCCCCTACGGTAAAGGCGTCATACTTCCGGAAGGTGCGGTCGCGCATTTCCCCTAAAAACGTTCCGATTCCCTTCGCCTCCTGCAGCATGGCATGGATGCTGCACAGGCCGTCCTCCCGGTCCGGCTCGTAATCACGGAACGGAAGGGCTTTCTTGATATTGATAATGGCATCTATGCGGAAACCGCCCAGTCCCTTGTCCAGCCACCAGTTGATGTTCTTATAAACTTCCTCCCGGACTTCCGGGTTTTCCCAGTTCAGATCCGGCTGTTTCTTATGAAATACATGGAGATACTGCTTATTGGTGCCCGGCAGGTCCTCCCACACAGGACCGCCGAAATAAGAACGCCAGTTCGTCGGCAGCTCTCCCTCTTTTTTGTCCCGCAGATAAAAATAGTTTCCATATGTTCCGTCCGGGTCCTCACAGGCTTTTTTGAACCATTCATGCTCATCCGAGCAGTGGTTGACGACCAGGTCCATGAGAATACAAATGCCCCGCTTTTTTGCCTCCGCGATCAGATTCTCCATATCCTCCATGGTGCCGAAACGGGGATCGATCCGGTAGTAGTCCGAGATATCATATCCCTGGTCAGCCAGAGGAGACTGATAACACGGGGACAGCCAGAGAATATCGATGCCCAGATCCGCAAGGTAATCCAGTTTGCTGATAATACCTGGAATATCGCCGATGCCGTCGCCGTTGGAATCGTAGAAACTCTTCGGATAAATCTGATATGCAACTTTGTCATGCCACCATTTTCTGTTCATAACCATACCTCCTGATTTTGCCTGCCGCTGATTTTTCAGCCGGATAAATTTCGTTCTGTCCGCTGTCCTGTGTTTTGTTGTTGCTTCTATTTTAATGACACACGCGGCGGATGTCTTACGGTTATTTGCTTAAAAACTACGGTATTATGACTTTTAGGAAATTTCAAAATTTTTCTTATACTGTAAAGGCGTCGTGCCTGTGCGTTTCCGGAACTCCTGCAGAAAATTGCCCAGATTATTGAAGCCGCATTCCAGACAGACTTCCGTTACCTGCAGATCGGTCTCCTCCAGAAGACGTTTGGCCTGCTTGATCCGGTATTCATTGATATATTCTATAGGGGAATGTCCGATCACTTTTTTAAAAAGCCGGCAGAAATACTGTTCGTTCAGATTTACCTGGCCGGCAAGATCCGATATATATATTTTATTGTGATAATTTTCTTCAATATATAAAAGCACTGTTTTAATATTCTCCACACGTTTGTCAAAATTCCGTTCTACAGGCAGAAAAAGTCCATGTTCAGAGAGCGTGGCCAGAATGCGCAGCAGAGAAGATTTAATGTACAGCTGACAGGCCAGGCCGTCCGCCGTCAGGCTGCCGTCTTCCGCGATCCGTTCAAAGACGCCCATGATATCCGCAAAGGCGTGACGCAGCGACAGGAATGCAGGATGCGGCGGTGCAACACAGCGGGGAAAGAGCAGCTTCCCATTCCGGATCGGTTTGATCAGACGAATCTGCGTCTCGTCATGCGAATCAAATCCCAGAATCCCAGGCAAAAAAACGACGGCATCCTCCCAGTGGGGGTCAAAGGTCTCGGAGATAATGCCGTGCAGCTCACCGGGATTGATGAAATAAAAACATTCGGAGGAAATCTGGAAAGATTCCATATTGATTTCAAGCCGGAATCCGCCTTCCGAAAAATACAGGATTTCCGCTTCGTCATGCCAGTGATGTTTTACAAACACTCCTTTTCCCACAGAATGCGTACGGTAGGCCGCGCAGGGCAGAAATTTTGTGCCGTGGGGACAGATTTCCTTTAAAAGAATGGGCTGTTGCTCCATGAAAGTCCTCCTTGGTGACCTGTTTAAACATCTGATTTTATTATAATTCGGAACAGGAGAAAGTCAAGAGGAGAACAGGCGGAGAGCGGAAAACCGCAATTTATTTCTGAAAATAAACTTGTTTAAACAAATTATGAAATAATGCTTGACATGTTCAAACAAGTGTGATATATATAATACATAACAACTTGTTTGAACATGTAAACGACAAACAAAAGGAGGAAAGAAATGGGAAAATACGTAGAAGACGCAAAAGAGCTGCTGCGGTATGTAGGAGGGAAAGAAAACATCGCTGCGGTATCGCATTGTATGACGCGGATGCGGTTCGTGCTCAACGACCCGAAGAAGGCGGACATTGCGAAGATTGAAGCCATGAAAGTGGTGAAGGGCAGTTTCACGCAGACTGGACAGTTTCAGGTGATTATCGGCAACACGGTGGCGGATTTTTACAATGATTTTATCGCTGTGTCCGGCATCGAAGGCGTGTCCAAGGACGCGGTAAAAAGCGCGGCGAAGCAGAATCAGAACGTGCTGCAGCGGATGATCACGGCGCTGGCGGAGATCTTCGCCCCGCTGATTCCGGCGATTATCACCGGAGGTTTGATCCTGGGTTTCCGCAACTGCATTGACAGCATGTATTTATTTGAAAACGGAACAAAGACTCTGTGCGACATCAGCCAGTTCTGGGCGGGAATCGACAGTTTTCTGTGGCTCATCGGAGAAGCCGTCTTCCACATGCTGCCGGTAGGAATCTGCTGGTCGGTGACAAAGAAAATGGGCACTACGCAGATGCTCGGCATCGTTCTCGGTTTGACGCTGGTATCCGGACAGCTTCTCAATGCGTACGCGGTGGCAGGAACAGCGGCGGCGGATATCCCGGCATGGAATTTCGGGTATTTTCAGGTTAACATGATCGGCTATCAGGCGCAGGTGCTGCCGGCGATCCTGGCGGCCTTCACGTTGGTCTATCTGGAACGGTTTTTCCGAAAGATCACGCCGCAAGTGGTGTCCATGATTGTCGTTCCGTTCTGCAGTCTGGTGCTGGCAGTGATCGCGGCGCACTTCGTGCTCGGTCCCATCGGCTGGAAGATCGGGTCCGCCATCTCTTCCGTTGTCTACGCGGGAATCACCGGTCCTTTCAAGGTTCTCTTCGGAGCCGTGTTCGGGTTTGTGTATGCACCGCTGGTGATTACAGGACTCCATCACATGTCCAATGCCATTGACCTGCAGTTGATCGCGGATTACGGCGGGACCATGCTGTGGCCCATGATCGCCTTGTCCAACATCGCTCAGGGTTCCGCGGTGCTCGGCATGATCGCGCTTCAGAGGAAAAATGCGGAAGCTCAGGAAGTAAACGTACCGGCCTGCGTCTCCTGTTACCTCGGCGTCACCGAGCCGGCGATCTTCGGTGTGAATTTAAAACATGTATTCCCGTTCGTATGCGGTATGATTGGCTCCGCCTGTGCGGCGGTGGTCTGTGTGGCCATGGGGACGACCGCCAATGCCATCGGCGTAGGCGGACTGCCAGGAATCCTTTCTATCCGTCCGGCTTCCATGATCGGTTTTGCGCTCTGCATGGCGGTTGCGATTGCGGTTCCGTTTGTGCTGACAGTGATCTCGGGCAGGAAGCGTCTGCAGGCAGATCAGACGCATGAAACTGCCGATCTGACAGAGATTGCTGCAGGAGCAGGTGCAAGCGCGGCGGCAGGAGTTACGGCAACTGTTATGCGGAATAAGGAAGCACAGAAGGCGGTTTCCGGAACACTGACCGCATATTTATCCGGAAAAGTGATCCCGCTGAAGGAAGTGGGCGACGGCGTCTTTTCCGAAGGGATCATGGGTGACGGCCTGGCAATCATCCCGGAAAATGAGACGCTGTATGCGCCGGCGGACGCGGAGGTTACCGTTATGATGCCCGACTCCCGTCATGCCTGCGGGCTGAAGCTGAATAACGGCATGGAGATTCTGCTGCATATCGGCATCGATACGGTGGATATGAAGGGAGACGGTTTTGAATATCTGATATCGGAGGGGCAGAAGGTGTCGGTTGGGACGCCGCTGATCCGGTTTGACAGAGCAAAGATCAAAGCAGCCGGACATCCGGATACGACGGTGTGCATTATTACCGAACCGGGCGTCGCAGGCAATATCCGCTTTGTAACAGACATAAAAGGAGAAGCTAAGAAAACAGTTATAGCGACGTTCGAGTCCTGATCCGCACCGGCACTATCATCCCGGCACAAGGCACGCTTTTGGTGCCCTGTGCCTGCGCTGGTTTTTGGGGGGGATCAGCCTGCGCCGGACGGAAAACCGTGTGTAAACAGAAAAGAAAACTGCGAAAATCACTCAAATTTCTTGCGGAATCCATGGCTGGAAGGATATAATAAAGGAAAATCAGCCAAAAACAGGAGGGGGTCTATGAAAACCATACAGATTCCGTATTATAAAGGGCATATGGAGCTGCACATCCCGGAGGAAAATCTGAAAGCGGTTATCACCGCGGAAGGAGACCGCTATGATCCCGGCAAGGAGGAAGCGGAACTGGTGCGGGAGGCGTTGGAGCATCCCATCGGGACGCCGCCGCTTCGGGAGCTTGCAAGGGGGAAGGAGCGCGTGACGCTGGTCACCAGCGATCATACACGCGCGGTTCCGAGCAGGCTGACGCTGCCGATCCTTCTGGAAGAGATCCGCCGGGGAAACCCGGACGCCCAAATTACGATTCTGATCGGCACTGGGCTACACCGGGCGACGACCGAAGAAGAGATGCGGTTCATGTTCGGAGACGAGATCGTGGATCACGAGAAGATCGTAGTCAACCATGCCTTTGAGCCGGAGGAATTTACGGCCATGGGCATACTGCCGTCCGGAGCGGAATTTCATGTGAACCGGCTGGCGGCGGACTGTGATCTGCTGGTCACCGAAGGGTTTATTGAGCCGCACTTTTTTGCCGGGTTCTCCGGCGGACGCAAAAGCATCCTTCCGGGCATCTGCAATGCGGTGACAGTAAATGAGAATCATTCTTATAAAGCGATCTCCAGTCCGTGGTCCGTAACCGGCGTACTGGAGCGCAATCCGATTCATCTGGATATGGTCACCGCAGCCAGAAGAGTCAATGTGCAGTTCATCCTGAACGTGGCGCAGAACAGCGGGAAAAGGATCATCGCCGCCTTCGCGGGGGATCTGGAAAAGGCTCATGAAAAAGGAGTGGAATTTGTGCGGAAGCTGTTCTGGTGCCCGCCGGTTACAGGAGATATCGTGATCACCTCCAACGGCGGTTATCCGCTGGACCAGAATCTGTACCAGACGCCCAAGGCGGTCTCCACTGCGGAGGCGTGCGCCGGGGAGGACGGCGTGATCATCATGTCCGCTTCCTGCGTGGACGGCATGGGCGGGAATCTCTTTGAGAAACTGATCTGTATGGGATCGGCGGAAGAAATCGACGAGTATCTGTCGAAAATTCCGCCGAAGGAAACGATCAGCGAGCAGTGGTGCGTTCAGGTCTATGTACGGGCCCTGAAGAAGCATAAGGTGATTCTGGTAACCACCTGTCTGGACCGGGAGACCGTGGAAAAAGCCAATATGATTCATGCGTCGACGATGGATGAGGCGCTGGAGAAAGCCTGTTGGATTAAGGGCGCAGACGCGAAGGTCGTGGTGATCCCGGACGGAATCTCCGTGTTTGTATCTTAGAGAAGCATTGCCGCAGCTTCTGCCGGTAAAATGCGCTTGACAGCCCTCCCGTTTTCTTTTATACTTTAAAAGTAAATATTTATTGAAAAATTATAAATAAACATAGATTTTGAGTCTGGCAAGGTGGTGAACGAATATGGAAAAACAAATGACGCCCGCAGAGGAAGTCATCATGCAGTGTCTGTGGGAATCCGGGGAGGACTTGACGGTCTATGAGATCACAGAGCGTCTGAGGGAGCATTATGGGAAGGATTATGCCAACAACGCCGTCGCCACATTCATGAAAAATCTGCTGAACAGAGGGCTGGTCAGTCGTTATAAAAAGCACCACTCCCATCAGTGGCATCCGGAGATCAACATGGATGATTACCGGGATCAGAAGCTTCACAGTTTTCGGAAGCAGTGGTACCGGGGGTCCGGCGTCGGCATGCTGGCTTCCCTTGTGGAAACCTCGGACCTTACAAAAGAAGATGTTAAGAAAATGAAGGAGCTTCTGGATGAATATATGGATGAATGAGATGTGGATCCGGCTGGATATGCTGCTGTTTTTAACGTCCTGACCGGTACCGCCGCATATTTGTTCTGGCGTCTGACCGTCCGGCTGTGGAAGGACCGCTGTTCGGCCCGGTATCTGCACCGGGGACTGCAGGCGGTGATTCTCTGTTTCTGCGCGCCGGTCGCTTACACGCTGGTGTATCTGCATTTTAGAGATCTTGACGGTTCCTGGAACGGTGATTTTATGAACGGTACCGGTTTCCTCATGAGAGCGGCTTTCGGAACTGCCGCAGTCTGGCTCCTGGGCGTCCTTATATCTGCGATCCGCTGCGGAAGGGAATTATACCGGGAGCGCCCGGTAAAGAGTGTGGTCGTTCCGGAAGAGCAGAGCGAGGTCCGGGTCCTTAGGCAGCTTGGCCGAACGATGGGAATCCGGCGGCGGATTCCGGTCTGCCGGGGAGAGCGGCTGACGCCGGCCATCGGCGGATTTTTCCGCACCAGGCTGTATCTGGGGACGGAACCCCTGGAAGAGGAAGAGCTGTGGATGATCTGCCGCCATGAACTGTATCATTACAGGCATGGAGATATATGGATGCGGAGGTTGCTGCTCCTGCTTCGGATTTTCTGCTGGTTCTGCCCGTGGTTCGTATGCGGGAAGATCAGCGAGGAATACCGAAGTCTCAGCGAAGATTATGTGGATGAGGAGGTCTGCCGGGAGGAAGATATGGGCAGATATATACGGATCCTGCTGAAAACTGCTTTGCAGGGTGCGGAAAGGATGCATCTGACGCAGGCGACGGCTGCGGAAAACAGGTGCGATGTTTTAAGGAGGATAGAGAATATGAAGAGTTTACATAATAAAAAGAATATGACCCGTACCATGGCGGCTGTATGGACTACAGTCTGTCTGCTCATGGGAAGCACGACCGTATATGCGGCCGGCGCCGGCGTAATCGAAGGGTATGAGGCGCTGTATAAGGCGACGGTGGTGGAAGTTGAGGAGCAGGCAATAGAGGAACAGTATATAGAATATCGGGAAGAACCGGATGACGGCTGGGTGGCGGAAGAAGGGGAAGTGATGGATGACGGACGTTCTTCGACAGTGCCTTTTGAATGGACAGTGGGAGCGAATGCGTCAAAGAAAACCCCATCCTTTGAGATGTCTTCTGGCGGATATATTACAGTCAGTGTATCAGTGGAGCCAACGGACTTGAAGATAAACGTTGGAATTGTCGAGCCGAATGAAGGAAGGAGATACGTTACTGGTTCTGATACCATACATTATAAATTTTCGTTAGATCAAAGCGGCAGTTATATGGTGTTTGTAGAGAACCCGAATAATGTAAAGATTAATGTGACGGGTTATTATAAAAAGTAATCTTCCGGCTTCTTTGTATATGTAAATACAAAGAAGCCATCACATAAAATAAATTTTCAATATTTATTGAAAACTGACATAGGCATGATGATTAATTAGTTTGAAATATCCGATTGTAAGGGAAACCGGAAAGGAGGAAGGCAGAAGTTTCCCTATATGGCGGATTGTTTTCAAAATGAAATATATTTATTATAAAAGGTAAGATGATGATGAAAAAATTTAAAATGTTAATTTCTGTTGTGTTTCTTTTTATTATGTGCGGTTCGATGGTGTTCGCTGCTCCTGGTACGGATGCGTACGCAATTTCTGGTGATTCTTCAGAAACAAAGATTTCAGGTATCTTTGCCGATACAGATTATGTGATTCTTGAAGAGCTGAAAGAAGGTTCTTCCCGAAGTACGTGATCGAAACATTGCTACTTGGAAAATTGTTATGAAAAATGCGAAACGTCTTGGAAAACAGATTTTTTTAATGCTCTTCATGGATCTGATGATTTTGTCAATACCGTTTATTGCAAATTATCTGTTTGGTCTGGGCGACCGTTTGGGGATTACGGCAGGGGAACTTGTAAACGAAGAAACAGACCAGAGGGTTGATTTCCCGGGACTTTACGTGAAAGATGCCCAAGGCCGTTATTATGATCTGAATTATGAACTGGATGAATTGACGGATAAGTTTTCGGAAGAATATCATCTGGGCGACCATGTTTTGACGTTGTACTGGGAGAACAGCAGATTACAGAGGCCAAACAAGGTTGACCTCATATATATTTTTAAACTCAAATTTTAAATTGTGAGAATTTAATTATATTCTGGAGGATAAATAGTATGTTTCTCCATTTTTTTTGGATCCGGTTGATTGGGTTGGAGAATATCCATTTAGCGCAATCGGTCTTTTGAGCATAGATTATGAGGGTGGCAAAGGTGGTTATGGAACGGGTTTTTAGTAGCAGATAATT
Organism: uncultured Lachnospiraceae bacterium; assembly: GCA_910587765.1. Taxonomy (GTDB): domain Bacteria; phylum Bacillota; class Clostridia; order Lachnospirales; family Lachnospiraceae; genus Hominiventricola. The sequence goes on from CAJUNR010000021.1 coordinate 48,651, forward strand.
TGGTGCTAACAGCCGCCCATAATGTTCAGATATACGAAGAAGGCTACGGAAATGCTACAAAAATTAATTTTTATGCAGGATTTGACTATGAGGGGAATTGTGTAGCATCATCAAAAGCACGTGCGTATTACGTCTCAATAGGATGGACAGATTCAATGTCTGCAGATTATGATTGGGCATTGTTGAAGTTGAGTACTCCTATAGGTAGTGAAGCTGGGACATTTCCATGTAAGGTTGAATCATCGTTACTTAATAAAAATATAATGTCGATAGGATATCCGTCAGATCCGGTTTTTATATCTGATAAAGGTTGCACTCAAGGAGTATCAGAAGGAAAAGTGATTTCAGATAATGGTTTATTGATACGTACATTGGCAGAAGGAAATGAAGGATGCAGTGGTGGGCCTATTTTTGATATCTCAGATGGGAATTTTACTGTAGTTGGTGTAGTTAGCGGAGGGAATATTTTTGATCACATAGCAGGACCTAAAATTACCACTACAGTTATCAATTTGATCAGGAATTATCTTTAAGGAAGATATAGAGAGGCAAAAGTAATTCCAACAGAATGCGGTTCTGTATAATAACGAGATGGAACGATATCTTTTTTATCATCGTGTTCATCTGAGAGAAAATTAAATGGTACTTGAGAGCGATGCCCCTATGATGGCAGCAATCATCATGGGGGCTTTCGTGTGTTAAATTATGATATCATTTTTAGTCGCTGTTGCGGCAGGTGTTGCTTGCTGCTTCATCTGCAAATGGTTAGACGGCAATGAGTATGACAACTAGCCTGTAAGAAACCCCCCGGACCTGCGCTCCGGGGGTTTTCGCTTTGTGTTAACGTGAACACTGATTTCATTTTCCTGTCGGCATTATAGTATATGTAGCCTTAAAAAGCAATATGTAAAATTTCCTTGAGTTTCCGCAATTTTTGTAACGAATTATAAATTAATGTGATATAAAGGGTAGAGGAGGTGAGTTAAGGAATGGATTACTCAGATATGGAAGTTATTTATCAGAAGTATTCCAGGTTGGTTTATGGATTTTTATATTCCCATACGCATAATGCTGAATGGTCCGAGGAAATGACACAAGAAACTTTTTTGAAGGCAAGTATGTCTATTTCACGTTATGATTCTTCTTGCAAATTGTCTGTATGGCTTTGTCAGATTGCAAAGCATATATTATGGCAGGAACTCCGGAAAAAGAACCGTTTTAAAATGGTGGAACTTACCGATGATTTGCCGGATGTTTCAATATCGGAAGGGGAAACCTTTGTTATTCAGCAGGAAAATAAGATAGAACTGTATCGGGCAATCCACCTCCTGTCGGAACGGGAGCGGGAAGTTGTATTGTATCGTATAAGCGGAGAATTATCTTTCCGTGAAATCGGGGAAATAATGGGAAAAAGTGAAAATTGGAGCAGAACTGTTTTTTTCCGTGCCAAACAAAAAATCAGAAAGGAGCTTAGTAAGAATGAACGAGAAACATAACTGCGACGTGATACGGGATCTTCTTCCCGGTTACATTGACAACATTTTAAGTGACACAGGAAATGAACTGGTGAAAAATCATTTAGGGGAATGTGAGGAATGCCATAAAATCTATACGGAAATGGAAGAAGGCATTGGAAAGGATGATTTATCTGCCAGTGATACGATGGTTGTGGACGCATTTAAAAAGATACGAAAGCGTACAAACCGCCTGAAAATAACCGTAGGAATACTGGTAGGTATTCTGTTCATACTCTTGTTATCTGCTGCCCTTAAAATTTATGTGATCGGCACGCCGCTTGGAACAGGATATATGTCCATACCTGACACCGCATATGACGAAGAAACGGGGCAGCTTACTGTAAACGGAAAAATAAATCTGTATTCATTCCACGTCAGTAAAGTGGTGTGGGAAGAAGATGAGAATGATCCAAATGTTGTGAATGTGATCGTTTATTGTGCGGAAACAATTCCCTTTGCAAGAGATAAGACCGATTTTTCTGTTATCATTCCCGATGTAAAAGGGAAAACGGTTTACCTTGCCTGCCCCGAATATGACCGAAGGGAAATATATGACTGGCGGACGCATCACTATGAGGAAGTAGAGAATTTGAAAAAAGAAATATACAGCAAAATACCGGAACTTAGCGAAAAAACGGACGCTTTAAATTGTATGCAGGGAGTAAAGACAGTGGAAGGCATGGAGGGAATTCATTTTGATGTGGATTTTATATATGGGGAAGATGCATCCTACTGGTGGTTTAATGGTATGCTGACAACGGACGGAGAATTTATACCGGCAGATTTTGAAATATGGATTTCTCTTGAAGGGCCCCATAAAATTCTAATCCATGATTATCAGACAGGGGAATATACTGATGACTTCTCTATTATATCAAACAGAAGGCCGGCAGCATAACAGGCAACAGAGCAGGGCGAAACGGAGAGGGAAAGAAATTTAATATCAAAATAACAGCGTAAAGGCGCATGGAACAGTAAATTGTGAACCATGCGTCTTTTTTGTTTTATATGTTTAACTTGCCTGAGCTCCCGGCAGAACTTGAAATAGGTAATATTTGATGATATACTGAAACGAAGTAAAGGAAGCAGGAATAAGGCCGGGTATTTGCCTGTTTGCAGATGTTTCCGACCGGACGGGGGAAGAATGGCGGTAGATTACAGACTATATGAGATGGAACTGTATGATAGAAGCGGTTTTACGGAGCTGAACGAGCGATTGCCGAAGCTGATTCTGAAGAGCCATGCGGGGATGTGAGAGGTTTGCCGACGGTACAGAAAATAAAATTTTCTGAAACCTTCCGGAAGAAAAATAACGGGTTAAAAATAAGGAGGAACAGACAATGGCACACAAATATTTTGATGCAGGGGTATTGGAGAAGTTTTGCAAAGACGCGTTCCGGAAATTCGGTTTTTCGGAAGAGGAAAGTTCCATTATTACGGATGTACTGCTGATGTCGGATCAGTACGGGATCGAGTCTCACGGGATGCAGCGGCTGACGCGCTATCATAAAGGAATCGAGAGCGGGATGATCAAGGTCGACGCGGTTCCGGAGACAGTGTTTGAGACGCCGGTTTCGGCCGTCATCGACGGACATGACGGCATGGGCCAGCTAATCGGCCACAAGGCCATGCGGACGGCCATAGAGAAGGCCAAAAAGACCGGCATGGCGGTAGTTACCGTGCGCAATTCCAATCATTACGGAATTGCGGGATATTACGCGAAGATGGCGTGCGACGAGGGATTGATCGGATTGTCGTTTACCAATTCCGAGGCGATCATGGTGCCGACAAATGCGAGAAAAGCGATGCTGGGCAGCAATCCGATCGCGATTGCGATGCCTGCAAAGCCGTATCCGTTCTTCTTTGACGCGTCTACCACCGTGGTCACCAGAGGAAAACTGGAGATGTACCGCAAAGCGGAAAAACCGCTGCCGGACGGCTGGGCGCTCGACAAGAACGGGAACCCGTCCAATGATGCGGATGACGTTCTGAAGAATATCGTCAATAAAGCAGGCGGGGGGATCATGCCTCTGGGAGAAAATGAAGAAGTGACAGGCAGCCATAAAGGGTACGGGTACGGCATGATCTGCGAGATTTTCACCTCGGTTCTGTCACAGGGACTGACGTCCAACCATACGCATACGGGAGACAAGGGAGGAACCTGCCATGGTTTTATCGCCATCGATCCGGCCGTGTTCGGGGATCCGGAGATGATTCAGCGGCATTTTTCGGCGTTTCTGCAGGAACTGCGGGAAGCCCCCAAAGCGGACGGCAGGGAGAGAATCTACACGCACGGAGAAAAGGAAATACTGGCGCTGGAGCGCGTGAAAGCGGAGGGCGTCGCCATTGATGTCAAGACGCTCGTGGAAATGAAGCAGATGAGCGAATATCTGGGCATGGATTTTGAACGTTATTTCGGGGCTCTGACGCTGGAAGATACAGACTATCAGAGCATTTACGGATAATGCAGAACCCCCTGCACTGGATTCGGGCGCTGCCGGTGTCCGGATACGGCAGGGGGGTTTTATGCACACGGGTGTCCGGATGAAATATGTCAGCAAGCCGACGGATGCCCGGTGCGCGGGCAGGGGAAGATAAATCTTCCCTGCTCGATCGGATTCATCCGGGTTTTCTCACGGCATTGTCATAAAAACGGAAGTAATCCGGGCGGTGCCTCGACTGCGTATATTCAAACATTACGCCGTCGCTGTTATAGGTCTGGCTGCTGACCACCGCCATGCAGTTATAATCGTCGGCATTCATTTTCAGATATTTTTCATCAATCTGCGTCATCTTTTCTACAGTCATAATCCGTTTACTGTTCACAATCGTCATGTGCAGTGTTTGTTCCAGATATTCGTAAATAGAATTTTCCGCGATGTCCTTCGTAAGGCCGGGGACCGCTTCCTTCAGAAAATAATTGTGATTGAGAATCAGAGGGATCCCGTCCAGATAATGGAGGCGCTGAATATAATAAACCTCTGCTCCGGCGGAAAATCCCGTGTACAAGGCCTGCTTTTCATTTACCGCAAATTCCGTAAACAGGAGCACTCTTGTAGAAGAATGGTGTCCGTTGCGTGCGGCGGACTCGCGGAAGCTCTCGATCTCCCCGATGGTAAAGGCGGTCTGCGCGGTCGGCTGATAGATGTTGCGGACGCCCTTCCCCTGCATGGTCTGTACATAGCCGTCATTTACCAGCCGGCTGACGGCCCGGCGCAGGGTATTGCGGGAACAGTGATACGTCTGAATCAAGGTGTTCTCTGAGGGCAGAAGTTCCTGATAAGTGAAGACATTGCTTTCAATTTTCTGTTTCAAATCTTTATAAATCGTCTCATATATTGCTTTTGGCATTCTTGTTTACCTCTCACACGGCTTTCAACTGTCCGATATCTCTATTATAGAAACGGAGGATAAAAAAGTCAATCTCTTGTTTAAACAAATATCGAAAAAGGCATTGACATGTTCAAACAAGTATGCTATAACATAGAAAAGAACTTATTTAAACAAGTTGTTAATTGATGGGCGGAGAAATGCGCACAGGACGCAGGATGTTTGCCGCGTCCGGCAGGAAAAGACGGATTTGAAATAAAGGAGGAGAAAATGGCAGATTTCAGCAGTCAGGTGGTTTATCAGATTTATCCGAAGTCCTTTCGCGACACCAACGGGGACGGTTTTGGAGACATTCCCGGAATCATCGAAAAATTAGATTACCTTCAGGAACTGGGCGTAGATTATCTATGGCTGACCCCGGTGTTTCCCTCTCCCCAGAGAGACAACGGGTACGACGTGGCAGATTACCGGGAGATCAATCCCCTCTTCGGGACGATGGAGGATCTGGAGAAACTGATCCGCCAAAGCGAAGCGCGGGGTATGGGCATCATGCTGGATATGGTGTTTAACCATACGTCCACCCAACATGAGTGGTTCCAGAAAGCGCTGGCAGGAGAGGAGAAATATCAGAACTATTATATTTTCCGGGAAGGGACGCCGGATCAGGCGCCCACCAACTGGCAGTCCAAATTCGGCGGGACGGCATGGGAATATGTCCCCGGCCTGAAAAAATGGTATCTGCGGCTGTACGATGTGACGCAGGCGGATCTGAACTGGGACAACCCGGAGGTCCGGGAGGAATTAAAGGAAATTCTCCGGTTCTGGAAGAAAAAAGGCATCCGGGCGTTCCGGTTCGACGTAATCAATCTGGTGTCCAAGCCGGAACAGATGCTCGACGATTTTGAGGGAGACGGGCGGAGATTCTACAGCGACGGCCCGCATATCCACGAATATCTGAAAGAACTGGTCAGAGACACAGGGATTGAAGACTTCATCACCGTGGGGGAAATGTCCTCTACAACGCTGGAACACTGCATCCGCTATTCCTCCCCGAAGGAGAAAGAACTCTCCATGTGTTTTAATTTCCATCACCTGAAAGTGGATTACAAAGACGGGGACAAATGGGCGCTGGCGGCTCCCGATTACCGGAAATTAAAGGAACTTTTTGTCAAATGGCAGGCGGGCATGCAGGAAGGCGGCGGATGGAACGCACTGTTCTGGTGCAACCACGACCAGCCCCGGATCGTGAGCAGAATGGGCGATGAGGGCGTATACTGGAAAGCGTCGGCAAAAATGCTGGCGGGTATGATCCATCTGATGCGCGGAACTCCGTATATCTATCAGGGGGAAGAGATCGGAATGCTGAATGCCCACTACCCCTCCATCGAGCAGTACCGGGACGTGGAAAGCCTGAACTATTATCAGATCCTGCTGGAAAAAGGGAAGACGAAAGAAGAGGCGCTGGCGACCCTGGCGGCCAGGTCCCGGGACAACAGCAGGACGCCCATGCAGTGGAACCAGGAGACGTACGGCGGATTTTCCGAGACGGAACCGTGGATTCCCATGTCTGCGAAATTCAGAGGGAAGATCACCGTAGAAGCTCAGCAAAAGGACGGGGATTCTATTCTCGCTTTTTATAAAAAACTGATCGCTATGCGGAAGACATATCCGGTGATCGCAAAGGGGGAGATCGCCTTTCTGGAGACCGAAAACGATATGGTGACGGCGTATAAAAGAGTACTGGGAGATCAGCAGATTGTGGTACTCTGCAATCTGGACGGAAAGCGGCAGCGCATCAGGACGGACGCAAAATGGCGCGGTCTTACGGTGCTGCTGGAAAACGGCAGCCGGGCGGATGAAGAAAACCCGTCCCGCGCAGATGCGGCTCCCGGCAGAGCTTCCGACCATAAAGGCCGGGTCATATTTTCGGGAGAGGGAAGTTATACGATGGAACCGTATGAATTACTGGTTCTGGGGAATATGCATCTTCAGGAATCATAAGGAAACGCTGATTTAATCGGCACTTCTATAAGTTATTGTTCAACCCCACGCTGGCTAGACGTCTGGCGTGGGGTTGAACAGAAAAAAATATCAAAGAAAAATAAAAAATTTTCAGAAAACTATTGACAAATAGAGAAGGATATTGTAATATAAAGTCACCAACAAGAAAGAGACACACAAAAGTCTCTGGAAATGGAGGAAAGGTCCAATGGGAAGATGAAATTTTGGTCATGATTGGGAACGATCTGAATGTCAGCAAAATGGCGATGAAATCCGGGAGGAAAACGGAAGCCATAATAAAAAGCGGAAGTGCTGATCCTTTCCTGAGCATGAACAGAGGGTGAAAACAGAACAGTGGATCAAACAATCTGGTGATATCCGGAAATAATCTTGAAAGGAGATAATAAAGGTGAAACTTCAGATTGACTGGTGAAGAGCCATTCGATTAGATAAAATGATCGGATGGCTCTTTTCCTGTGCACACGGGCGTCCAGAGGAAAAGTGTTAGCAAGCTGACGGAGGCCCGGTGTGCGAGCCGGGGAAAATCTTCCCTGATTGATTGCCGGACGGAGGAGAAAAAATTATGAAGAAACTGCTGATCATCAATACCGGAGGAACGTTTTCCTCCGTGGAAAGCGAAAGAGGTTTGAAGCCGGGGCTGAGCAGCCGGGAACTTCTGGAGGCCATGCGGCTGGTGGCGGGAGGGATCGAACTGGAGATGGAGGATCTGTTTCTGGTGGACAGCGCCAATATATTTCCGGATGACTGGCGCAGGCTGGCCGAAAGAATTCAGGAAGCGGCCGCCGGATATCAGGGGATCGTGGTGATTCACGGCACCGACACCATGGCGTACACCGCTTCCATGCTGTCGTTTATGCTGCAGAATGTGCCGATCCCGGTGGTTCTCACCGGAAGCCAGCTTTCCATCAGCCATCCGGTTGCGGACGCCATGGAGAACTGTCGCTGCGCGGTGCACATGGCGGCCGGCGGCCATGCGGGCGTCTTTCTGGCCTTCAACCGGAAGGTGATGCTGGGCGTTCGGGCCTCCAAGGTCCGGACCATGAGCTTTGACGCCTTTGAGAGCATCAACTATCCGGATGTGGCGCAGATCAGCTCTCTGGGACTTCGCATCCATACCGGATATCTTCCGGAAATCAGGGGGGATTTTCGGCTGTGTACAGAATACTCGGACCGGGTGTTTGTGCTGAAAATGTATCCGGGAATCCGGCCGGAACTCCTGTCCATGCTGGAGGAGCACGGGTATCGGGGCGTCTATATCGAAGCCTTTGGGCTGGGCGGGCTTCCGTTTCTGAAAAACGATTTTCTGGCGGCGGTGGAGCGGAGCGTGAAACGCGGGATGACGGTTCTGGTGGGAAGCCAGTGCAGATACGAGGGGAGCAGCCTTTCCGTGTATGAGACAGGGCTGCGGGCGCTGAACAGCGGCGTGCTGCAGGCGTACGATATGACGGCGGAGGCCGCGGTTACCAAGCTGATGTGGGTGCTGGGGCAGACAGATGACCGACACAAGATCGAGGAATATTTCTCCGAAAACCTGGTGCAGGAGGTACGGATCCCTGTGTAAAATCAGTTATACAGTATGATAAAATTTCATACTTGACATTGGTACGAAATCATACTATAATGCATGGTATGATTTCGTACTATGTGGAGGTGCAGTATGCGGGAACCGGTTTCTAAAGTAATGAAACGTTATAATTATCTTCTGGGGGAACTGAATGCGGTCTATCATGAGATGTCGCTGAAGCTCGGCCTGTCGGACAGCGCCATGATCATTCTCTATACGATCTGCGATCAGGGGGAGCGCTGTCCTCTGCAGGATATCTGCCGGTATTCGGGTTTAAGTAAGCAGACGGTCAATTCCGCGCTCCGCAAACTGGAAGTGGAGGGGGTTCTCTATCTGGAAGCCGCCGGTTCCAGAAACAAAACGGTCTGTCTGACGGAGAAGGGCATGGGCCTGGCAGAACGGACGGTGAAGCGGATCATGCAGGCGGAGAATGAGATCTACACTTCCTGGCCGGAGCAGGATGTGGAAAAATATCTGGAGCTGACGGAGCATTTTCTGACGGCGCTTCAGGAAAAGGCCGGACAGATGAAAGCGGGGGATGAGATATGAACATCCGCTTATCGGATCATTTTACGTACGGCCGCCTTCTGCGCTTCACCTTTCCGTCCGTCATCATGCTGGTGTTCACCTCGATCTACGGGGTGGTGGACGGATTTTTTGTGTCTAATTTTGCAGGGAAGACCCCTTTTGCGGCCGTAAATTTTATCATGCCCCTTCTGATGATCCTGGGCTGTGCGGGCTTTATGTTCGGAACCGGAGGCGGGGCGCTGATCGCGAAGACGCTGGGAGAAGGGAAGCGGGAAAAAGCCAATGAACTGTTTTCCCTGATTGTCTATACATCCATCATCTGCGGTGTGGTGCTGGCAGTCTTCGGCTTTGTGTGCATCCGCCCAGTCGCCTCACTGATGGGCGCAGAGGGGAGACTTCTCCGTGACAGCGTCCGGTATGGATGGATCGTGCTGCTGGCTCTGCCGTTTTATGTGCTGCAGTTTGAATTTCAGTGTCTGTTCGCCACGGCGGAAAAGCCGAAGCTGGGACTGTATGTGACCGTGGCGTCCGGCGTCACCAACATCGTTCTTGATGCGCTGTTTGTGGCGGTATTTCACTGGGGGATGGAAGGTGCGGCGGCAGCCACGGCTTTCAGCCAGTTTGTAGGCGGCGTGGTTCCGCTCGTCTATTTTGGGCGGGACAACGGAAGTCTTCTGCGGCTTGTGAGGTTAAAGGGCCACCCGGATACAAGGGTACTGGTCCGTACCTGTACCAATGGCTCCTCTGAGCTTATGAGCAATATTTCCATGTCGCTGGTCAGCATGCTGTATAACATTCAGCTGATGAAATACGCCGGGGAGGACGGGATCGCCGCCTACGGAGTCCTGATGTATGTCAGCCTGATCTTTCAGGCGGTATTTATCGGATACTCCGTGGGAAGCGCTCCGGTGGTCGGCTATCATTACGGCGCCGGGAATCACCAGGAGATGCACGGGCTTTTGAAGAAAAGCTGTCTGCTGGTCGGCGTATCCGCGGTTCTGATGTTTGCGGCCGGGCAGCTTCTGGCCGGGCCGCTGTCGTATCTGTTCGTGGGATATGATCCGGGTCTGACGGCGCTGACTGTCCGGGGGTTCCGGTTCTTTTCCTGTTCCTTTTTGTTTTCCGGTTTTGCGATTTTCGGATCGTCTTTCTTTACCGCCCTCGGTGACGGGCTTACTTCCGCACTGATCTCCTTTCTGCGGACGCTGGTCTTTGAGTGTGCGGCGGTTGTAATCTTTCCGATCCTTTGGGCCATCGACGGGATCTGGATGTCCATTGTGGCGGCGGAAGTTATGGCGGCGGCCGTGACGTTTTGGTTTCTGGCCGGAAAGAGGAAACGGTACGGATATTGACGAAACGCCGGCTTCTGCCAGCGTTTCATCAATCTTGTTTGATCTCCGGCGCGTTTCCGGTGCGGAAGGCCTCACAGAAGGCGTCCAGAGCAGAAGCGTCTTTTCTGGCTTCTTCCTGGAACCAGGAGAGAATCTGATCCCGGAAAATGATGCGGACAGCCATACCGTTGACCAGCCGGTCCAGATCTTCCATAGTCTGGTCGTCCGCTTTTTGAAGAAGCGTCCGTATGACGGCGTTGCTGCTGGAATTAATCCAGAAAGTCCGGGGGCGTGCATCCGGTTCCGCGCGGAGCAGATACACATAGTTGATGACGTCCCGCGGGCAGTAGATGTCCGCGCTGCCGAAGCAGTATCCGTCGTACCATTCTTTGATCAGTCCGTATTTGTCTTCCAGACCGTAATATTCCAGCATCGTCTTGACCTCGTCATCGGAAAAGCCGAAATATTCTCCGAATCGGCTGCTGGTGATGGACATGACATTAAAGTTATTCAGTCCGGTCATTTCCTCATAGTATCCATACTGCTGCGCCTTATCCAGAGGGACGTCATATTCGTCAATGAAAAGGATTACCTTTTGCCCGTAATATTTGCAGAGAAGGTAAGACGGCGTGTGCAGACTGTTTTTTGTCGTCCTCGGAAAGCTGCCCGCTGTCCAGAAGAAAACGGAATCGCAGCGCTTCTTTGCCGATGGCCAGGCTCAGTCCGGCGGCTGCGCCTTCGTAATCCGTGGAGGACACTTCCTTCAGGGTGAGGGAGACTTAATTATATAGGGAGCAGTATGTCGGTTCAAGCCTTTTCGGGATCAAAAGTTCATATTGCTTTTATAAAAATTATTTTGCACGCTGCTGGAAGAAAGGAACAGAGAAACGGCCCGCGGGCGGCAGAGATCAGCATCCTCCCGGACAGGCGATTTCAAGCAGTTCCTCGATCATATGATGCAGGAGCGCCGCCTGTTCGGTGCCGGCTGCCTTATAATAGACTTCTTTTCCGTCTCTGCGGCTTACGATCAGTCTGCCGGCTTTCAGTACTTTCAAATGATGGGATACCGCCGGACTGCTCATATTCATCATGGCGGAGATATTGATGACGCATTCTTCGCAGTGGCACAGGATCCAGAAGATGCGCAGCCGGCTGGTGTCGCCGAGCAGCCGGAAGAGATCGGACAGGGTCTGAAAATCTTCCGTTTTCGGGATACATTCCATCTGTTTCTCAAGAAAGGCCCCATGGTCGTGGGGCAGTGTGATCTTATCCAAGCAGGATCAGCTCCTTTCTGAAGTTACTCTATTCTTTCTTAATTCATTTTGTTGCTTTTCATATTCGCGCCGGTTTACAGCCCGCATCGGGTGTCCGGGTGGCGTAAGTATGAAAAGGAACTGGTTTTTATCAGCGGCAGCGCCGCGGACAGGCGGTATGCGCTGTGCGGCGAATGACTCAGGAAAATGCGGATGGAATCATCGCTTCCTTAGTATAGCACAAAAAGACGGTCCGCACAATTTTTTAAAAAAGAGTTGCATTTTTCTGTGATATGTGTATAATATAATTAAACAATTAAATATATATTTAATTATAAAAGGAGAACAGAAACATGAAAAAGACGTATAAGATTGAAGTGGACTGTGCCAACTGTGCCAACAAGATGGAAGACGCCGCCAGAAAGACGGCCGGCGTCAAAAACGCAACGGTGAACTTTATGACGCTGAAGATGAGCGTGGAGTTTGAGGAGGGACAGGATCCGAAGGCGGTGATGCAGGAAGTACGCAGGAATTGCAAAAAAGTAGAAGACGACTGCGAGATCTTTCTTTAATCCGGCGGATCGGCGGCAGGTTGATGCCGGACAGGGGCCGGGAAAGGAGCGGGGTTTATGAATAAAAAACACAAAAAAATGCTGACCCGGATTCTTCTGGCGGCGGCGTTGATGATCGTTATGAATTTTCTTCCGGTAAAAGGGATGGTGCGGTTTGTCCTCTATCTGGTTCCGTATCTGATCATCGGATATGACATTCTGATTAAGGCGGGGAAAGGGATCCGCAACCGGCAGGTGTTTGACGAAAACTTTCTGATGGCGGCGGCGACGGTCGGCGCTATGGCGTTGGCGGTGTATGAGGACGGGGATTACACCGAGGCGATCGCCGTCATGCTGTTCTATCAGGTCGGAGAATGGTTCCAGAGCTATGCAGTGGGCAAAAGCCGCCGGAACATCAGCGAACTGATGGATATCCGCCCGGATTATGCCAATGTGGAGCAGGACGGGGCGCTTGTGCAGGTGGACCCGGACGAGGTGGAAATCGGATCCGTGATTGTGGTGCAGCCCGGAGAGAAGGTTCCCATTGACGGAATCGTCGTTGAGGGCAGTTCCAGTCTGAATACCAGCGCTCTGACCGGGGAGAGTGTTCCGCGCAGTACGGGAGAAGGGGAAGAGGTGATCAGCGGTTGTATCAATCTGAACGGCGTGCTGAAGATCCGGACCACGCGGGAGTTCGGGGAGTCCACCGTATCGAAGATTCTCGATCTGGTGGAAAATGCCAGCTCCAGAAAGTCAAAGTCCGAGGACTTTATCTCGAGATTCGCGAGAGTTTATACCCCTCTGGTCTGCTACAGCGCGCTTGCCCTTGCGCTTCTGCCGCCTTTGGTGCGGATGTCCCTTCTGGGACTTCCGGCGGATTTTGGAGACTGGATTTACCGGGCGCTGACGTTCCTCGTAATCAGTTGTCCGTGCGCGCTGGTGGTCAGTATTCCTTTGAGCTTTTTTGCCGGGATCGGGGGAGCCAGTAACGCGGGCGTGCTGGTGAAAGGTTCCAATTATCTGGAGACGCTGTCGCAGGCGGACTGTGTCGTATTTGACAAGACCGGTACCTTGACGCAGGGAGTCTTCGAGGTGAACGCGGTTCACCACAATCAGATGGAACAGGAACGGCTTCTGGAGTATGCCGCACTCGCGGAGAGCGCGTCGTCCCATCCGATCAGCAAAAGCCTGCAGAAGGCTTACGGAAAGCCGATAGAGCGGTCCAGAGTAAGCGACATTCAGGAGATCAGCGGCAACGGAGTTACGGCGCTGGTGGACGGCGTTTCCGTGGGGGCCGGCAATGCAAAGCTGATGAAGCGCCTGCAGGTGGAGTATAAGGAGTGCCATCACACCGGGACGATCGTTCATATGGCTGTCGATGGCGTATATGCCGGACATATTGTGATTTCCGATGTGATCAAACCCCGCGCAAAGGAGGCCGTGGCCGCCTTAAAATCCGCAGGCGTGGGCCGGACCGTCATGCTGACCGGCGACGTGGACCGCGTCGCGAAACAGGTGGCGGCGGAGCTGGGAATCGACGAAGTCTACAGTGAACTTCTTCCGGAAGGGAAGGTAGAGAAAGTAGAAGAGCTGCTGGAACAGAAACGGGGAAGAGGAAAGCTGGCATTCGTGGGGGACGGTATCAATGACGCGCCGGTCCTGTCCCGGGCTGACATCGGCGTCGCCATGGGAGCCATGGGTTCGGATGCGGCCATCGAGGCGGCGGATGTCGTCCTGATGGACGACGATCCCCTCAAAATTGCCAAGGCCATCCGGATCTCGCGGAAATGCCTGCGGATTGTTCATGAAAATATCTGGTTTGCGATCGGCATCAAGGCGGCCTGCCTGCTGCTCGGCGCACTCGGTATCGCCAATATGTGGCTGGCGGTATTCGCGGACGTGGGCGTTATGGTTCTGGCGGTGCTGAATGCGGTCCGGGCACTGTTTGTGAAAAAACTGTAGAGCTCTCCGGACGCAGGGTTCAGAACCGCCTGCGCCCTCTGCCGCGTCGCCGGCTTCGGTAGTGCCGCCGGCTGGGGCTTCCGAACGCGTTCTTCCGGTCGCGCCAGTTCTGCCAGCGCCTGACGGGATTGAGTTCGATCTCAAAATCCCTGGCCAGTTTCCGAATGATCAAAATGACGATCAGGAGCAGCAGCAGGGAACCGGCGACGATTCCTACAAGCCGGAGGTTGATCTTCACCAGATTGATCTCCGGCTTTTCTGCCGTGTCCGCTGATTCCTCCGCAATGGGTTCGCCGGCCTCTACGGACCTTTGAAAATTAAACTCCTGGATGCCGCTGTCGGCCAGATACAGGCTGGTGGAGCCCACAGGCTGTCCGGAATAGGTATAACTGAGAGAAGCGATCACTCCGGAATCGTCCGAATCCTGAAATTCCAGTTGAGGCGACGCGTCGGCAAATTCCGCGTTTACCGGCAGGATGAGACAGTCGTTCTGACCAAGTTCGATCATGGGGTTGGAAGAGCCGAAGATCGAACTGCCGGTATCGAAAAGCTCTCCCTGTCCGATGGTGAAATTTGTCTCATTTTCCGCGATGTTGACCCGGTGGAAATTTTCACTGGCATAATCCAGCAGATTTGCCGTATCGGTGTACAGAGGAACCCCCTGTTCGCCGGTGGATTTTGTCTTCATGGTCACGACGATCAGATCCATGCCGTTCCTGGTCGCGCAGGTGACAAGGGTGTTGAGGGCAATCGTAGTGTATCCGTTCTTTCCGCAGAATACCGTGTCGTCGAGGAACTTTGGAGTCTTATGTCCGGAAATCATGAGATGATGATTGTTCATAAGCAGTTCCTGATCTTTTTTGTTGGTGGCGCGCAGCGTATAGCGGGGGGTGCCGCCGATCTGCCGGAACTTTTCATGCCGGATTGCTTCCTGGGTGATAAGCGCCATGTCGCGGGCGGAGGTATAGTGTTCCGGATCAGGGAGTCCGTGCGGGTTGACAAAGTGGGTGTTGGTGCATCCAAGTTCCGCGGCTTTCTGGTTCATCAGGTCGGCAAAAGCCTCTACCGAACCGGAGACGTGTTCGGCGACGGCATTGGAACATTCGTTGGCGGATTCCAGGAGAATCGCGTAGAGACATTCCTCGACCGTCAGAATCTCGCCCTCGTCTCGGGCAATGTGGCTGCTGTCGTACTCAATCGAATATACCGCATTGTGGGAGAACGTCACTTCTTCATTCAGATCGAGATGTTCCAGAGCCAGAAGGACGGTCATAATCTTGGTGATACTGGCAGGCTCCATCCGCTGGTCAATATTTTTACTGTATAAAATGGCGCCGGTGGAAGCTTCCATGACGACGGCGGATTCCGCGTAGACCTGAGGGCCGGCCGGCCAGTTCTCCCAGGAGTCCGACTGGATTTCCATATTATAGCGAATTTCAGGGGTGATCTCGGGGTTTTCGGCGGCGAAGACGGGAGAAGAAAAGACCGTGGAAAGACACAGTACCGATACCAGTACTGTATTTTTAAAGTTCTTTGTAAAATTCATTTTTACCTCTATTCTATGGATGCGGGCCGGGAGCCGCCCGGCGCCGCGTCTCTTTGTGTTGAAATAATGTCGGCTGTTTTCAGGTAAAATTATAGTTTATTTAGGAAAACCGTGCAAGGCTAAAGAAAAAAATTTAGAAACTGTTCATAAACCGCGGCGCCCTTGCGGATAAAAAACTTGACAAACCGTGGATTTTCACTTTATAATTGCTTCTGTAAAAAAGCAAAGACGAAGACAGTAGGATCCAATGGAAAATAACAGCGAGCCGGGGAGGGTGTGAGTCCGGTAGGAGTACATGGTTCTGAATATCACTTCCGAGCTGCGGGCTGAAAACGTGTGCGAGTAGGTGCTGACGTAATCCCTACGTTACAGGGGGCGCATATGCCGGTATGTTGTAAGAGGTGGTTGATCTAAGAGCGTTTCTTTCGGCTCCGTCCTGTTACAGGACGGAGTTTTTTTAAGCGCGTGCGCCAGAGGACTGTCGGCGGCGGATGCAGAACGATCATTGAGGAGGTAGAGAACATGTATAACAAAGTCAATACGGACATGAACTTTGTGGAACGTGAGAGAGAAGTAGAAAAGTTCTGGAAAGAAAACGACACGTTCCGGAAAAGCATGGAACGCAGAAAAGACGGTCCGACTTATACGTTTTATGACGGTCCGCCGACTGCGAACGGAAAGCCGCACATCGGACATGTGCTGACACGTGTCATCAAGGACATGATCCCCAGATACCGGACGATGAAAGGGTATATGGTGCCGAGGAAGGCGGGCTGGGATACCCACGGGCTTCCGGTGGAGCTGGAGGTGGAGAAGCTTCTGGGGCTGGACGGCAAGGAGCAGATCGAAGAATACGGGCTGGATCCTTTTATCTCCAAGTGCAAGGAGAGCGTCTGGAAGTACAAGGGCATGTGGGAGGACTTCTCCGGCACGGTCGGCTTCTGGGCGGATATGGATGATCCCTATGTGACCTATCATGATGATTTCATCGAATCGGAATGGTGGGCATTGAAGACCATCTGGGAAAAGGGACTTTTATATAAGGGCTTTAAGATCGTGCCCTACTGCCCCCGCTGCGGGACTCCTCTGTCCTCCCATGAGGTGGCGCAGGGATACAAGGATGTAAAAGAACGCTCCGCGGTGGTGCGTTTTAAGGTAAAAGGTGAGGATGCTTTTATTCTGGCCTGGACCACGACGCCGTGGACGCTGCCGTCCAACGTGGCGCTGTGCGTGAATCCGGCGGAGAGCTATGCGAAAGTGAAGGCGGCGGACGGGCACGTCTATTATATGGCGGAAGCGCTTCTGGATACGGTACTTGGCGGAACGGGCGCGGAGGAGACGCCGGCATATGAGGTGCTGGAGCGTTATACCGGCAAAGATCTGGAATATAAGGAATATGAACCGCTTTTTGACTGTTCGGCCAGAGTGGCGGAGAAACAGCGCAAAAAAGGATATTATGTCACCTGCGACTCCTACGTTACGCTGACGGACGGTACCGGCGTCGTGCATATCGCGCCGGCGTTCGGTGAAGACGACGCCAATGTGGGCAGAAAATACGACCTTCCGTTCGTACAGCTCGTGGACGGGAAAGGAAATATGACGGAGGATACGCCGTTTGCGGGACTGTTTGTGAAGAAGGCGGATCCGGAGGTGTTAAAAGATCTGGACGCGAGAGGACTGCTCTTTGACGCGCCCAAATTTGAACACAGCTATCCCCACTGCTGGAGGTGCGGCACGCCGCTGATTTATTATGCGAGAGAGTCCTGGTTTATCAAGATGACGGCGGTCAGAGACGATTTGATCCGCAACAACAACACGATCAACTGGATTCCGGAGAGCATCGGAAAAGGACGTTTCGGAGACTGGCTGGAAAACATTCAGGACTGGGGGATCAGCCGCAACCGTTACTGGGGTACGCCGCTGAACGTGTGGGAGTGTGAAGGCTGCGGCCATATGGAGAGCATCGGTTCCAGAGAAGAATTAAGGAAGATGAGCGGCAATGAGGCGGCTCTGACCGTGGAGCTGCACCGTCCTTATATCGACGAGATCACCTGTACCTGTCCCAAATGCCAGGGAACCATGAGGCGGGTGCCGGAGGTGATCGACTGCTGGTTTGACTCGGGCGCGATGCCGTTCGCGCAGCATCATTATCCGTTTGAAAATAAAGAACTGTTCGAGAGTCAGTTCCCGGCGCAGTTCATCTCCGAGGCGGTGGATCAGACGAGAGGGTGGTTCTATTCCCTGCTGGCGGAATCGACCCTGTTATTTAATCAGTCGCCCTATGAGAACGTCATCGTTCTGGGGCATGTGCAGGACGAAAACGGTCAGAAGATGAGCAAATCCAAGGGCAATGCGGTGGATCCCTTTGATGCGCTGAAAACCTACGGCGCGGACGCAATCCGCTGGTATTTCTATATTAACAGCGCGCCCTGGCTGCCCAACCGGTTCCACGGCAAGGCGGTGCAGGAGGGGCAGCGCAAATTCATGGGGACGCTGTGGAACACGTATGCGTTCTTTGTACTGTATGCGAACATTGACGAGTTTGACGCCTCGAAATATACGCTGGACTATGCGTCCCTTTCCATTATGGATAAGTGGCTGCTGTCCAAGCTGAATACGGTTGTGGGCGAGGTGGACGACCATCTGGATCACTACCGGATTCCGGAAGCGGCAAGAGCGCTTCAGGAGTTCGTGGACGAGATGAGCAACTGGTATGTCAGAAGGAGCCGGGAGCGCTTCTGGGCCAAAGGGATGGAGCAGGATAAGATCAATGCGTATATGACGCTCTATACGGCTCTTGTGACCATTTCCAAAGCGGCGGCGCCCTTGATCCCGTTCATGACGGAGGATATCTACCGGAATCTGGTCTGCAGTGTTGACAAAGCGGCTCCGGAGAGTGTTCATCTGTGCGATTTCCCGGAGGTTCACGAGGAAATGATCGACAGGGAACTGGAAGCGGCCATGGAGGAGATTCTGGACATTGTCGTCCTGGGGCGCGCGGCCCGCAATACGGCCGGCATCAAGAACCGTCAGCCCATTGGGACCATGTATGTCCATGCGGAGCATGAGTTGGAGGCGGTGTATCAGAACATCATTGCGGACGAGCTGAATGTGAAAGAGATTCTTTTCAAGGAAGATTTAAGCGCTTTCACCAGCTACACGTTCAAGCCCCAGCTCAAGACGGTAGGACCGAAATACGGGAAGCTTCTGAATGGGATCCGTGCGCATCTGGCAAAGATCGACGGAAGGAAGGCCATGGAGGAGCTGGATACGTCCGGCAGCCTGTCATTTGACATCGACGGGCAGAGCGTGGTATTATTAAAAGACGATCTGCTCATTGATATGGCTCAGATGGAGGGTTATGTGACGGAGGCGGACAGCCGGGTAACGGTGGTCCTCTGTACGAATCTGAGTGAGGAGTTGGTAGAGGAAGGCTTTGTCCGCGAGATCATCAGCAAGATCCAGACGATGCGGAAGGAAGCCGGATATGAGGTCATGGACCGGATTCATGTATACAGCAGAGGAAATGACCGGATTCAGGGTCTTATGGAACGGCATAAAGATGAAATCTGTAAAGATGTCATGGCGTCGGGTATTCTTTTTGCGCAGGCGGAAGGATATGTGAAGGAATGGAATATCAATGGGGAGACGGTCACTCTCGGTGTAGAAAAACAGTAAAAGGAGGCATACGATGGCCAAAAGAACTTTTAACAAGGATTTCTTTATCAGAAGTGTAAAGTACAATGTACGTACCCTGTTCCGCAGGGAGATCGAGGAGGCGAGCCAGCAGCAGATTTTTCAGGCGGTGGGCTATGCGGTAAAGGACGCGATCATGGACGCGTGGATCGCGACGCAGAAGGAATATGAAAAACAGGATCCAAAGATCGTATATTACATGTCCATGGAATTTCTGATGGGCAGAGCGCTGGGCAACAACCTGATCAATCTGACCTTTTATGACGAGGTGAAAGCGGCTCTGGAGGAGATTGGACTGGATCTGAATGTGATCGAGGATCAGGAGCCGGATGCGGCTCTTGGAAACGGCGGCCTGGGACGTCTGGCGGCATGTTTCCTGGATTCCCTGGCTTCTCTGGGTTATGCTGCGTACGGCTGCGGCATTCGCTACCGTTACGGTATGTTTAAGCAGAAGATCGAGAACGGGTATCAGGTGGAAGTGCCGGATATGTGGCTGAAAAACGGCAATCCCTTTGAGCTGCGCCGTCCGGAATACGCGAAGACCGTCAAATTCGGCGGCTATGTGAAGATTGAGAACAAGAACGGCAAGAACCATTTTATTCAGGAAGGCTATCAGTCGGTGCTGGCGGTGCCGGTGGACCTGCCGGTGGTGGGTTACGGCAACAACGTCATTAACTGTCTGCGGATCTGGGATGCGGAAGCGATCAATTCCTTTGAGCTGAATCATTTCGACAAGGGCGAGTACAACAAAGCCGTGGAGCAGGAGAACCTGGCCCGCAATCTGGTGGAGGTGCTTTACCCCAACGACAATCATATGGCAGGCAAGGAACTTCGTCTGAAACAGCAGTATTTCTTCGTATCTGCCAGCGTACAGGCGGCGGTGGAGCGGTACATGCGTTCGCATGACGATGTCCGCAAATTCTATGAGAAGGCGGCGTTCCAGCTCAATGACACCCATCCTACGGTGGCGGTGGCGGAGCTTATGCGCGTGCTCATGGATGAGTATGATCTGGATTGGGATTCGGCATGGAAAGTAACCACGAAGACCTGCGCCTATACGAACCATACGATCATGGCCGAGGCGCTGGAGAAATGGCCGATTGAACTGTTCTCAAGGCTGCTTCCGCGTATTTATCAGATCGTGGAGGAGATCAACCGGAGATTCGTGATCGAGATCCAGAAGAAATATCCGGACGACTATGAGAAAGTCAAGAAGATGGCGATCATCATGGACGGACAGGTGAAGATGGCGCACCTTGCCATTGCAGCCGGTTATTCCGTCAACGGCGTGGCAAGGCTTCATACAGAGATCCTCAAGCATCAGGAGCTGAAAGATTTCTACGAGATGATGCCGGAGAAATTCAACAACAAGACAAACGGCATTACCCAGAGACGGTTCCTGCTTCACGGCAATCCGCTTCTGGCAAAATGGGTGACTGCCCATGTGGGAGACGAGTGGATTACCGACCTGTCCAAGATCAAAGGCCTTGCGATTTACGCGGACGACGAGAAGGCGCAGCATGAGTTCATGAACATCAAGTATCAGAATAAGGTGCGTCTGGCGAAATATATTAAGGAGCACAACGGTGTGGATGTGGATCCCCGTTCCATCTTTGACGTACAGGTGAAACGTCTGCACGAGTACAAGAGACAGCTTCTGAATATCCTGCATGTGATGTATCTGTACAATCAGATCAAGGAACATCCGGAGATGGAGTTCTATCCCAGAACCTTTATCTTCGGCGCGAAAGCGGCGGCGGGCTATATGAGAGCGAAGCTGACGATCAAACTGATCAATTCCGTGGCCGATGTGGTGAACAACGATGCGTCCATCAAGGGTAAGCTGAAGGTGGTCTTTATTGAGGATTACCGGGTATCCAATGCGGAATGGATCTTCGCGGCGGCGGATGTGTCCGAGCAGATTTCCACGGCTTCCAAGGAAGCGTCCGGCACCGGCAACATGAAGTTCATGCTGAACGGCGCGCTGACCATCGGCACGATGGACGGAGCCAATGTGGAGATCGTGGAGGAAGTGGGCAAGGAGAATGCGTTTATCTTCGGCATGAGTTCCGATGAAGTGATTGATCTGGAGAAGAAAGGCGGCTATGATCCGTCCCAGTTGTTCAACACGGATCAGGATATCCGCCGGGTGCTGATGCAGCTCATCAACGGAGCCTACTCTCCGAACGATCCTGAGAAATTCCGCGAGCTGTACAACGCGTTGCTGGTGGACGGCGGCTACAACCGTCCGGACCCGTACTTTATCCTCAAGGACTTCCGCTCTTATGCGGAGGCGCAGGAACGCGTGGAGGAGGCTTACAGAGACGAGAAGAACTGGGCGAGGAGCGCGATCCTCAATGTGGCCTGCTCCGGCAAGTTCAGCTCCGACCGCACCATTCAGGAATATGTGGATGAGATCTGGAAGCTGGATAAAGTGACGGTAGAACTGGCGGAAGGCTGAAGATAACAAAGACTGGGTAAGGAGAATCCTGCTTGGCAGGATTCTTTTTACGTATACGATGTCCTTTTTGCTCATAGACTTGCAGGAGGGACTGTGAATGAAGAAATTCATAATGAATGCGGCGGCAGTGGGATTTCTCGTGCTTTTTCTTCCATATACAATGACGCTTCTGATTGAAGGCAGGCAGGGAATCCACAGAGAAAAAGAACTGCCTGCGCTGGAGTATCAGGTGCTCTCCCACTTGATGGGCGGGGATTATTCGTGGATGGATGAGAGAACGCTGGATTTGATGGCGATTTTGTACCGGACGGAATGTGTGAGGGCGGACAGTGGAGCGGAGGCGGCGCTGCCTCCTGATATCTACAGGGACGATTACAGCAGAATGTATGACGCGGTCATGAGGACGGAGGGACAGGTTGTCACTGTCGACGGAGAATATCGGGATCTTCCGTATCATGCGGTCAGTGGAGGAAGGACGAGGGAGGGCGGTCTTCTGGGGGAAGAATATACCTATGTGCGCGCGGTCGACTGTCCGGATGACAGAGCGGCCGAAGATGCGCTCCGCGTTTACCGGTTTTCGGAGAGAGAACTGGGAGAGCTGCTGGAACCGGGACGCTCTTCAGGGATCTCAGAGGACATTCGGACAGAGCGGGATGCGTCGGATTATGTATCGCGTGTCGTGATCGGAGACAGGGAATGGCAGGGCGAAGCGTTCCGGTCGCTTTTAAATCTGCCGTCGAGCTGTTTCTGGCTGGATACGGATGCGGAGAAAGGAGAGGTGTGCGTTACGGTCAAAGGAAGCGGCCATGGTTTCGGCATCAGCCTGTATACTGCCGACTGTATGATCCGGGCGGGCGCCAGGCCGGAAGATGTCGTTCAGAAATTCTATCAGGATGCAGAATGTATAACGATTCCCTAATCTGGTAAAAATATGGATCAGAGGTGATGTTATGCGTAAGAATCAAAAAGGATTTTTGATCGTGCTGTGCCTCTGCATGCTTTCCATATCCGGGATTTTCGGAGTATACCAATACCAGAAGGGAAATTCTGCTAAACCGCAGACAGAGGCCAGGAAGCAGGATACCCAGGTAAAGGCTCAGGAAGAACCGGAGAAGGAAGCGGCAAATTCAAGAGGTACGGTCGCACAGGCAGATACGAAAGAGAAGGAAGAGGAACAGGCTAAAATTGATACCGAAGAGGACATCTACAAGATAGGCGAGGCGGAGCTTGCCAGAACGGACGCAGCTCCTAAAGAGGAGACGCCTGCGGAAGAAGAAAGTCCGGAAGAAGAAATTTCCGAAGACGAGACAGAAGAGAAGGAAGAGGGTGAAGAGTCCGTAGAGACCGCAGGTCGGAGCGATCTTCTGTCCTTTTCAGAGGGCAGCAAAATACTCTGGCCCGTGGATGGGGATGTGATTCTGAACTACAGCATGGACAAGAGTATCTATTTCTCCACATTGAATCAGTACAAGTATCATCCGGCGATTGTGATCAGCGCGGACGTGGGAAGCGAAGTGCAGTGCGCTGCGAGCGGAAAAGTCAGCGAGATCAGGGTGGATGAGGAAACCGGAACGACGGTGTTTATGGAGCTGGGGAATGATTATGAAGCCGTATACGGACAGTTGAAGGAAGTAGCGGTGGAAGAAGGAGAATACCTGGAAGCAGGGAGCCTGCTGGGATATGTAAGCGAACCCACCAAGTATTATACACTGGAGGGAAGCAATCTGTATTTCCAGCTTCTGAAAGAGAAACAGCCGGTAAATCCCATGGAGTATATCGAATAAAAATTCAGGGCTGCAAAAAGGCAGCCCTGATGTCTACATACATGCAATATAAAACATGACGACGAAATGACAGAGACTTCCGCCCATGACGAAAAGGTGAAAGATCTCATGGGAGCCAAAGTACTGATGTCTGGCGTTGAAAAAGGGCAGCTTGAGCGCATAGATGACGCCGCCGACGGTATAGATGACACCGCCGGCTACAAGCCAGAGAAAAGCTGCGCCCGGCAGGGAAGCGACCAGCGGAACCATGGCGAGGACACAGAGCCATCCCATGGAGATGTAGATCAGCGAAGAAAACCATTTTGGACAGGTGATCCAGAAAGCTTTGATCAGGATTCCGGTGACGGCGGTTCCCCAGACCAGAAAAAGGAGCGGATAACCGACGGTATCCCGCAGCGGGATCACACAGACCGGTGTATAACTTCCGGCGATCAGGATAAAGATCATCATATGATCGACTTTGCGAAGAATGCGGTTAATTTTCTCGGATATGTTCAGCGTATGATAGACGGTGCTCGCGCCGTAGAGCAGGATCATGCTGAGCGCGAAAACGGCAAGCGCAGGGACCGTATGTCCGCCGTTTTTGTGCGCGGCGAGTACAAGAAGCGGTGTGGAAGCCGCCGCTGCCAGGATCATACCGATAAAATGAGTGATGGCGCTGCCGGGGTCTTTAATGGATAATGTCATAACAATTCCTCCTGAATATTTATATAATATAATGTAGTATTTAAAACTATATAATAACTTATTCATATTATAACACGTTAACCGGAAAATGCAAGAGAATTTATAATAAAAAAATACAGGTATCATTCACGAGAGGAAAGAGAGGAAAGTATAGAAATGGAACATTTAAGATTTGAAAAACTGGATCTCTGTCCGGAGCTTCTCCGGGCGGTTGAAGATATGGGATTTGAGGAAATGACGCCGATTCAGGCGCAGTCCATACCGGTGATGAGGTCCGGAGCGGATATGATCGGACAGGCGCAGACAGGGACGGGAAAGACGGCGGCCTTTGGAATCCCGCTTCTGGAGAAGGTTGATCCGGACAACCGGAAACTGCAGGCTCTTGTGCTGTGCCCGACGAGAGAACTGGCGATCCAGGTGGCGGAAGAACTCCGCAATCTGGCCAAATATCTGCATGGAATCAAAGTGCTCCCGATTTACGGGGGACAGGATATCAGCCGGCAGATTCGTTCGCTCAAGGGAGGAGTGCAGATCGTCATCGGAACACCGGGTCGCGTGATGGATCATATGAGAAGGCATACGCTCCGCCTTCAGGAGCTTCATACGGTGGTGCTGGATGAGGCCGACGAGATGCTGAACATGGGCTTCCGGGAGGACATCGAGACGATATTGAAAGATACGCCCGGGGATCGGCAGACCGTATTGTTTTCCGCCACAATGCCGCGGGCAATCATGGAGATTGCCGAGCTGTATCAGCGGGAGGCGGTTCACGTAAAAGTGGTGAAAAAAGAACTGACGGTACCGAATATCGAGCAGTACTATTATGAAGTGCGGCCGAAGAACAAAGACGAGGTGCTTTGCCGGCTTCTGGATCTCTACGCGCCCAAGCTGTCGCTGATCTTCTGCAATACAAAGAAGAAGGTGGACGAGCTGGTACTGGAGCTCCAGAACCGGGGGTATTTTGCGGAGGGACTTCACGGCGATCTCAAGCAGATGCAGCGGGACCGGGTAATGCAGGGGTTCCGGGATGGCAATACCGACATTTTGGTGGCGACGGATGTGGCCGCCAGAGGGATTGACGTGGACGACGTGGAAGCGGTATTCAACTACGATCTTCCTCAGGATGACGAATATTACGTGCATCGGATCGGTCGGACCGGACGCGCCGGAAGACAGGGAAAATCATTTACGTTTATCGTGGGCAGGGAAGTATATAAGCTGAAAGATATCCAGCGTTACTGCCGGACGAGGATTCAGGCTCAGCCCATCCCCTCTCTGGACGATGTGGCCAATATGAAAGTAGAACATGCGTTTGAAAAACTGGAACAGGTGATCGCCGGAGAAGATCTGTCTTCCAGCATCCGGGCAATCGAAGCGTATCTGAATCAGAGCGACCGTACGGCGATGGATCTCGCGGCGGCGTTTTTGAGAGCGGAACTCGGCGATTCTCTGGAAGAACAGAAGGACGATCTGGCCGGAGAAATGTACCAGTGGGAGACAGAGCGGCGCGGCAAAGGAAGAAAAGGGAAAGAGCAGATGGTGCGCTTGTATCTGAGCGCCGGACGGAAACAGAAGATAAAGCCGGGGGATGTGCTGGGAGCGATCACCGGAGAATCAGGTATGCCGGGAAAGGCGATCGGCTCGATTGATATGTATGACCGTTATACATTCGTGGATGTTCCGCGGAAATATTACAAGCAGGTGCTGAAAAGCATGAAGAATAAAAAGATTAAAGGAAGCCGGATCTATATGGAGAAAGCGGAGACGAAATAATGAGAGGGGGAAGGGACGCTTCCCCCTCTCATTTATGTAACAGGTGTCAATTTGCTTTTTAGAAAATTCTCCGTACTGCCAGTACGTTTTTGTGAGTGGCAGAGGAATATTTGATGCCGGTGGAAGGACTGCTGGCATGAACAATCGTGTTGTTGCCAACATAAATTCCCACATGACCGCTGTAGCAGACGATATCGCCGGGCTGTGCTTCCGCCAGGCTGACGCCGTATCCGCAGCTCCGAAGCGCTGTGGAACTGTGAGGAAGTCCTACGCCGAAGTTCGCGTACACGCTCATGACAAATCCGGAACAGTCTGTCCCGTTGGTCAGGCTGGAACCGCCATATACATAAGGATTGCCGACGAACTGGCTGGCAAAACCCGCGACTGCATTTCCGGAAGCGCTTCCGCCGCCGCTGCCGCCGACTGCCGGTGCGGAACTGCCGGAAGAACCGTTCTGGCTTTTCACCTTGGACTGAGCCGCTTTCTGAGCAGCCTGCCGATCTGCCTCTTCCTTGGCCAGACGGGCTTTTTCTTCTTCCCTGGACTCTGCGTATACATAATCCGTTCTCAGATCAACGTAATCTTTGGAAACCCATCCGTCGCCTTCCTCGATGGATACTTTTACAAAATCTTCTGTCTCGTCGGTGACGATCAGTTCTTCTGCCATCGGAATCAGGCCGAGAATGGAAGAATCCGTGGTCGCCTCCTGACGGACCCTGAGCGTCTCTGTCGTTACAACTGCGACTCTGGTACCGGCTTCCTTCGCCAGCGTATCGGCGTCGACGCCGATCGCCACATAGTCATTCTTAACGTAGCCGTGTACATTGCCGGAATTGATCAGATACCATCCGTCCTCCTCACCTTCCACGGTACCGACGGATTTGTCAAAAAGTTTTCCCAGCACTTCGCCGTCTTCGCTCGGTTCGCTGCGGACATTGACATAGCTGGATACTTTCGCAATACAGAAACCCGTGTAGTTGTCCTTTACGACTTTATCAAGCGTCTCTGCAATCTCATCGTCTGATGCGGCCGATTCGTCAAGCGAGGCGGTAATGCCTCCCGACAGAGCCAGTGAAATCTGTGCTGCATCCGCCGTCAGCGGCTGAACCATAAAAATCCCTGCAGCAAGACAGATCATAAAACCTTTTCTTATCATATGTACCCTCCGGAAATAATTTACGAAATTATATTAAATATTACAAATTTATTACAAATCACAAACCAATTATAACAATACATTACAGGTTTGTCAACAGAATCCAAGGTATTTCCGGCGGAAATAAGTGACAAAATAAATGGGAAAACAGATACAGTTCTTGACAAATCTAAAGAAAAACATTAAAATAGTAACGATTACTGATATGATTATCAAGATCAGTCGTCGCCTGACCGGTGAAAGTCGGGCAAAACAGAGTGTCTGTATCGGTTCTCTATAATAAAAGGAACGGTGCGGATGCCGGAGAGGAAGGGGTACAGGAGTTGACGGCATTAAAGTACAGCAGACAGCGGGAAAGCATTAAGAATTATCTGTGCGGAAGAGAAGATCATCCGACGGCAGACCGGATCTATATGGATATCCGCAGGGAATACCCCAATATCAGCCTTGGTACGGTGTACAGGAATCTTTCTCTGCTGGTAGAACTGGGAGAGATCCGCAAACTCACGACAGACGGGGCGGATCGTTTTGACGCGAATCTGGAGCCGCACAGCCATTTCATCTGTAAAAACTGCGGATGCGTTCTGGATGTGATGATTCCTCTGGAAAATCCGGCGCCGGAAATTGACCGGCTGTGGGACTATGGCAGTGTGGAGGAGTGCAGGCTGGAATTTCGCGGGGTCTGTAAAAAGTGTCAAAAAAATAAAAACAGGGCTTGACAGAAGACAGCCCATCCACTATAATAACGATAACAGGAATCATTACTGTTATTGAAAATATTAAAAATTTTATATAGGAAAAGGAGAAAAGACTATGGCAAAATTTGTATGCAGCGTATGTGGTTATGTTCATGAAGGAGATTCCGCACCGGAGAAATGTCCGCAGTGTGGGGTGCCGGCAAGCAAGTTTACCAAGCAGGAGGAAGGTTTAAGCTGGGCTGCGGAACACGTAGTGGGAGTTGCGCAGGGCGTAAGCGAGGACATCCTCGAGGATCTGAGAGCGAACTTCAACGGCGAGTGCTCTGAGGTTGGTATGTATCTTGCGATGGCACGCGTCGCTCACAGAGAGGGATATCCGGAGATCGGCCTTTACTGGGAGAAAGCGGCTTACGAAGAGGCTGAGCATGCTGCAAAATTTGCCGAGCTTCTGGGCGAGGTAGTTACGGACAGCACGAAGAAGAATCTGGAGATGCGTGTGGCAGCCGAGAACGGAGCGACCGCAGGCAAGTTTGATCTCGCAAAACGCGCGAAAGTTGCAAACCTGGATGCAATTCATGACACCGTTCATGAGATGGCAAGGGACGAGGCAAGACACGGAAAAGCGTTTGAGGGGTTATTAAAAAGGTATTTCGGATAGGAAAAAAGCCCGTAAAATCAAGGGTTTAAGCAATTTTAAGGGGATCGGCTCATATGGGCTGATTCCCTTTTTTGGCTTCAGTGGCTGTGTAAAAAACTGTGTAAGGTTCTGGGCGTTCTGTGTAAACTGTGTAAGAAAAAACTGTGTAAATAGAAAGCAAGAAAAAAGCCCTCTTTCGGGGGCTTCCTTCCTTAGTATACGGTCATATCTTCATCGTGGTTATGGCTGTTGTATATTTTTATATGAAAAAGCATAATGTTTTTTTGTTCTATGTTTTTATCTTCTTCCTTAAAAAATATAGGGGCTGTCTTGTGCTTCTTTTCGTATTCTAAATAATTTTTTAACTTGTTCCTTAAATAATATACTGATGTATTACTTTTTATCAGTATTTCAATATTATAATTCTTGTAATTTTCCTTTTTCTTTGTATAGTTATATCTTATTATTAATTCGTTTTTTTCGGGCAAAACTTCTATATAAGGATTCATTATAAAATGATTCCTTATAAACCACTTGTGCCAGTCTATTAAAGGTGTTCCTGTTGGTGGTAATCTATCTATAAAATCATTAAATTTTTTTGTCCTTGCCATTTGGGGCGGCTCTCCCTTCTCTATAAATTATTCATAAAGTATACCATATTTAGCGCATATGTGCTAGTCCTCTTTTAAAGGCGGTAAACTCGGCGGCTGTCAAGTGCTAGGGTGGAGATTTTTTTGAATGTATTTCTCAAAAAAATACTACCCGATCTTGACTGCCTTACAGTATAAAAATAATGGGTATGGGTGGAATAACACGCTCTTAGTTATTCCGCCTTGGGTGCGCTCTTTTTTCTTCCAGTCTGGCAAGAAAGTATATTTTTTTGTGGCAAATGATGATTTTTTTAAAAAAAATTGAAAAAATACTCTTTTTTCTCAAAAACTCAAAAACCGCTGTGTAAACTGTGTAAACTGTGTAAATTTATTATATCACATAACCTAATTCTTTGAAAAACCCTGTAAATACGGGCTTTTTCGCTACATACACAGGCAACACTGGGCTTGTGTTGCCTGTGTATGGGTCAACTGTGTAAACTGTGTAAATTTTTAAGTCTTTGCAAGTGTTCCTTGCGCTTTTTCTATACGAGATACACAGTTTTAAACAGTTGACCTATATTCACTTGCAAAAAAGCGGCTGATACGAAGTATCAGAAGGCTAACCCGCCCGCTTTTTTGGTCGTAGATTTTCGGTAGAAAATCGAGCGTAATAAAAATAAGGGGCTTTTCGCTTGCGAAAAGAATACACGCCCTATAAAACAAGCAATAAGAAGTATATTAACATAAAAATACACAGTAAGAGAAAAATACACACTTTTTATATAAAAATAAAACTGTGTAAAAGTGTGTAATTTACACAGTTTAAAAATCTGGAAGTGTTGACAAAACTGTGTAAATTTTATAAAATTATATTATAAAAATTGAATAATAAATCTAACAAGTATAGATTAAATGGAAAAATTGAAGGGCTGAAAAGTCTTTTATTTTCTGTTTAATCTATTTTTTTATTTTATAAGAAAGGAAGAAAAAAATATATGAATAAAGATAAAAAAATAACAAGGTTCTCACAATGTAGTGATCCTGAAGGTTATAAAAAGAAAGATAGAGAATGGATTGATTTATATAAATTATTATATAACGGTTATACCCTTGATGAACTTATAGACATTGATAAAAGCGTTTTTATGATGGCTGATAAAATTAGGGGCTTAGAACAAAAATAGAGTTTCTTATTATGATTTATGAAAACAATGTTGCTTCATTAACTGCTATTGATGAACTTATACAAGAAAAGGCTGAAAAACAAAAAAAGGAAAGGGGTAATGTCTAATCAACGAAAAGGAAAAAACAGAAATAAGAGCAAGGATTTTTAATATCGCTCAATATGAATTTAATCCAAAAAGTGGCGAAGATTTACATTTCAATGAGAATAATATAAAAGATGGATTGGATCACAAAACAATAAAGCGTTATGCGTGGATATGCCACAATAAAGATATATACACAGAAGATGAAGAAAGAAAAAGCAAAGGAAAAGCGGGCGAATTAAAAGGTAAACATTGGCATATTGTTTTAGATTGTCCTAATAGCATACCTTTATCTACAATAGCAAAGTGGTTTGGTGTTCCTGAAAATGCTGTTGAAATTCCTTCTGGGCGTGGTGCTTTTCTTGATTGCGTTCAATACCTTACACATTCAAGTGATAAATGTCAAGATGAAGGAAAAACTCTATATCCTGATGATGAAGTTTTTTCAAATTTTGACTGGCAAAAGGAATTATTAGAAAGAGAAGAAAACAAGCTAAAATATGGTGGTGATTTAAGTAAAAAAGACCGTATGCTATTTGATGTCTTGTATCTCGGAAAAACTTTAAAAGAATGTCAACAAGAAGATAAATTATTATATATGGCTAATCTTGAAAAACTTAAAAAATTTAGAGTTGAGTATATAACAAATAATATGGAAGTTCCAAAAACTCGTATAAATATTTATATCACTGGTAAAGGCGGTGAAGGTAAAGATACGGCAAGTCGTGCTATTGCTAGGGCTTTATATCCTGATATAGAGAATGACGAAGATATATTTTTTGAGGTAGGGGCTGATAATGCAACATATGAAGGTTATGACGGACAACCTGTTTTAATCTGGTCTGAATATAGGGCTTATACCCTACTTGAAGCCTTTAAGGGTAGAGAGAACCTTTTCAAAATTTTTGATACACACCCTCATAATGCTAGGGTTAATATAAAATTTGGCTCTGTTAAACTTGTTAATACTGTTAATATTGTCAATAGTGTTGAAGATAGAAATGTATTTTTAGATGGTTTAGCAGGGGAATATGTAGATAAGGCAGGGAATTTGAGAACTGCTGAAGATAAAGGACAAAGTTATAGAAGATTTCCTATTGATATGGGCTTATCTGATGAAGAAGTAATTATTAGGTTAAGCAAATATTTTACTAGGGAAAGTGATGATCCACAAGAATTTGAAATCTGGAAAAAGATTAAAGGTAATTTTAGAAAAATAAGAACTTTATGTAAGGGAAATGAAGAAAAAGCCCGTTTCTATGAAAATAAAATATTAAAAGATTTACCTGAAAAAATAAAGGAATTATTAGCAAACGAACAAGATTTGACTGACGCTGAAATTGACGCTTTACTTGCTGACTATGGCGAAGAAATAACAGACGAAGAACCACAACAACAAGAATCACAAGAGCCTGAAAAAGACGCTGACTTAGTAAAAATGGCACAAGATAATTTTGATGATCTTTTTGATTTAAAGGGGTGAAAAAATGAAAGAAATAAATGAAGAAAATTTCAAGAGTAGATACTTATTATTTTATGATAATTATAAAAAAGGTAATTATATCTTAAGTGTTTATATTGATGAAGATTATAATAAGTTTATAAATGTCTTGGATTTAGACTTGATGGAAAATACATATTATATCGAAGAATCAAGTTATAATTCAAATACAAAATAAAAGAAAGGAAGAACAAAAAATGAATACAATAATTAAATTCTATATAAAAAAATATATTTATAAAAAATTAGATGAAGCAAAAAACCAGATAAATATTGATACTACTGTAAATGACATTTTAGAAGAATGGGCTAATAGTTCAACTTC
>CAJUNR010000022.1 GCA_910587765.1 uncultured Lachnospiraceae bacterium
CGCATCATACTCAAAAAGCCTTATGGTGATTCTTCCGTCCGGCAGGCTGCTTTCGCACTCAACATGGTATTTCTTTGGTATTTTTCCGAAAATTGTAAAATTCGTGTCTGTGATCCGTTCCTTGTCCGCTTCGTCCTGCTGGTCTAAAAAATGTTCATTGGGGAAAAACCGGATTTCTTCGTCCCCTGTATATGTTTCGCCGAAAATTTCATTGATTACGGGGATAATCAGCATTCGGCAGTCATTCAGGATTGTCCGGAACGCCCCGTCATATATATTGGCCATATCCTGTTTCCTTCCTTTTGGTATCTTTACTATATCATTTTTTCATATCAAATTCAAGAATTTCACGAATCTCCGGAAAACAGTTGCCCGATGTTTCATATCCGCTTATAATAGAGGTATCTCGAACACAAAGTATAAACGGAGGATGCGGTTATGAGAAAAATTATTACAATCGGCCGTGAATTTGGTGCAGGCGGAGGCGAGATCGGAAAGAGACTGTCAAAGGAATTGGGGATACCGTATTATGACAAGGATATTATTCTGAAAACTGCCATGGCGAACCGGAAGCTCAATCCGGAACAGGTCCGCAGATGGGATGAGAAGGTGCCCGGCAGCTTCGGTTTTGCCCAGAGTCTGTTTGATTTCTACAATAAGCCCCTGGATGAGGAGCTGTGGCGCGCGCAGAAGGATGCGATCCGCGAGCTGGCCAACAAGGAGAGCTGTGTGATTGTGGGGCGGAACGGCGATTACATTCTCAGGGAATTTGACCACTGCCTGAATGTATTTGTCCACGCCGGTTTTCAGTGGCGGGTGAAGAGAATGGCGGGGATGATGCCGGAGACGCCGCTGGAGCAGGTGGTCGCGGATGTGAAGGCCGCGGACAAAGCCAGAAAAAAATACTGCGCTTATTACACAGGTAAAACCTACGGGGACGCCCGGAACTTTGATCTGACCGTGAATACGGAGAAGCTCGGCATCGAGAAAGCGGTCGGGCTGATTCTGTCGGCGGCGGAGAAGATCTGAGGTATATTGTATACAATTATACACTTTTTTCTTGACAAGAGCGTCAGAAAAATTTATACTTATGCATGAGCATCAAAGGCGGTGTAGAAACATACATCGCCTTTCTGCTTAAAATGACCGGCAGATGCTGCCGGAGGAAAAGGAGAGTACATAATTATGAAAAAGTTGCTTGTAATGTCAATGATTGCCTGCATGGCGTTTTCCATGACCGCCTGCGGTTCCAAAGAAGAGGCGCCGGCACAGGCTCCTGCAGAGGAGGGTGCGGAAGCGCCGGCAGAGGAGACGCCGGCTCCCGCAGAGGATGGCGCGGAAGATGCTGCCGCACCGGCTTCCGGTGACAAGACCTGGATTATCGCTATGGATACCGTGTTCCGTCCGTTTGAGTTCACGGATGAGAACGGCGATTTCGTCGGCATTGACGTCGACGTTATGAAGGCGGTTGCAGAAGACCAGGGCTTCAATTATGAGATTCAGAGCCTTGGATGGGACGCGGCGGTAGCTGCCGTTCAGGCAGGTCAGGCGGACGGTCTGATTGCGGGCGCTTCGATTACCGATGAGAGAAAGGCGTCCGGCTGGATCTTCTCCGAAGGTTACTACAATGCGACGCAGACGTTCGTATTTCCGGAGGGCACCGATGTCTCCGGACTTGACGATCCGTTTGAGTATCTGAAAGGAAAGAATGTGGCGGTGAAAAACGGTACCGCGGGCGCTGACTTCGCGAACAGCCTGAAGGACGAGTACGGATTTACCGTCACCGTGTTTGAGGATTCTCCGACCATGTATCAGGATGTGATCCTTGGCAACAGCGCGGCGTGCGTGGAGGATACCCCGATTATGGCCGATTCCATCAAGGTCGGCAATCTGGCGCTTGAGATCCCGGAGGGAATGGAGAGCGACGGCGCTCCCTACGGCTTTGCGATCATGAACGAGGCAAATCAGGAGCTTCTGGATATGTTCAACGCAGGTCTTGCGAACATCAGAGAAAATGGAACCTATGATCAGATCATTGCGAAGTACCTCGGAGAATAACCGTTTCTGAACGGACTGCTTTACAGTAAGGAGAACCTGACTTATGATATCTATCATACAAGTATACGGCCTTATGCTGCTCATGGCGCTCGGAAGAACGCTTTTGATGACCATCCTGGCCGTGATCATTGCCATGGTGATCGGTACGATCTTCGGACTTATGAATGTGGGACACAACCGGATCCTCAACTTTATTGGTACGGTTTATGTGGATGCGGTCCGCGGCGTGCCGCTGATCGTGCTGGCCTATTTTATCTATTTTGGCGTACCTGTAGGGATTCAGGGGCTTGGATTTCCTGATTTCCGTCTGAATGCGCTTCAGGCCGGAACGATCGCCCTTTCCATGAACTGCGGCGCTTATATGGCGGAGATCATAAGAGCAGGTATCCAGAGTGTGGACCGGGGACAGATGGAAGCAGGCAGGAGCCTGGGGCTGTCCTACGGCGCAAGCATGGCACTGATCGTCATCCCGCAGGCGGTCCGCACCATGATCCCTTCCATCGTCAACCAGTTTATCATCACGCTGAAGGATACGTCGATTCTCTCCGTGATCGGTTTCCCGGAACTGACCAATGTCGGTAAGACCATCATGGGAAATACGTTCAAGAATCTGCAGACCTGGACCATTATCGGTATCATGTATATGGCAGTCA
This sequence comes from uncultured Lachnospiraceae bacterium, assembly GCA_910587765.1. Taxonomy (GTDB): domain Bacteria; phylum Bacillota; class Clostridia; order Lachnospirales; family Lachnospiraceae; genus Hominiventricola. The sequence goes on from CAJUNR010000022.1 coordinate 2,712, forward strand.
TCGTGACTCTGAGCAAGGTTGCCAAGCAGATTGAGAGGAGGGTGAACCGTGGCAGATAAGCAGAAGCAGGCAGCGGCCGCAGGCAGCCCCTGCAAAATTCATGTGACGAATCTGAAGAAGAATTTCGGTAAGCTGGAAGTGCTCAAGGATATCAGCCTTGACGTGACGGAAGGGGAAGTCGTCGTCCTGATCGGTCCGTCCGGAAGCGGCAAATCCACGCTGCTTCGGTGTCTGAATCAACTGGAAACCGCCACCAGCGGACAGATTATCATCGACGGCTATGACGTGACGGACAGACATACGGACATTAATAAGGTGCGAGAGAACATCGGCATGGTGTTTCAGCATTTTAACCTGTTCAATCATCTGACCGTTATGGACAATATGACGCTGGCGCCGGTTCACCTGAAGCTGGCGACAAAGGAAGAGGCGCGCAGGTCGGCGCAGCAGCTTCTCGCCAGAGTCGGTCTGGAGGACAAGACGGAGGCATATCCGAGCCAGCTCTCGGGCGGACAGAAACAGCGTGTGGCGATTGCCCGCGCGCTGGCCATGAAACCGGATATCATGCTGTTTGACGAGCCGACCAGCGCGCTCGACCCGGAGATGGTCGGAGAGGTTCTGGCGGTCATGAAGGAACTGGCGCGGGAAGGCATGACGATGATGGTCGTCACTCATGAGATCGGATTCGCCAGAGAAGTGGCGGACCGGGTCATCTTCATGGAAGGCGGCTACATCGTGGAAGAGGGGACTCCGGAGGAGCTGATTCTGCATCCGCAGGAACCGAGAACCATTGATTTCCTGAGCAAAGTGTTATAAAAGACGCCTGAAGCGCCCGCTTATGCTGTGGGCGCTTTTTTCTGCCGTGGGGCGCGGATGTGCGAAGCAGCCCGGTTCATGCGTTTGCTCTGAAAACGGGAAAGAAGTAGTTGACTTTTTTGCGTTAAAGCGATATAATCGAAAAAGCTATTACGGAATAGCAAATTTTTAGATAGAAGAAAAACGGAGGAAAAGACATGAAAAAGATTTTAGCAATTGCCATGGCGATGACCATGGGCCTTGGTCTGGTTGCCTGCGGCGGCGGAAACAGCGCTGCGGATTCGACGGCAGAGACGGATGGTACGGCGGAGGCGCCTGCGGAGGATGTGCCTGCGGGGGATGCATCCGCGCCTGAGGAAGCTCCGTCCGGAGAAGGTACATATACGGTCGGCATCTGTCAGCTCGTACAGCACGAGGCGCTGGATGCGGCTACGCAGGGCTTTAAGGATGCTCTGAACGAGGAGCTTGGCGAAGGAACGGTCGTATTCGACGAGCAGAACGCGCAGAACGATTCCCCCACCTGCGCTACGATTATCAACGGTTTTGTATCCGGCGATGTAGACCTGATTCTTGCCAACGCAACGCCGGCGCTTCAGGCGGCTCAGGCGGGAACCAATGAGATTCCGATCCTCGGTACTTCCGTAACCGAGTACGGAGTGGCGCTGGGAATCGACGGATTTGACGGAACGGTGGGAGGCAATATCTCCGGTACTTCCGATCTGGCTCCGCTTGACGAGCAGGCGGCGATGCTTCAGGAACTGTTCCCGGATGCGAAGAACGTAGGCCTGATCTATTGTACAACAGAAGCGAACTCTCAGTATCAGGTCGATGAAGTGCAGAAATTCCTTGAGGAACTGGGATATACGTGCAAACAGTATGGCTTCTCTGATTCCAACGACCTGTCTGCGGTAGCTACCACCGCGGTGGCGGACAACGACGTACTCTATGTTCCGACGGACAATACGGTGGCGTCCAATGCAGAGCTTCTCAACAACATCGCGCAGCCGGCGAAGGTTCCGGTGATTGCGGGTGAGGAAGGCATCTGTACCGGCTGCGGCGTGGCGACGCTGTCCATCAGCTACTATGATCTGGGCGTGGCGACCGGCAAAATGGCGGCCAAGATTCTCACCGGCGCCGCGGATATTTCCACGATGCCGATCGAGTACGCTCCGCAGTTTACGAAGAAGTACAACGCACCGCTTTGCGAAGCGCTCGAGATTACGATTCCGGATGACTATGTTGCCATCGGAGAATAAACCGGAAGCCGCGCGGCGGACGGAGTAGAACGAAAAATGACAGGATAGCATATTCTGGCGGCGGCAGCGAGACTGGAGGATTCCTCTCTCGCTGTTGTCGTTGCGTACGGGCTGTCTGCATGCGGCGGTCCTGCAAAAGTATATGCCCGCGCCGGGCGGGTGGAAAACAATATAAAAGATCTTACAACAGGATGAATCTGCTGAGGTGATGAGAAAATGAATATTTTGAATTTGATCAACGCTCTTCCGGGGGCGGTGGCGCAGGGACTAATCTGGGGTATCATGGCGATCGGTGTCTACATCACCTTCCGCATCCTCGATATCGCGGACCTGACCGTGGACGGTACGCTCTGCACCGGCGGCGCGGTCTGTATCATGATGATGCAGAGCGGACAGAATATCTGGGTGTCCATGGCGGCGGCTCTGGCAGCCGGTCTGCTGGCGGGAATGGTGACCGGTCTGCTGCATACTTTTATGGGGATACCGGCGATTCTGTCGGGTATCCTGACCCAGCTTGGACTGTATTCGGTAAATTTGAAAATAATGGGAAAGGCAAATCAGGCGATCAATGTGGATAAATATGATCTGCTGGTTTCCCTCCGCTATATTAAAGGCGTACCTTTCTATAAAAATACGATTCTGATCGTATCGCTGACGATTCTGCTGATGATCCTGTTTCTGTACTGGTTTTTCGGGACCGAGCTTGGCTGTTCCCTGCGTGCGACCGGGTGCAATGACCGGATGGCGAGAGCGCAGGGCATCAACACGGATTTTAACCGGGTGCTAGGACTGATGATTTCCAATGCGCTGGTGGCTTTTTCGGGCGCGTTTCTCAGCCAGTATCAGGGCTTCGCGGACGTCAACATGGGGCGCGGGGCGATCGTGATCGGCCTGGCGGCGGTTATTATCGGCGAGGCGGTCTTCGGCAGGATTTTCCGGAACTTCGGGTTCCGTCTTCTGGCGGTTGCCTTCGGTTCCATCATTTATTATTTTGTCCTGCAGATCGTGATCTGGATGGGCATTGATACGGATCTACTGAAACTTCTGTCGGCGGCAGTGGTGGCGGTCTTCCTGGCGATCCCTACCTGGAAGAGCCGGTATTTCTCAAAATCGTTCAGTAAGGGAGGCAGGTAAGATGCTGGAAATCAAAAATATATCCAAGACCTTCAATCCGGGAACGGTCAACGAGAAAAGGGCGCTCAAAAACGTGAATCTGACTCTGGAGGACGGGGATTTTGTCACGGTGATCGGCGGCAACGGAGCCGGCAAGTCTACGATGCTTAACGCCATCGCCGGCGTCTGGCCGGTGGATCAGGGGCAGATTCTGATTGACGGACAGGATGTGACGAAGCTGCCGGAATACAGGCGCGCGGCATTTCTGGGGCGGGTATTCCAGGATCCCATGAACGGGACCGCTGCGACGATGGGGATTGAGGAAAATCTGGCGCTGGCGCTCCGCCGGGGGCAGAGCCGGACTCTGCGGGCCGGAATCAAAAATAACGAGCGGGAGGCGTACAGAAGACTGCTGGCGACGCTGGGCCTTGGGCTGGAGGATCGGCTCACTTCCAAAGTCGGACTGCTGTCCGGGGGACAGAGGCAGGCGCTGACGCTTTTGATGGCGACGCTGAAGAAACCAAAGCTTCTGCTTCTGGACGAACATACGGCGGCGCTGGATCCGAAGACGGCGGCCAAGGTGCTGGAGACGACGGACCGGATCGTCAACCGGGACAGACTGACGACGCTGATGATCACTCACAATATGAAGGATGCCATCGTTCACGGCAACCGCCTGATTATGATGATGGACGGCAATATCATTCTCGATATCCGGGGAGAGGAGAAGAAGAGCCTGACCGTGGAAGACCTGCTCCATAAGTTTGAGGAGGTCAGCGGCGAAGAGTTCGCAAGCGATAAGGCGATTCTGGGATAAAAAACAGGGCAGGGGAAGGAATCTTCCCCTGCCCGTTTTACGGAGCTTTGCCGACCGAAATTTTTATTTTCTTATCTTTTTCGGTTTCTATCTCGAGCACGCATTCCGGCGCTGAGACGGTATCCGTCCGGGCCAGCGTTTCCCGGCAGATATAATCCAGCCATTGCTCCGGAACTTCGCCCTCGAAGGCGAGCAGAATCGTATCTGTAATTTCACAGCCGATCTGTTTTCTCGCATCCTGGATATTTCTGACCAGATCCCTCGCCAGACCTTCGGCTTTCAGTTCCTCCGTGAGGGTCAGATCGAGAGAAACGACGATTCCGTGGCTGCTGGCGACATGCTGTCCGTCTTTGGCCCGGTAGGTCACGAGGATAATATCCGCGTCGAAGCGTTCTTCCTGACCGTCCGTCCGCAGCATTACGGAGCCGCCTTCCATCCGGAAGTTTCCGCTTTTGACCGCCCGGATGATTTCCGCGATCCGGTCGGGATATCTGCTGCGGATTTCCTGAAAATTGGGATCGTATCGGACGTCCGCGATCGCCTGCGCGTCGTCAAGAATTTCGACGGTCTTTACATTCAGTTCATCCGCGATGATCTCCTGAAACTCTTCAACGACGCCGTTTCCGGAGCTGTCCGGCAGCGCGACTTTCAGACGGCTCAGAGGCTGTCTGTTTTTCAGCCGGTTTTTGCTGCGGACCGAGTGTGCGAGCGAAATCACCTCCCGCACGAGCGCGACGTCCGCGATCAGTTTTTCGTCCGCAAAGGCCTGCGGAATTTCCGGCCACGGTGCAAGGTGTACGGAAAATTCATCCGTCAGAACTTTGTATATTTTTTCTGAAATGATGGGCGCGACCGGAGCAAACAGCCGGGTGGTGCATACAAGGACATAGGAAAGGGTCTGATACGCCGCCAGTTTGTCCGCGGACATCCCGCTGCTCCAGAACCGTCTTCTGGAACGCCGGATATACCAGTTGGTCAGTCCGTCGATCAGGGAACTCATGGATTCCACATACCTGTTTACCTGGTAGGAATCCATGTTTTCGGTAATGGTCTGCCGGGTGTCGTATAATTTGGCCAGGATCCATTTGTCCAGTTGATTGTCCGACGAGGGCGCCTCAATCTTCTCCGGCCGGAATCCGTCGATGTTCGCATAGGAGATATAAAAATTGCAGGCGTTCCAGTAGGGCAGAAGGATCTGCTGGAAGGCCTCCTGGATTCCCGACTCGTCAAACAGCAGGTCGCCGATCAGCATGGCGTTGCTCTGATACAGATAGAGACGGAAGGCGTCTGTGCCGTACTGTTTCATCAACTGCATCGGATCGGTATAATTGCGGGACGATTTGGAAAGCTTTTTCCCGTCCCTGGCCAGAATGGTGCCGTGGACAATACAGTTTTGGAACGCGGGTTTGTCAAACAGCGCCACCGACAATACGTGCAGATAGTAAAACCAGCATCGAATCTGTCCGGTGTATTCCACGATAAAATCGCTCGGAAAATGCGATTCAAACCATTCGCGGTTCTCAAACGGATAATGCTTCTGGGCGAACGGCACGGAGCCGCTCTCAAACCAGCAGTCCAGAACCTCGGGAACACGGCGCATGGTCTTTCCGCAGCGTTTGCACGGGAACGTGATTTTGTCCATGTGCTGCCGGTGAAGGTTCGTCAGACGGATGCCGCTGACCTCATGGATTTCATCAATGCTGCCCAGCACCACGCGTTCGCCGCAGTCTTCGCATTCCCAGATGGGGATCGGGGTGCTCCAGTAGCGGTTTCTGGAAATATTCCAGTCTCTGGCGTTTGCAAGCCAGTTGCCGAAACGCCCGTGCTTTACGGTATCCGGCACCCAGTGGATGTCTTCGTTCAACTGAATCATGCGGTCTTTGATTTTTCCGATGTCAAAATACCAGGCGTCCATCGCCTTGTAAATCAAAGGTCTTTTGCAGCGCCAGCAGTGCGGATAATTGTGCTCGATCGTTCCGTCCGCCACGGCTTTTCCGTTCTCATACAGAAAACGGATGATTGCGGGATTTGTCTCGATGACGTTCCTCTCATGGGCGGGATCGTAAAAATCGGTGATTTCCTCCGTAAAACGACCTTTTTCGTCCACCGGATTGACGAGCGGAATCCGATATTTTTTGCAGGTCCAGTAATCGTCTTCGCCGAATGCGGGAGCCGTGTGAACGATACCGACGCCTTCCTCCGAACCGACATAGTCGGCCGAAACGACGCGGAACGCGCCGTCCGCCTTTTTGTCGGCAAAATAATCGAATAAAGGTTCATACGTCTTTCCCAGCAGATCCCGCCCCTTACATTCTTTCACGATGACAGGGGATTTGCCGAAGATTTTTTCGTATCCGGCCAGCGTATTTTTGCAGGCTACGTAGATCGAATCGCCCGCTTCCGCGTATGCGTAGTCCAGTTGTTCGCCCACGGCCAGACACATGTTGGAAGGCAGCGTCCAGGGAGTGGTCGTCCAGGCGAGGAAATACACCGGTTTTCCGTCGACCACCTCGTCGGTTCGGAATCTCGCGATGACCCACCGATCCTGTCTCAGCCTTGTGGAATCCGACTCGCGGGTATCGGAGATGGACAGGGAGGTTTCGCAGTGCATGCAGTAGGGAGTGACGCGGTAATCACGGTAAATATAGCCTTTGTCGTAGCACTGTTTAAAAGCCCACATGACGCTCTCCATGAAATCCGTATTCATCGTCTTGTAGGCCCCGTCGTAGTCGACCCAGCGGGCCATCTGCTCGACGTATTCTTTCCAGGCTTCGTTGTTGCTCGACACGATCTCGAAGCATTTCTCATTAAACTGTTCGATGCCGAGCTGTTTCTCGATCTCATTTTTGTCGTTGATGCCAAGCTGCGCCTCGGCCTGATTTTCAATCGGCAGTCCGTGGCAGTCCCAGCCCCAGACGCGCGGGACGCGGTATCCTCTCATGGTCCAGTATCTGGCGATCATGTCTTTGATAAAAGACACCAGAACGGTTCCGTGGTGGGGTTTTCCGGTGGGGAAGGGCGGTCCGTCATAGAAGACGACTTCTTCGCCGGTTCGTTCTTCGACCGACCGCTCAAACACGTTCTTCTTTTTCCAGAAGTCCAGAATTTCCTCCTGCATGAGAACCGGCTGCGGTTTGCCAGAAAGCTCTTCATACTTCATGATCATTTCTCCTTTTTTGTTTTTTGAAAAGTGGTCTGTAACCGTTCAGGGGTGATCGGAACGGTTACGATTGTTCTTATACAGGATTGAAAAAGCCCCCATCCTATTCCAGGATGAGGGCTTACGCTGCTCACTTTTATACCACCTGCACGAACATACCAACATATGTCATCCGGATAACGGCGGAATACCGGCACAACCTACTTGCTCCTGCACCGTGTCTGCCGGCCGCGGGATCCTGCTTTCAGTCTGCAACTCCAGAGGGATGGTTGTATTTACCGGTATTGTCGGTTCTCAGCGGCTCCGATTCTCTGTAAATCCTGTGTAAATACGACGGTCTCTTTCTACGTTTTCCTCATTCTATAATTGAACGGAGGATTTGTCAATAGAGAATTTGCGGTGCTCTATTGTTATTTCTCCTGTTTTGTAGTATGATACGGCAGACTGGACTTCATATTTTGTAATATGATTATGAGAGACTGGACTTCAAAGGCGCCGTATTTTATTGCGGCGAAAAAGGAGGATTAGATGACAGGAAACCGGTTGGAGAGGCTGCGGCAGCAGATGAAGGAAGCCGGAGTGACCGTCTATGTGGTTCCGTCTTCGGACTGCCATCAGTCGGAGTATGTATGCGCCCATTATCGGGTCCGGGAATATCTGTCCGGATTTACCGGGTCGGCGGGCACGCTGGTCGTGACGATGGAGGAGGCGGGCCTCTGGACCGACGGGAGGTATTTTCTGCAGGCGGAGCGGCAGCTTCAGGGCGGCCCGATCCGGCTGTTCCGGATGGGGGAGCCGGGCGTGCCGAAGGTGAAGGAGTATGTGAGGGAGAAACTCACAAAAGGAGGACGGCTTGGTTTCGACGGGAGAGTGATGGGCGCTTTCCGGGCGGCGGAACTTATGAGGGAGGCGGAGGAAAAAGGGGCGGACACTTTGATGACGGAGGATCTGGCGGGAGCAATCTGGGAGGACCGGCCCGGGATCCCGGACTCCGAAGTATTTCTGCTGGAGCCGTGTTATACGGGGGAGGAGACTTCCGGCAAGCTCGCCCGGGTGCGGGCGGCAATGGAGAAAGCGGGCGCGGATGTCCATGTGCTGGCCTCACTGTGCGACATTTCCTGGCTCTTGAATGTGCGGGGCGGAGATATTCCCGGAGTGCCGGTCGTGCTCTCGTTTCTGTGCCTGACAGAGGAAACGTGCGTCTGGTATGTGCGCAGGCAGGTTTTGACAGAGAACATCCTTGGAAAGCTGTCCCGGGAAGGGATCGCGGTCAGAGAGTATGAGAAGATTTATGAAGACATGGAAACGCTTGCGGAAGGCCGGAGGGTGCTGCTGGACAGGAAAAATGTCAACAGCCGGCTGTTCCATGCGATTCCAAAGGGAGCGAAGATCGTGGATGAGAGCAACCCGACGGAGCTTATGAAAGCGGTCAAGAACGGGGCGGAGCTTATGAATCTGCGCAGGGCCCATCTCAAGGAAGGGCTGGCGTTTACAAGACTGATGCGCTGGCTGAAGACGCGTGCGGGCCGGGAGAAGATTACGGAACGGTCTGCGGCGGAGTATCTGGATGCGCGCAGAAGAGAACAGTCCCATTATCTGGGACAGAGCTTTGCGCCCATCTGCGCGTATAAAGAGCATGCGGCGATTGTGCATTATTCGGCGACGGAAGAGAGCGACGCGCCCATAAAACCGGAGGGGATGCTTTTGGTGGACGCCGGCGGACATTATCTCGAAGGGACGACGGATACGACAAGAACATTTGTTCTTGGAGAAGTCAGCGAGGAGCAGAAACGGATGTACACGGCCGTGTGCAGAGGAAATCTAAGACTTGCCTTCGCGAAATTTCTCTACGGCTGCACGGGATATCAACTGGATCTGCTCTGCCGGGAACCTCTCTGGCAGATGGAGGCCGATTATAAGCACGGTACCGGACACGGAGTCGGGTATCTGCTGAATGTGCATGAGGGACCCAATGCGTTCCGCTGGAAACAGCCGGAAGAAGGGGAAACGCCGGCCGTGCTGGAGGCGGGAATGGTGACGACGGACGAGCCGGGGATCTATATCGAAGGAGCGTACGGGATCCGGACGGAGAATGAACTGGTCTGTCGGAAAGGCGCCGTCAATGATTACGGACAGTTCATGGAATTTGAGATTCTGACCAGAACGCCCATTGATCTGGACGGACTCCTTCCGCAGGAGATGACGGCAGAGGAGCGGGAATGGCTCAACGCCTACCATGCGGATGTTTACAGGACGCTGGCGCCTCACATGACGGCGGAAGAACGGGAATGGCTCAGGGGAGCTACCCGGCGGATCTGACGCCGGACAGCCTGGAAAATTTGTGCGAAAGAGGGAGAGAAAAATGACAAAAGACATGACGGACGGTTCTCCGGTCAGACTGATCATCGGCTTTGCCGTTCCCATGTTTCTGGGGATGTTGTTTCAGCAGTTTTACAGTATGGTGGATACGATTATTGTCGGACAGTATCTGGGGGTAAATCCTCTGGCCGGCGTCGGCTCCACAACCTCTCTGAATTTTATGGTGATCGGCTTCTGCACGGGCGTGTGCAACGGTTTCGCGATACCGGTGGCTCAGATGTTCGGCGCCAAAGACGAAAAAGGGCTCCGGCGGTTCGTGACCAACGGTGCGTGGCTGTGCGCCGTGTTTGCTCTGGTCGTGACGGTGCTGGTAGTCTCTGCCTGCAGGACGGTCTTGCGGCTGATGAATACGCCGGCGGAGATTTTTGATTACGCATGGCTTTATATCGTGATCATTTTCTGCGGAATCCCCTGCACGTTTCTGTACAATCTTCTGGCGGCCATTATCCGCGCGCTGGGCGACAGCAAAACGCCGGTCATGTTTCTGGCGTTCTCGTCCGTTCTGAACATTGTACTGGATTTCGTTTCCATACGGTGGCTGCATATGAGTGTGGAAGGTCCGGCTCTGGCGACCGTCCTCTCGCAGGGAGTTTCCGGAGCGGTCTGCCTTCTGTATATGCGGAAAAAATTCCCGATTCTGAGAACGGTGCGGGAGGACTGGAAGCCGGAGGGAAGCTGTATGGTAAAGCTTTGCGTCATCGGGATTCCCATGGGCCTTCAGTATTCGGTCACCGCCATCGGCGCGCTGGTACTCCAGACGGCAATCAACGGCATGGGCGCGGCCGTCGTGGCAGGCGTTGCCGCCGCGCAGAAAATCAATGCGTTTATCGCCAGTCCGGTGGAGGCGCTGGGACAGACTATGGCGCCCTATACGGGTCAGAATATCGGCGCGGGGAAACTGGACCGGATCGGGAAAGGGCTTCTGCAGACTTCTCTTGTAGGATTTGGAGTATCCATATGTTGTTTCCTGATCGCGCTTCTGACCGGCAAATATCTGGTGCTTCTGTTTCTGGATGCAAAAGAGGCGCAGATCATCGCTTATGCCTGCCGGTTTCTTCTGTGCTGTACGGGAGGATTCTGTCTGCTGACGCTGGTGAACGCGGTGCGCTTTACGATTCAGGGGATGGGCTTTTCCGTGTTCGCCATTATCTCCGGCGTGATGGAGATGATCGCCCGGATTCTCGTGGCCGTTCTCTCCGCCCGGTATTTCGGGTTTGCCGGAATCTGTCTGGCCCATCCGACCGCCTGGCTCTTCGCGGACCTGTTCCTGATACCGGCCTTCTTCTACTGCAGACGAAGAGTAGCCGCGTCGCTTCGTTAAAGGTGGACGCTGTTATTGCCCCACAGCGATTCTCAGCCCGGCGTGGACAGATCATCCTGAAAGACCCATTGAAGGGCGCCGGTCCTTAGGGCGCGTCTTTTGCGCCCTTAGTACCCAAAGGGCATAAATACCGCTGCGTCCCTTCATTAAGCGCGAGCGGGGTCTTGAAGGATGATCTGTCCATGTCGGGCGTCCGTGTGGCTTGGTTACGGTCCGGCAGAAGCATGTTTTTTGTTGCGAAACCTGCGATTCCTGTGCTATAATGTCGTTAGACATAATACCGCCCCGAACGAAGCGGGTGTGCGCACGATGTGCGGAGCGCATCGTGTCATGGCGGATGGAAAGTCTGGAGGTGTGATGCATGAAACCGGGTTCCTCAAAAGTGAAGATTTCCTTTAATTCTCCGGTCATCCTGTCCTTTGCCCTGATCTGTCTGGCGGCGCTGCTGCTGGGCTTTCTCACCAAAGGAAAGACAACGGATCTGCTCTTCAGCGTGTACCGCTCTTCTCTGGGCAGCCCGTTCACTTATGTCCGGTTCGCGGGGCATGTATTCGGACATGCGGGGTGGGATCATTTCCTCGGAAATGTCATGCTGATCCTGGTAGTGGGACCGCTTCTGGAGGAAAAATACGGTTCTTCCAATATGCTGTTCGTGATTCTGGCAACTGCGCTGGTGACGGGGATTGTGAACTTCCTGTTCTTTCCGGGGGTACAGCTTCTCGGGGCCAGCGGCGTTGTATTCGCACTGATTCTTCTGTCCTCCTTTACCAGCATCAGAGAAGGGGAGATCCCCCTGACCTTTATCCTGGTCGCTCTGATCTATCTGGGGGAACAGGTCTATCAGGGAATCTTTGTACAGGACAACGTCTCCAATCTGACGCATATACTGGGCGGTCTCGTGGGCGCGGGCCTCGGGTATGTGATGAACAAATATAAAATGAACAGGTATTGAGGAGGTAACGTGAAATGGCAATTAATCTGCAAAAGGGACAGAAAGTCAGCCTGAAAAAAGGTTCCGCTTCCGCGGGCCTCGGCGAGATTCTGGTGAATCTGAACTGGAACGCAAAACCCAAGGGGTTTCTTGCGGGTCTCCTTTCGTCGGGGATTGATCTGGATCTGGGCTGTCTTTTTGAACTCAAGGACGGGAGCAAAGGTGCGGTGCAGGCGCTTGGCAACGCATTCGGTTCTCTGAACCGTCCTCCCTTTATCGCACTGGACGGGGACGACCGGACCGGCGCCGCGGCGGCGGGGGAGAATCTCCGTATCAACGGGAACGAGATTAAGAATATTCAGAGGATTCTGGTCTACACCTTTATCTATGAAGGAGTGGCCAACTGGAAGCAGGCGGATGCGATCGTCACGCTCAAGTATCCGGGAGCGGAGGATCTGGTCGTGAAGATGGATACCTTCAATTCCTCGAACAAGATGTGCGCGCTGGCGCTCCTGGAAAATGTAAACGACGAGACGTTCAGCGTGGAGAAGATCGTTCAGTTCTATCAGGGTCATGAAGATATGGACCGTGGTTTCGGCTGGGGGCTTCGCTGGAGAGCGGGACGCAAATAATACGGTACGAAGAGGAACGGATGTCTCAGGGAGGCATCGGTTCCTTTTTTGAAAGCCTGCGCGGAAGGAAAAGGAGGGATCCGGTATGAGAGGAAGGAGAACGCAGCGCCTTGCGCAGCTTGGTCTTTTGACTGCGCTGGCGATGATCGCCAGCTACATAGAACTTCTGATTCCGATACCCATCGGTATCCCGGGAGTCAAGCTCGGCCTTGCCAATCTGATGACCGTGTGGGCGCTGTACGCGCTGGGGCCTCTGGATGCTCTGGCGGTCAACGGGACGCGGATTCTGCTGTCCGGCTTCCTGTTCGGGAATCTGTCCATGATCCTGTACAGCCTGGCGGGGGCTGCCATGAGCTTTGTCAGTATGTATCTGGCGAAGAAAAGCGACGCGTTCACCGTGACGGGGGTGAGCATTATCGGAGGCGTGACGCACAACACAGGACAGCTTCTGACGGCCATGTGCGTGCTGGAAACCGGGAGCCTGATCTATTACGGTCCGGTGCTTCTGGCGGCCGGCCTGATCACCGGGTACCTGATCGGCGTCCTCGCGGAGGAAATCGGAAAACGCGTGCATCTGAAAAAACAGGCGGGTAATTAAAAACTGTCCAACGTTCATTTTTTTCTCCGGAACTCTTGCATATTTTTCCAAATTCATATAAGATAAAAGAAAACGTATGATGACAGGGGGGATCCGGTATGGATTTTCAGAAATTTCTGGCGGGCGGCGTATTTGACGCCTATGAGTATTTTGGAGCGCATATGGGGAAGAACGGCGTGACTTTCCGGATCTATGCGCCGCATGCGAAGAAGGTGGAACTCCAGGGAGATTTCAACGGATGGGAATTTCAGGCGCTTTCGGAGGACCAAAATCCGGGAGTGTATACCTGCACGGTTCCGGGAGCGCAGGCGGGAATGTACTATAAATACTGCGTCACGGATCAGCAGGGCAGGGGGATCATGCACTGCGATCCGTACGGGATGCTGATGGAGCTGCGGCCGGGTTTCGCTTCGCGGATTGTAGACCGAACTTATGAATTTCACGACCGGAAATGGATGCAGGCACGAGATCAGAATTATAACCGGCCCATGAACATCTACGAGCTGCATGCCGGTTCCTGGAGGCGGAAGGAGGACGGTTCCTGGTATACGTATGAGGAACTGGCGGAGCTGCTGATCCCGTATCTGAAGAAGATGGGATTCAATTACATCGAGTTTCTTCCCCTTTCGGAGCATCCGGCGGACTGCTCCTGGGGATACCAGAACACGGGATTTTTTGCGCCCACGTCCAGATACGGGACGCCCAAGCAGTTGAAAACGCTGGTGGACCGGTGCCACCAGTGCGGAATCGGTGTGATCACGGATTTTGTGCCGGTGCATTTTGCGACCGACAGCTACGGCCTTCTGAATTTTGACGGGACGCCGCTCTATGAGTTTCCTCATCCGGACACGGCTTACAGCGAATGGGGAACGATGAACTTCATGCACAGCAGAGGAGAGGTGCGCAGTTTCCTGCAGTCGGCGGCGGACTACTGGCTGACGGAATTTCATTTCGACGGGATCCGTATGGACGCCATCAGCCGCGCCATCTACTGGAACGGCGATCCTGCCAGAGGAGTGAATGAAAAAGCGGTGGAATTTCTGCGGAATATGAATGCGGGTCTGCACAAAAGGCATCCGTCTATTATGCTGATGGCCGAGGATTCCACAGATTTTCCGAAGGTGACGGCGCCTACGGAATACGACGGACTTGGCTTTGATTACAAATGGGACATGGGCTTTATGAACGACACGCTGCGTTTCTTCCAGACCGCTCCGGTGTACCGCCCTTACGATTACCATAAGCTCAGTTTTTCGATGATGTATTTTTACAGCGATCTGTTTCTGCTGCCTTTCTCCCATGACGAAGTGGTGCATGGGAAGGCTACGATCATCCAGAAGATGTGGGGGGATTATGAGTTCAAATTCCCGCAGGCGAAGGCGTTTTACACCTACCTCTACACGCATCCGGGCAAGAAGCTGAATTTCATGGGTAATGAGTTCGGGCAGTTCCGGGAATGGGATGAGAACCGGGAGCAGGACTGGGAACTCCTGAAATATCCGCTGCATGATGCGTTCCACCGTTTCTACGAACGTCTGTCCGGCCTGTATCTGAGCGAACCGGCCCTTCATGACGGAGAGTACAATTCCGAGTGCTTTGAGTGGCTGGAGGTCGACGCGGCGGATTATGTGACCTATGCTTACGAGAGGCGGGCTTCCGGTGAGACGATTCTGATGGTGATGAATCTCTCCGATCAGTTCTGGAAGGATTTTAAAGTGGGGATTCCCATGCTGTATGAGCTGGAGGAGCTTCTGCACACGGACTGGGAGACGTACGGAGGCAATACGAAGCAGACGGATGAGACCTGGCGGGTGGAGGATCAGCCCCACAAGGACAGGCCGCACACGCTGGTCGTGGATCTGCCGCCGTTTGCCGCCAGAATCTTCAAGGTGAAGCGGGTATTAAAATCCCGGAAGAAAGCTACAAAGGCAGTAAAATCTTAAAAGTGCTTCCCAGTTCCGGCCGGCTTGCGACCTGAACGGAGCCGCCATAAAGGGTAACGATCTTGCGGACCAGAGCCAGTCCCAGACCGCTGCCCTTTTTTTTGTGGGACGTATCGCCCTGATAGAATTTATCGAAGATACGCGTCTGCACTTCCGGCGTCATACCGATGCCGGAGTCCTGAAAAGTGATGACAAGCCACGGGTCGAGGACGCGGGCCGTGATACGGATCTCTCCTCCAGGCGGAGTAAACTTGACGGCGTTGTCCAGAAGGTTGTTCCAGATATGAGCGGTCAGTTCCATATTTCCGTTCCAGACAATCCGTTCCAGTTCCGGATCAATGTTCAGGCCTTTGGCGGACCACACCGGTTCCAGCCGCAGGATACACTGCCGAATCTGTTCGTCGACCCGGAACGGTTCTTTCTCGCTGATGATGGCCTGATTTTCCAGCCGGGACAGGTTCAGAATGTTGCCGGTCATGCGGGTGAGTTCTCTGGTGCTCTGGATGATCGTGTTGATGTATTCGTCCCGTTCCTCCGGGGTCAGAGAGTCGTCCTGCAGAAGGGTGGCGTAACCGCTGATGGCCGCCAGAGGGGTTTTAAATTCATGGGAGACATTGGAAATAAAATCCGAGTGCAGCGTTTCCGTGCCGGCGAGCTCCTGAACCATCTGATTAAAACTGTTCCACAGGTCGTACATCTCGCTTTTGGGCCCGTGCGAGGGCGGTTCCAGCCGCATCGTATAATCGCCTTTGGCCACCTTCTGCATTGCCTTGGACAGTTCCATGATCGGATTGAGCACATGGTGGAGGGCGAACATGCTCACCAGAGAGCCGAAGACGATGCTGATCAGCGCCAGCAGCACGAGGATGTGCAGGCTGGTTATGGGAAGCGAGAGCAGTCCCCAGACGTTAAAGCGGTTAAACAGATGAATCGTGAAGCCGAGCGCGCAGATCGTGATGACCATGACCCAGAAGAAAGCGGCGACAATCCGGAACCAGATGGAATAAAAATGATTTTTCATCGCACCACCATTCCTTTGTAGCCGAGGCCCCGGACGGTTTCGATCTGGAAATAAGGAATCTCCCGGAAACGGTCTCTGAGCCGGTTGATGTGTACGTCCACCGTGCGGACATCGGTTTCCGAGTCGTAGCCCCACAGCTCGTCCATGATCTGCTGACGGGTAAAGGTGTGGTTCGGGAAGGATAAAAGTTTGTACAGGAGCTGAAATTCTTTCTGGGGCAGGATCTGCGGGCGGCCGTCGATGGTCACAGTCAGGTTGATGTAGTCCAGACAGACGTGATCAAATTCCAGTTTTTTCTCGAAGATGATCCGGGAGCGGCGAAGCAGCGCTTCCACCCGCAGCAGCAGTTCGTTGACGTCGATGGGCTTTACCATATAGTCGTCGATTCCCAGTTTAAAGCCCTTGAGCTTGTCCGGGAACGCGTCGCGGGCGGTTACGACGAGGATCGGAAGCTGGTAGCCGCTCTCCCTCAGTTCTTTCGTCAGATCGTAGCCGTCCATCCGCGGCATCATCAGATCCGTGATGATCAGATCGATATAGGTCTGGTCCAGAAGGGCGAGCGCTTCTTCGCCGTCGAACGCCGCGGTCACCTCGTAATTATTCTTGGTCAGCACCCGGCAGATCAGCCGGTTCAGGGCCTGATCGTCTTCTACTACTAAAATATGAAACATTTCCGTCACCTCAATTGTGAATTTTGATTTATTTTCTGTAGTTTATCATATATAATGATTGTGAACGGATTGTGAAGTAGAGCGAAAAAAAGAGAGTTTATATTCTGTTTAAATTCATCGCATAATCTGAACAAGAATGAAAAAAGAGCAGTGAACGGCATCCGTCCGATCGGCGGACAGCGGAAGGTAAAGGATGCGGGATGTGAAATGAGGAGGAGAAGAGCAGATGAACGGTAAAAAACTTACGGCTGTTGTGCTTCTGGCGGCTTTGAGCGTATCGACCGCGGCATGCGGGAAGACGGAGGAGACGCCGGAAGCGGAGGTGGTGGCTGTCGAGGTGCAGACGCCCAGGACAGGCGAGCTTACGGTAGATACGACGTATATCGGTACGGCTGCCCCCCAGGAGCAGGTGTATGTCATTCCCAAGGCATCGGGAACGGTGACGGAGACTTTTTTTGAGGTCGGGGATACGGTGCAGGAGGGCGACGTCCTCTTCAGGATCGACGACGAGGCGGCGCAGCTGCAGATGGCCAGCGCCAGAGCCGCCTATGCGTCCGCCCAGGCGGGAGTGACCGCGCAGAACGGCGGCGCGAGGGAACTGCAGAATTTTCAGACCGAGGAGCAGATGCGGCAGATGAGAGAGAGCCTGGCCGATACGGACGAGCAGATCGACGATCTGGAGGACGATCTGAAAGACGCGAAGAACACGGAGAAGGATCTGCAGGCGAAGCTGCCGAAGGCGCAGCAGGCGCTGGCGGCGGCGCAGGCCGCGTACGCTACGGCCGAGGCGGCCGCGACTCCGCGGATCGAGGCGATCAAACTGGAGATTGCCAGAAAACAGGAGAAGATCAACGAACTGTCAACGGTTTCCGGGAATAGTACGGAAGTCGCGGCACTGCAGACAGAGATCGGGATACTCCAGGAACAGTTGGCCGCGGTGAATCAGGAGCTGGCGGGGGCGAAGGCCGCGCTGAATAAGGCTCAGAACATGGTGACTCAGCTCCAGTCCGGCATCGCAGGCGCCAGCTCCGGCAAAAGCCAGTTGGAATCCGCCATTGATCAGATCGAGGACGGACAGGACACGATTCGCGATAATCTGAGCGCGGCGGAACAGGCATATGCCATCACGCAGAATACCGTCTACCCCCAGACGGACGCGGTGGGCAGCGCGCAGCTTGGAACGGCGTCCGTGGCCATCAATTCCGCGCAGATGCAGCTTGACTTCTGCACGGTGAAGTCTCCCATCAGCGGAATCGTGGAGTCTGTCAGCGTGGAGAAGAATGGAATGGCAGCGGCGGGCAATCCGGCCTATATCATTTCCAATAAAGAGGCCATGACCGTCACCTTCCATGTGGCGGAGAAGGCGAAAAATGTGCTGGCGGTGGGCGATCATGTGACCGTCGAGCGGGAAGGAGCAGAGTGGGACGGCGTCCTCACGGAGATCGGGACGATGACGAACCCGCAGACCAGGCTGTTTCAGGTGAAAGCGACCGTGACGGGCGCGGGCGGTTCGCTGCCCAACGGCGTCTCGGTAAAGGTGTATGCCACGACGCAGAGAGACGCGGGGAAACTGATTATCCCGTATGACGCCGTCTATTTTTCCGCGGGGGACGCTTACGTCTACTGTGTGGAGGACGGCCGGCTTGTGAAGACCGATGTGGTGGTGGGCCTGATGAACGATACGGAGGCTGTGATTGAGGAAGGTCTTTCAGAGAGCAGCCAGGTGGTCAGCAGTTGGTCTTCCAGGCTGAGAAACGGCGTGGAGGCCCAGGTGGTCTCCATAGACGGGGAAGCGGTCGTAAAACAGGCGGCGCCGGAAGAAAACGCGGAGAATGAGGAGACGCCGGCGGGAGACGGCGGGACAGCAGTGACGGAGGAGGCAGAATAAGATGGGTTTAACGAGACTTTCGTTAAAAAGACCGGTTTCCACGCTGCTTGTCGTGCTGGCGCTGGCAGTATTTGGTTTTTCTTCTCTGACAACGCTGCGTCTGGAGCTGATGCCGGATATGGATATGCCGATCATGATGGTGATGACGGTCTATCCGGGCGCGGACCCGGAGTCGGTGGACGCGCTGGTCAGCAGTGAGATTGAGGGACAGGTGGCAAGTTTAAGCGGTGTGGATTCCGTCATGTCCTACTCGCGGGAAAATATGTCCATGGTGCTTCTGCAGTATGATTACAGTGTGGATACGAACGACGCCTATCTCGATCTGAGAGCGGCGCTTGACATCACTGCGTCCACGCTGCCGGAGGAGTGTCAGGATCCGATGGTCATCCAGATGGATGTCAACGCAATCCCGAGTATCATGTATTCGGTCAGTACCACGGACGGAAGCGATGCGTATTCTCTGGTGAACGATACCATAGTGCCGGAACTCAAGGCCGTCAGTACGGTGGCCGACGTGGAGGTGACCGGGGGCCGCGAGCATTATATCCGGGTGCTTCTGGACGAGAGCGCGCTGAATCAGTACGGGCTCAGCATGAGCCAGGTGGCGCAGTCGATTGCGGCTACGGATTTTACGATTCCGCTCGGTTCCCTGGAACAGGGCAGCCAGAGCATCAGCGCCATCAGCACTTCCGCCAACCAGACCGTGCAGGAGCTGGAACGGATTCCGCTCTTCACCGGCGCGGGCAGCCTGATTCAGCTCTCCGATGTGGCGCAGGTGGGATGGTCCCAGAAAGAGCAGGACAGCATCAGCCGGTTTAACGGCGAGGACACGATCAGCATCTCGGTGACCAAGAACCAGACGGCCAGCACGATCGGCATGGTCAATGACGTGAAGAAGGTTATGAACCGGATGGCGGAGGAGAACGGCAATATGATGACGGACATTTCCATGGATATGTCCGATCAGATCAAGGAAGCGGTCGGATCCGTGGCGAATACGCTGGTGATGGGCGTGGTGCTCTCGATGATCATCCTTTTCCTGTTCTTTGGAGACTGGAAGGCCAGCCTGATCGTGGGAAGCTCGATGCCGATCTCCCTGCTGGTGACGGTCATCGTCATGGCGGTCGCCGGATTTTCCCTGAATATGATCACGCTGGGGGCGCTCGTCATTGCCATCGGTATGATGGTGGACAGTTCCATCGTCGTGTTGGAGAGCTGTTTCCGCTCCAAGGACCGGATGCCGGACTTTAAGGAAGCAGCGCTGCAGGGCGCGCGGGGCGTGGTCGGTTCGATCATTGCCTCCACGATTACGACGGTGGTCGTATACCTTCCGCTTTGTATTCAGGAGGGACTGAGCGGACAGATTTTCGGGCAGCTCGGCTATACGATTATCTTCGCCATGCTGGCGTCTCTCATATCGGCGATGACGCTGGTTCCGCTGTTTTTCCAGTTGTTTAAACCTAAGGAAAAGAAGGAGCTGAAAATCAACGATTTTCTGGACCGGATGCGCAGCGGCTACGACGCGATGGAGAGAAAACTTCTGCACCGCAAAAAGCTGTGCGTGTTTACCGCGGTTGTTCTGCTGGTTCTGTCCTTTGTCCTGGCATCCTTCATGGATGCGGAGCTGATGCCGTCGATGGATGAGGGAATGGTCAGCATCAGCGCGACGTTCCGCGCCGGCACGAAGGTGTCGGAAGTGGATGAGCGGATGCAGCGGCTGGAGAGCATGGTTGCGTCCCACGAGGATGTGGAGAATTATACGCTGAACATACAGAAAGGCTCCGCTTCCATATCGGTCAACCTGAAGGACGACCGGAAGATGTCCAGTCAGGAGGTGGCGGATCAGTGGCTGGCGGAGACCGGCGATATCGTGGACGTTCAGCTTTCAATTGAAGTGAGCAGCCAGATGTCCTCGATGATGTCGTCCGGCGCCGGCGCGTCTGTGACACTGGAGTCGACGAATCTGGACGACATCAAAGAAGCGGCGGCCATGCTGCAGGAGGCGGCCTGGACCGTGCCCGGCGTACTGAATGTGTCCAACAGCGCGGGGGAGACTTCCACTCAGATCCGGGTTGTCGTGGATCCGCTGGAGGCCATGAGCCGGGGAATGACGCCGGTTCAGGTGGCGGGCGGCATGTACAGCATGATCAGCGGGACCGAAGCGATGACCGTAACATCCAACGGTGAAGAGTACAGCGTCTATCTGGAGTATCCGGAGGGAACCTACGACGACGCCAGCAGGCTTCTGGGCGCTTCCGTCGCCGGGATTCCCCTGTCGGAGATGGCGACTTTACAATATACGGATTCGCAGCAGACCGTTATGAAGACGGACGGCAAATATACGCTGACCATAACCGCGACCTGCCTGTCGGAGGATCTGGAGGGGGTTCAGGAGCATTTGGACGGACTGGCGGAGGAGATGGCTTTTGCGGGGACGGTGGAGCTTGCGCGCAACTCCATGGACGAGATGATGATCGAGTCTTTTACGGCTCTCGGCAAGGCGATTGCGGCGGCTGTTTTCCTGGTCTTCCTTGTGATGGCCATGCAGTTTGAGTCTCCGAAATATTCGCTGATGGTCATGCTCAGTATTCCGTTCAGCCTGATCGGCTCGCTGGGGCTTCTGTTCCTCACGGGCGAGTCCATCAGTATGACTTCCCTCATGGGGATTCTGATGCTGGTCGGCATCGTGGTAAATAACGGCATCCTCTACGTGGACGGGGTGAACGAACTGCGGATGCGGATGCCGGTGGAGGACGCGCTGGTGAAGAGCGGACAGACGAGGCTCCGTCCGATTCTGATGACCACGCTGACGACGGTCATCTCCATGATTCCCATGGCCATGGGTCTGGGAAGCGGTACGGAGATGATGTCCGGGATGGCGATCATTATCATCGGCGGTCTGGTGGCTTCCACGGTTCTGATTCTGGTACTGATGCCGGTCTTCTACCTGCTGGTATACGGCAGGAGCAAAAAAGAGCGCAGGGAACGGCGCCGGAAGCTTTATTTCTGGAAGAAAAAGGAGGCGGAGGAGCCGCTGTAAATTCGATAAAGGTGTTGAAAAGTGAAAGGGTTTATGTTATTCTCATGTGCATGGGACCGGATGTGGATTCCGGGAGGGAGAGTGCACAGTGATGAGGAGAGAAGGAGATCGGCCGGAGACGCTTTACATCGTGATGCCGGCATACAATGAAGAAGCCAACATAAGATCGGTGGTGGAGGCGTGGTATCCGCTCCTGGAGGGAAAGGCGGAGGATTCCCGGCTTGTAATCGCGGACAGTGGGAGCACGGACCGCACGCACGCCATCCTGACAGAGATGCAGAAGAGCTGTCCGAAGCTGGAGATTCTGGAAAACACCGGGAAACAGCATGGTCCCAAAGTGATCTCGCTGTATGACCATGCGATCAGAAGAGGCGCCGGCTATGTCTTCCAGACCGACTCTGATGGTCAGACCAGTCCGGAGGAATTTCCGGCTTTCTGGGAACTGAGACACCGTTACGACGGCGTTTTCGGCAACCGGACGGTGCGGGGCGACGGGCAGTCGAGAGCGTTTGTTGAGAAAGTCGTGTGTCTGCTGGTCCGTCTGTTTTTCGGGGTATCGGTTCCGGACGCCAACGCGCCGTTTCGGCTGATGAAGACGGAGACGGTGAAAAAATACCTCTACCGTCTGCCGGCCGATTATCATATTCCGAATATTATGATCACCGTGTATTTTGCGTATTTTCAGGAACGGGCGGAGTTTCGGACGATCACCTTCCGCCCGAGACAGGGCGGCGTCAATTCGATTGATTTTGTTAAGATCACGAAGATCGGATGGAAGGCGCTGAAAGATTTCCTGTATTTCAGGAAGGATATGAAATCCGGACGAAGTGCGCGCAGAGACGGGTAGCCCGCGGACGGCTGAAAACCAGCGCAGGTGTGAAAAGTAACGATAAAAAGACCGGGGCTGTCCGCGTAAGCGGACGGCCCCGTGAGTCTGCACCCTACAGCATGGATTCCGGTTTGAACAGGGATTTCACATGCTCGATCTCTTCCTTCGTTGCTTTGGAAGCGGGCACATAATATGATTTTTCTCTGGCAATCTGGTAGAGCTGCTCCTGTGCGGTCTCGGTCTTGTTCCGCATCTGCTTGAGCGTCTGCTTTAACTGCGGATTCTCGCTCTGTGTGATATATTCCGCGTACATCTTCAGTTCTCCGTTGATGCCTACCAGCGCGTCGCTGACCATTGTTTTCTCATCCATCTCTTCTATACCCTCCTATTTCAAGAATCCCATTAACTGCTGCTTGTTCTCTTTGGCGGACTGTGCGGCCTGCTCAAAATACTGCTTTACCTGCTGGTCCGAAGACTGTGCGGCGTAGGCGCTGAATTTTGCGTGGCAGGTCTCGCTTCCGCCGATCAGGTGGCGAAGGTTCTGTACATCCAGTTCTGATAATTCTGACATAAAAATTCCTCCTTATTTTCTTTACTTGCAAATGTAGTATGTGAAAATAAGAAGGAATTATTCATATTGTTTTGTGATCGGCTGTCAGCCTTCGGAAGGTGACATCCGCTCATAAAGCTCTTCGTACTGTGATGCGGAACTCTTCCAGGAATAATCGGTTTTCATTGCGCGTTCCGCTATTTTATTCCAGGAGCGTTTTTTATCGTAATAGACGGACTGCGCGTAGCGGATTGCCGACAGCATTTCATGCGCGTTGTAATTGGCGAAGCTGAATCCGGTGCCGGTTTCGTCGTATTCATTGTAAGATTCCACCGTGTCCTTGAGTCCGCCCGTCTCACGGACAATGGGAACGGTGCCGTATCTGAGGCTCATAAGCTGGCTCAGCCCGCACGGTTCAAACTGGGAGGGCATCAAAAAGGCATCGCACGCCGCGTAGATTTTATGGGAAAGTTCGTTGGAATAGTAGATGCACGCCGCCACTTTTCCACTGTATTTCCAGGCGTAATGCCGGAACATATTTTCATAACGGTCTTCGCCTGTTCCAAGTACCACAATCTGGATGTCGTCCTGACACAATTCGTCCATGACGCAGTCGATCAGGTCAAAACCCTTCTGGTCGGTCAGACGGGAGACGATGCCGATGAGCATTCTCTTCTTGTCGGCTTCCAGTCCCAGCTCCTTCTGGAGCGCCAGCTTGTTCTTTCCCTTGTCCGTCCGGAAAGTTGTTTCCGTGTAATTTTTGAAGATCATCGGGTCGGTCGCCGGATTCCATTCCTGATAATCCAGCCCGTTCACGATGCCGCACAGGCAGTTGGAACGCGCCCGCATCAGACCGTCCAGATGTTCTCCGTAGTAAGGCGTCTGAATCTCCTGCGCATAGGTGCGGCTTACGGTCGTCACATAATCCGCGTAGACAATTCCTCCCTTCAGATAGTTGGCGTCTCCAAACGCTTCTAATTTATCCGCAGTAAAATAGGACATATCAAGCCCTGTCGCATCCTGCACTGCCGGTATATTCCAGCTTCCCTGGAATTTCAGGTTGTGGATGGTCATGATGGATTTCATGCCGGCGTAGAACGCCCCTTCATGAAAACTGTCCTTCAGATAGACCGGAACCAGTCCCGTCTGCCAGTCATGGCAGTGTACGATATCCGGCTGGTAATCTACAACCGGCAGGATCGATAAGGCCGCTTTTGAGAAAAATGCGAATTTCTCTACATCTTCGTGTATATATCCGTATGGTCTGTCTCCTGCAAAGTAATATTCATTATCAATAAAATAGTATTGCACCCCCTCGTACACCATTTCCAACACACCTACATACTGGCTTCTCCATGCCATATCCATATAAAAATTTGTAACAAAATTCATCTTTTCTTTCCATTCGGAACGGATGCATATGTAGTTTGGGATGATCACACGTATCTCATATTGATTCCGGTCAAAATATTTCGGCAGGGATCCCACGACATCTGCAAGGCCGCCTGTTTTGATAAATGGCACGCATTCTGATGCGATGAACAAAACTTTTCTCTTCATATCTACCTCCGGTTCCTGTAAGTTGTAATAATTATACCAAAAACCGGGTGAAGTGAAAAGTTTTTTTCACAAATTATGCATGCTTTTTGTAGTCCAGACGAATTTTGTCGGCAATCAAGGCAATAAACTCTGAATTGGTCGGTTTTCCTTTGCCAACACTGACAGTGTAACCGAACAGTTCGTCAATGGTGTCCATCTTTCCCCTGCTCCACGCCACTTCGATCGCGTGTCTGATTGCCCGTTCCACGCGGCTTGGAGTGGTCTGATGATTTTTGGCGATCGTCGGATAAAGGATTTTTGTGATGGAATTCAGCATGTTCATATCCTCTACCGCCATCATGATCGCATCTCTCAGATACTGATAGCCTTTGATGTGAGCGGGTACACCAATTTCATGAATCATATTCGTTACATCTGTCTCAAGATTGCGTTCGACATATGCCGTCCGGTTTTCATACGGCGCTGCCCTGTGAATTTCCGTCCGCTTTTTCTGCCTGTCGGCCTTTAGACTCTGAATACGATTCAGCAGCATTTCATGATCAAATGGCTTCATGATATAGTAGCTGGCTCCCAGCAGAAACGCGTCTTCTGTAATTCTTTCCTGACCGATTGCAGAGATTACAACAAATTCCGGTTTTTTCTGAAGGTGATCGTCCTGTCCGATTTTTTCCATGACAGTCAGTCCGTCCAGTTTCGGCATGATGATATCCAGAAGCACAATATCCGGTTCCTTGTCCCGGATAATCCGGCATACTTCTTCGCCGTTTCTGGCGATGCCTACAACCTGAAGCTCTTCGTCCTGACGCAGGATCCCGTCCAGGATCTCCACCATTCTCTCGTTGTCATCTGCAATAGCGACGCTCCATTTGCTCATGCAGTATCCTCCTTATTTTCCATTATGACTGTCTCCTTTCTACAGCGTCATACAAAAAAATCAACGTCTACAGAAAGAATTATAGGGAAAAAGATACGGCTGTACAAGGATATAGTATCGGGAGATTTCGAGCGGATACGGCAGGAATTGACAGGGTCTGTCAGGATTCGACATGGAGGGCGTGAAATACCGTCCGGGCTGAGAATTGGTATATTATGAAAAAGACTGTTTACAGCGGCGCCATATGGGAGTATAATACATTACAGCAGAGAAATGTAACTGCAATCACTTCGTTCATAACTGAATACCGTAAGTCTTTGTGGCAGGGTGAAAGTCCCTACCGATGGTATAGTCCATGACCCGCGTGAGCGGCTGATCCGGTGACTTCTGAGGAAGGATTCCGGAACCGACGGTTATAGTCCGGATGAGAAAAGACATTTTCTGCAAAAATGCGCCCGGAGACCATAGTCCCCGGTTTTTTTTATGCACACGGGCGTCCAGATGAAATAGGTCAGCAAGCTGACGGACGCCCGGTGCGCGAGCAGGGGAAGAAATCTTCCCTGCTCGATTGGATTACGGACGTCCACATGAAACAGCTCGGCAGAGCTGACGGATGCCCGGTGCGGCTGCCGCGGGACGCGGAATCCGGTGCTTACTTTTATTTTCTGGAAGGAGGATTCAGGATGAATCGAACAAATGAAACAATGGAACCGGTACTGGAGTCAACAGAAAGAGTGAATCACGCGGTGCACGTAAAAGTGAAACAGATCGCCTTCGTGGGTCTTATGGGAGCCATGAGTACGGTGCTGATGCTTTTCCGTTTTCCGCTGCCGTTTCTGCCGCCTTTTCTGTCCTTTGACCTGTCGGGAGTGATGGAGATCATGGGAGGATACATGTTCGGGCCGGTGGCGGCGTTCTTTGTGATCCTTGTAAAGCTGCTGCTGCAGATGATTGTACAGGGGAGCAATTCCTTCGGCACCGGAGAGATCCAGGGGCTGATTTTAAGCTGCGCCTATGTGATGCCTTCGGTCGCGCTCTATCACTGGAAGAAATCGAAGAAGACGGCGGTCACGGGCATGGCGCTCAGCACGGTCGTGGTGTCGGTGACGGCGGTATTTACAAATCTCTATATGATTATTCCCTTCTATGCGACCATGGCGGGGATGACGATGAACGATATCGTTGCCATGTGCACCGCGGTCAATCCGGCGGTCAACAGCGCGGCGACGATGGTTCTGTGGGGGATCCTGCCCTTTAATCTGATCAAATACGGCGCGACCTCCATCGTCACTTTCTTCGTCTATAAGCGGCTCAGCAAAGTGATACGGGGGATTATTAATCAGTAAAATTCATAATTGACAGAGGAGATATCGGGATGAAATTTACATTAGATAAGGAAATTACTTATCAGGAGGCGGTGGAGCGCATGTTCGAGATGCTCGGAGACAGTAAGATCATGGCGCTCGCCTCCAGCGTAAACGATTATGTGATGGTGCGCAATGTGAGCTGCCTGTTCTATGACAGAAAGATCTGGTTCAAGACGGACAAGAATTTCCGCAAGACAAAACAGCTCCTTGAGAATCCGCGGGTGGCTGTCTGCTGGAGCGGCGTGCAGGTTGAGGGAATTGCCGTGAACAAAGGACTGGTGGCGGAGGAAGCCGGTCAGCGGTTTGCACAGGGCTATAAGAAGCATCTGTGGGAGAGCTATAACAAGTACAGCCATGAGGACACGGAGATCCTTATAGAGATTTCTCCCAAATATGTGGAGATCTGGGATACGAGCGACGACGGATATGCGTTCCAGCTTTTCCTGGATTTTGAAAAGGAGACGGTGGAAGTCAAACAGTACGATAAACGGTAAGGTCCGGTTCATTCGGACAAAGAGCGGCTGCGCCGCGCGGAGACCGTGAGACTAAGTCCGGCCGGTTTTGCATACGGGGATGAGCGGCTGTGCCGCGCGCAGGCCGTAAGACCGGCGGTCTACGGCCTGCGTATCAGCAGGTACTGTCCGTTGTCTGCCAGAACCTCGTATCGGTTCAGCTCCGGGTGATCCGCCAGAAACGGGAGGGAGAGGATCAGCAGACAGCTTTCGTCCTGTTCGAGAAAGGCGCGGACGCCGCCGTCCCTGCAGTCCAGATCGCCCTCCAGCATGGCCAGCAGGCGCATATTCTGCTCCCAGCAGTCCGTGTTGGCGTAGAGGAACGGGTCGTAGGCGTCCAGATAGACGGCGGAGCCTGTCAGGCCGTCGTCCCGCCCGAACTGTTCGATGACGAAGGTCTGCAGATCATTGGAACGGGCGCCGCGGACATTATCCGCGTAATTATTCCATATGAAGACAGAGGTTCCCGCACCGGCGGCCAGAAGACAGATCGTCAGAAGCCATGCGGGAGCCTTTTCTGTCTGCAGAAAATCCGCCAGAAAGACCGCCGCCAGCAGACAGAGGGGGATCACGCACGGGTAGACGTACCACATCAGCTTGGTGGAAACCAGAGAGAATCCAAGGAGAGGCACGAAGAGCCACAGGAGAAGTCCGGTCCAGTCTTCCGCGGAAAGCGGGGCCGGGGTCTTCCGCAGAGGCCGGATCAGGCGGCAGAGGATGCCGCACAGGACAAGCAGGCTTAAAAAGCCGTAGATATAGTCAAAATTCCAGAAAATGGCGGTCAGATAGTAGGAGAACGGAAAGCCGTGCCCCTCGATACCGCCAGCGGCAGTGCGGCCGGCAAGGTCGGCCTCATACATATGGACAAAAAAGGCCGTACCGTCGTACCGGAAGCGGAGAGCCGCCCAGAGCAGGATCGGCAGAAAAGCGGACAGGAGAAAGCCCGTCCACCGTCCGGGGGACATCCGTTTCAGTTCGCCGGTGAGCAGCAGGAAGAGTCCGCCTGCGGCGGCGATCATGCCTGCGTGGAAGCTTTTGGTCAAAAAGGCAAGCGAAAAGCACAGACCGCATCCATAGAGCCAGCGCGGATGGTCGCGGATCTTCAGCATGGCGAGCATGGCGAGCGTGAACAGCAGCAGGTACAGCCCGTCCGCGTCGCCGGAACGGGCCAGATGCGCTTTGAAAGGAAAATAGTTGGCGGCGAGAAAGGCCATGGTGAAAAGGGACGCGGTCTTCCCGTAACGTCTGGCGAACAGCCCGGTGAGGACGGAGGTCAGAAGACAGGAAAGGGCGGAGAAGAACCGGAGCCCGACTGCCGTATAGCCGAACAGAAAATAACCGGCTGCGACGCTCAGAAAGGAGAGCGGCGGCTTGACATTCCAGTAGTCGGCCTCACCCATAAACGTATTGACCAGATAGTTTCCCTGCTGTATCATTTCGTAGGCGGAAATGCCGTGGCGCGCCTCATCCCAAGAATCAATGGCCTTGATGCCCAGACAGCGGAAGCACAAAAACGCCGTCAGGGCGGTCAGGAGCGCAAACCAGATCCAGTAGCCGGCCCTCATCAGCCTCAGAAGGCTGTCATAAAATCGTCTCATAGTCCCTCCAGATCGTTCTATTATAAGGAAACGCTGATGAAATCAGCATCTCTCTAATGGTAAATATAACATGCCGGGGAGGGAATGTAAACGCGGATACGGTATCTTTTCGCGGTAAAATTAAGAAGAGCTTTCGTAGAATACTGGATTCTGCGAAAGCTCTTTCGTTCTCTCAATGTAACATAAGAGTGAACAACCGCATCGAACTTTTCCTGAAAAATCTGCGCCAGGGCGACACGGTCTATATCCAACCGGAAGCGGAGTACCATCCGTCTGCGATGCTGCAGAGCATCATCAACGCGGGCATGATTCCGGGACATGAGTTTTCCGGCGTGGTGACGGAGACGGGCCGGGGCGCGGATGCGGACTGGACCGGGCGTGGAGTCGGCGTCTTCCCGCTGATTCACTGCGGGGAGTGCCTGCCCTGCCGGAAGAGATATTATGAGCTGTGCCGTTTGGCGGAGAAACGGATGGACCCGCAGGCGCTGATTACGCATGGCCTGCGTCTGGAGGAACTGGAGCGGGGCCTCCATATCATGCGGGACAAGACGGAGGATTATGTGAAGATTATGGGTATCCTGTGAAGATATCCCTTTTGTCTCTTGACTTTTACCATACAAAAATATAATATCTTCTGGAGAGGATTTTGACTGATACAGCGGAAATGGAGAATAACGGATCATGACAGCATTAAAGAAGAAACCGGTAAAAGGCATGAAAGACATTCTGCCTGCGGAGATGCAGGTCAGGGACTATGTGACGGGACTGATCAAAGAGACGTATAAAAGTTTCGGCTTCTCCCCGATCGAGACGCCCTGTGTGGAGCATATCGGGAACCTGTGCAGCAAACAGGGCGGGGATAATGAGAAGCTGATATTCAAGATTATGAAGCGGGGAGAGAAGCTGAATCTGGAGCAGGCGGAATCGGAAGCCGATCTGACGGACAGCGGCCTTCGGTATGACCTGACGGTGCCGCTTTCGAGATTCTATGCCAACAATGCGAACAGCCTGCCGAGTCCTTTTAAGGCGCTGCAGATCGGGAGCGTGTGGAGGGCGGATCAGCCGCAGCGGGGACGGTTCCGTCAGTTTGTCCAGTGCGACATTGACATTCTGGGGGAGGCGGGCTGTCTGGCGGAGATCGAGCTCATTCTGGCGACGACCACGCTGCTTGGGAAGCTGAATTTCTCGGATTTCAAGGTGCGGATCAATGAGAGACGGATTCTCAAGGCTATGGCCGCGTACAGCGGTTTTGCGGAGGACCAGTACGATACTGTCTTCATTATTCTGGATAAGATGGACAAGATCGGCTGGGACGGCGTGAAGGCGGAACTGCTGGAAGCAGGCTTTGAGGAGGATAAAATCGAGAAATACGTCTCCATGTTTGCGGAGATGGAAAAGGCGGAAGACGGACTTGGGTATCTGGAGGAAACGCTGGCGGATGTTCTGGAGGACGGTGTGACCTCGAATCTGCGTACGATCAGGGAGAGCGTGGAGGCGACCAGAGCCTGCCGCTTTGAGCTCGTTTTCGATCCGACGCTGGTGCGGGGAATGTCCTATTATACGGGTACGATTTTTGAGATCGAGATGCCGCAGTTCGGCAGTTCCGTGGCCGGCGGCGGGCGTTATGACCAGATGATTGGAAAATTTACGGGCAATCATGTCCCGGCATGCGGATTTTCGATTGGTTTTGAGCGCATCATTACGATTCTGATGGAGCAGGGCTTTGAGATCCCCGGAGGTCCCGCGAGAAAGGCGTATCTGGTGGAGAAGAAGATGCCGGCGGAAAGGCTGTGCGAGGTGCTGAGAGAGGCGAAGGCGGAACGGGAACAGGGAACGCAGGTGCTGGTGACGCTGATGAACAAGAATAAAAAACATCAGAAAGAGCAGCTTATGAAGGAAGGATATACGGAGTTCCGGGAGTTTTTTAACAGGTAAGAACACGCCGCTGTTTTTTCGCCGGCTGTCCGCAGGGGAGTTATGGACTGACCGGGGAGATCGGTCGGCAGACGGACGCCGGAGCAGTGACGGCGGTTATCATGGAGAAACAGACAGAAAAGAGGATGAATCATACAATGGCAGAAACAATGAAAGGACTGCACAGAACCCACAGATGCGCGGAGCTTGGAACCGCCGATATCGGCAGCACCGTCACGGTCATGGGCTGGGTGCAGAAGAGCAGGAATAAAGGCGGCATTATTTTCGTGGATCTGCGGGACCGTTCCGGGATCCTGCAGTTGATCTTCGAGGAGGCGGACTGCGGCAGCGGGAATTTTGCAAAGGCGGAGAAATTCCGGAGCGAGTTCGTAATCGCGGCGGTAGGCCGGGTGGAGGCGAGATCCGGGGCGGTCAACGAGAATCTGGAGACCGGAGCGATCGAGCTGCGCGTGGAAGAGGCGCGTATCTTATCGGAAGCGCAGACGCCGCCGTTTCCGATCGAGTCGGGATCCAAAACGAAAGAAGAGATGCGCTTGAAATATCGTTTTCTGGATCTGAGGAGACCGGATATCCAGAGCAAGCTGATGCTCAGAAGCCAGGTGGCGACGAAGGTGCGCGCGGTGCTGGCGGAAGAGGGCTTTCTGGAAATCGAGACGCCGATTCTGATCAAGAGCACGCCGGAAGGGGCGAGGGATTATCTGGTGCCCAGCCGGGTTCATCAGGGGAAATTTTATGCTCTGCCGCAGTCCCCACAGTTGTTTAAACAACTTTTGATGTGTTCCGGCTATGACCGTTATTTCCAGATTGCCAAATGTTTCCGCGACGAGGATCTGCGGGCGGACCGGCAGCCGGAATTTACCCAGATTGATATGGAGATGTCGTTCGTGGACGTGGACGACGTGATCGCGGTCAATGAGCGGCTGCTGCAGAAGGTGTTCAAGGACGCCGTCGGGCTGGAGATCGAACTGCCGATTCCGCGGATGACCTGGCAGGAAGCCATGGACCGCTACGGTTCCGATAAGCCGGATACCCGTTTCGGGATGGAGCTGGTGAATGTATCGGAGGTCGTGAAGGGCTGCGGATTCGGCGTCTTTACCGGTGCGCTGGAGAACGGCGGAAGCGTCCGGGGCATCAATGCCAAAGGGCAGGGGCAGATGCCGCGGAAGAAGATTGACGCGCTGGTGGAATTTGCGAAGGGCTTCGGCGCGAAGGGGCTGGCGTATGCGGCCATCCAGCCGGACGGAAGCTGCAAGTCTTCTTTTGCAAAATTTATGACGGAAGAGCAGATGAAAGCGCTTGTGGACGCCATGGACGGACAGCCGGGCGATCTGCTTTTGTTTGCGGCGGATAAAAATCCGGTCGTCTGGGATGTGCTGGGCAATCTCCGCCTGGAGCTTGCGCGCACTCTGGAGCTGACGGATAAGAACCAGTTCCATTTTCTGTGGGTGACCGAGTTCCCGCTGCTGGAGTGGTCCGAGGAGCAGGAGCGTTATGTGGCGATGCATCATCCGTTTACAATGCCGATGGAAGAGGACCTGGACAAGCTGGATACCGATCCGGGAGCCGTCCGCGCGAAGGCGTACGACATCGTATTAAACGGCACGGAGCTTGGAGGCGGTTCGGTCCGTATTTTCCAGGGAGACGTACAGGAGAAGATGTTTGAGGTGCTCGGTTTTACGAAGGAACAGGCGCAGGAACGCTTCGGATTTCTGCTGGACGCGTTCAAATACGGCGTACCGCCCCACGCCGGGCTGGCGTACGGCTTCGACCGTCTGATGATGCTGATGACGGGGGCGGACAGTATCCGCGAGGTCATCGCCTTCCCCAAGGTCAAGGATGCATCCGATTTGATGACCAATGCGCCCGATGTGGTGGACGAGGTTCAGTTGGAAGAACTG
The DNA here is from genome assembly GCA_910587765.1 of uncultured Lachnospiraceae bacterium. GTDB lineage: Bacteria > Bacillota > Clostridia > Lachnospirales > Lachnospiraceae > Hominiventricola. The sequence continues at coordinate 35,421 of CAJUNR010000022.1, forward strand.
GGAATCGCGGTCACGGCGGCACAGGAAGAAGAATAAAAACAAAGAGGTCCCGGCCCCGCAGGAATGTTTCCGTGCATCCTGCGGGGCCGGGACCGTATATATTTTATGAAATACTAAGAATCATGTCTTTATTCAGCAGTCCGGCTTTCTGCATGCTTTCCCAGCTTTTTTTTCTCAGAACGTCTACGTCTTCCGTGACCTGGACTTCGCTGCTTCCGTCGGCGCTGTATACGCAGATCAGCCGCTCTTTCCAGATCAGGTAATACCAGCGGTAATAGCGGTTTTCATGCGCGAAGTCATGGCTGTCAAAGCAGGGAAAGCGTTCCGTCACTTCATATACGGTTCTGCCGTAACAGTCTTTGTGCAGCCCTTCGGTGCGGCCGCTGCGGACGGCGGTTAAAAGTTTCAGACTCCCGTATCTTTTCCCTCCGGCAGTAAAACACAGGCCGCGCTCATAGCTCTTCTTCTCCGGCGTCGGTGTGCGCCGGAACAGAGGCCGGCCGTTTTCGTCCTGTTCGTCGCTGACCCATTCCAGCAGCATGTCGGTTTCTACAAAACAGGTGTTTGGTTTCTTGTGCAGCTTTAGTATCATGTGGCTGTTCATGTTCATTTTTTGTCGTTTCCTCTCCTGCCTGATATTTTAGCATGTTTGCTCAGAAAAAGCAAAACTGTTTTCTGATGCAGCATGAAGACTGGAGAATCTGCCCGCATCCGGCGTCCGGGCGGCGTGGGTGTAAAAAGCAGTGAGGATCATAAAACAAGGCAAAAATTTATTGTAATTCAATAAAATAATATTGACAAACAGGAAAATGAGAGCTATGATAGACTGGAAATGAGAGAAGACGGAGGAAAGGATCATGAAACAGACGGAGATGTCGGGATATCTGAAGATGATCACGATAGGAGTGGGCGTGCTGCTCCTTGCTTTTGTATTCTGGTTCCTGCCGCTGGTGCTGGAGGAACCGCTGCTGGAGGCCGCGGGAGAGACCGGCTACCGGGCGACCTGCGCTCTGATCGGGGTGAGCGCGGTTCCGGCGCTGCTGTGCCTGGTGCGCTTCTGGGGAATCTGCGGCAGCATTCATGAAGACCGTTCTTTCTCCGGGGAGAATGCCGGGAGGCTCAAGCGCATGAGCCAGTATATGCTGTTCGACGCGGTGCTGTACAGCGGGTTTCTGGTGTGGTTCTTCCTGTCCGGGTGGTATCTGGGGGCGCCGTGGCTAATCTTCCCGGTGCTTCTGGCGATCTTTATCTCGGTGTCGCTGACCGTGCTCTGCGCGGCGCTGTCCCATCTGGTGCAGAAAGCGGGCGAGATTCAGGAGGAACAGGAGCTGACGATATAGAGCGGCATTTTCCGGTAAGGAGGTATACGGATGGCGATCATCATCAATATTGACGTGATGCTGGCGAAGCGGAAGATGAGCGTTACCGAGCTTTCGGAGCGGGTCGGCATCACGATGGCGAATATTTCCATTCTGAAGAACGGAAAGGCAAAGGCGATCAAGCTGAGCACGCTGGAGGGCATCTGCCGGGCGCTTGACTGCCAGCCGGGAGATCTTCTGGAATACAGAGAGGATACGAAATTTTAATCGCCCACGTCGGGCTGAGAGCCGGTAAGTAAGAACAGTAACATTATTTTCACAAGGAGGAATCAGAGAATATGAACGAAAATGCTCAGGAGGGCAGACAGGAGTGTCTGTCTCGGATTTGTGCACCCTTTTTTCCGGAATGCGAGCCGGTGGACCGGCTGTTTGCGGTGCTGTATCTGCTGGCGGGCTACGGATTTATCTATGTATGCTCCAGTATGGAATTTGAGAGAAATCTGGCGGTTTTTACGGTTTTTTATGCGGCGGTTGTCCTGCTTTATCTGTGGGGAAAGGAGATTCGTCCGCCCAGGGAGAGCTGGTTCTGGCTGGCGGTGATGCTCTCGGCGGGGATCCCATACGCATTCTGGAGCGTCCTCTCTCTGCTGCAGTTTCCGGCTCTGATGGCGGTTGCGGCTTACTGGACGCTGTCGGCTTCCGGCAGGCTGTTAAAGGACGGACAGACGTCCCGGTGGGTGTTTTTTGACGGCTGCAACGCTCTTTTCGTCGTTCCGTTCCGCAATTTCGGATGTCAGATGCGCGTCCTCTCCGGCGGCGCCGGGGCGGAAGAAAAGCGGCAAAAAGCGTCCGGCAGGTTCGGCGGAATCCTTCTCGGGATGGTGATTGCTTTGCCGGTTCTGGTGATTATCCTGCCGCTGCTCTCGAGCGCGGACGCGGGTTTCCAGCATCTGCTGGGGAGTCTGGCCTCTTACGGCAGCGAGCATCTTATGGTTTTCTTTGCCTGCCTGTTCTTTGCGGTTCCGGTTTCCTGCTATCTGTTCGGCCTGATCTTCGGCGGGATTCACAGGAGGAATACGGACTGTTTCCGGGAGGAGAAACTGGAGGCGGACGCGGAGGCGGTGCGCGTCGTTCCGGATACGGCCGTCTGTACGGTGCTGGCGGTGATCTGTCTGGTATACGGCCTGTTCATGGGGATTCAGGGAAGGTACCTGTTCTCTGCGTTTGCCGGAAGGCTTCCGGAGAGCTTTACGTATTCGGAATATGCAAGAAGGGGATTCTTCGAGCTGTGCCAGATCGGGGCGTGGAATCTGATCTTCGCAGGACTTGCCGGCGCGTGTTCGAGAACGGACCGGAGGAAGCACAGAGGGCTGGGGGTCCTGACGGTGCTGATGTCGGTGCTGACCCTGCTTCTGCTGGCGACGGCGGTGAGCAAGATGGGGATGTATATCAGCGTCTACGGTCTGACCGTGTACCGGATTCTGCCGCTTCTGTTTCTGCTGTGGATGATGCTGGTGTTTGTCTGCCTGATTCTCCGTCAGACGCGGGAGTTTCCGATGGTGCGGCTGTGCGTGATGGCGGGAGCGGTTCTGTTCTGCCTGATCTGCATCTGCCCGGTCGAACACTGGACGCAGCTATACAATACATGGGCGAGAGCGCGGGGGCTGATCGTATAGCGCGGCATCCGATAATTGTAGAAAGTTTAAAAAATTCCGGATGAAAATTCGGAATTTTTTGTTATTTTCAACAAAAAATTTGAAAAAAAGATGGTAAATCAGAAAGCGCTGTGATAGAATCAAAAGTGTAAGGGGTGAATAGATGTGATTATGGCATTTGGGTAGAAAGAAGGAAGAGGTATGCCGGTATATCGACTAAGAGAAAATGAGGTAAGTTTCCCTAATCCGGAACTTGCGGAAAAGGACGGCCTGCTGGCCGTGGGAGGGGATCTGAGCGTAGAGCGTCTTTTACTGGGATACTGCAACGGGATCTTTCCGTGGTACAATCCGGGAGAGGAGATTATATGGTGGTGTCCGAAGCGGCGCTTCCTGATTTTTCCGGGGGAAATCCACGTTTCCCGTTCAATGAAAAAATACATTAAAAAACATAAGATTGAGATTCGGCTGAACCGGGATTTTCAGGATACGATGCACCGGTGCCGGATGATGAGGGAGAAGGACGAGGGAACCTGGATCGGCGACGATATGGAGGCGGCTTATTTTGCGCTCCATAAAAAAGGCTTTGCCGCCAGCGTGGAGGCGTACGAGGACGGAGAACTTTCGGGGGGACTCTACGGAGTGGCTATCGGCCGCTGTTTTTTCGGCGAGAGCATGTTCTCCGAGAAAAAAAACGGTTCCAAGACGGCGCTGATCGGCCTGTCGGGCGTACTCAGGGACAATCATTTTTCTTTCATTGACTGTCAGTTTTATACAGAGCATCTGGAGAGTATGGGGGGACGGTATGTGGAGTGGGGGGACTATGTGAGCATGCTGAAAGAAGGAACAAAATGATGCTTTACTTGCCATTCTTTTTACGCTATACTATACCATGTGTGCGGTCGGGCCGTACGGGAACCGCACGGAAACATACAGGACAGAGCATGGAGGAAGACAGATCATGGTAAGAGCAGTTGTAGGAGCAAACTGGGGAGACGAAGGCAAGGGCAAGATCACGGATATGCTCGGCAAGGAGTCGGATATCATTGTCCGCTTTCAGGGAGGAGCCAATGCGGGACACACGATCATCAACGATTACGGCAAATTTGCACTGCATACGCTTCCCTCAGGCGTGTTTTATGACCATACCACAAGTATTATCGGGAGCGGCGTCGCGCTGAACATACCGGTGCTTTTTCAGGAGATCCGGGGAATCGTGGAACGCGGGGTTCCCGCGCCGAAGATTCTGGTATCGGACCGCGCGCAGATGGTGATGTCTTATCATATCCTTTTTGATAAACTGGAGGAGGAACGGCTGGCCGGCAAGTCATTTGGTTCCACCAAATCGGGCATTGCGCCCTTTTACTCGGACAAATACGCGAAGATCGGTTTCCAGGTCAGCGAACTGTTTCATGAGGAGGCGGCGCTGAAAGAGAAGATTGAGCGTGTGATCACGCAGAAAAACGTCATGCTGGAACACCTGTATCATGCGCCGGTTCTGCGGACGGAGGATATTTATCAGGAACTGATGGATTATAAGAAGATGGTGGAGCCGTATGTGTGCGACGTGTCTCTCTATCTGTGGAACGCGGTCAGGGAGGGAAAGAATATCCTTCTGGAAGGACAGCTCGGAACCCTGAAGGATCCGGATCACGGAATCTATCCGATGGTGACCTCTTCTTCGACGCTGGCAGCTTACGGGGCGATCGGTGCGGGCATCCCGCCGTATGAGATCCGGCAGATAATTACCGTGTGCAAGGCTTATTCCAGCGCGGTGGGAGCGGGCGCGTTTGTCAGCGAGATTTTCGGCGACGAGGCGAAGGAGCTTCGGGACCGGGGCGGAGACGGAGGAGAGTACGGCGCGACGACCGGACGGCCGAGGCGCATGGGCTGGTTTGACTGCGTGGCTTCCAAATACGGGTGCCGTCTGCAGGGAGCTACGGATGTGGCCTTTACCGTGCTGGACGTGCTCGGCTATCTGGATAAGATCCCGGTCTGCGTAGGATATGAGATTGACGGCAAGGTGACAACGGAGTTTCCGGTCACCGGACTTCTGGAGAAGGCGAAGCCGGTTTATCAGGTGCTTCCGGGCTGGAAGTGCGATATCCGCGGCATCAGGGAATATGACGAGCTGCCGGAAAACTGCCGGAAATACGTAGAGTTTATCGAAGAGCAGATCGGTTTCCCGATCACGATGGTTTCCAACGGACCGGGAAGGAACGACATTATCTTCAGGAAGAGGCCGATATGATCAGGAACGTCATATTTGATATCGGAAATGTGCTGGTGGATTTCTGCTGGAGGGAACATATTGAGTCCTGCGGATTTCAGGGAGTGACTGCGGACCGGATCGGCAGGGCGATGATGCAGAGTCCGGTATGGTCGGAGATTGACCGGGGTGTCTGGAGCATGGAGGAGCTGCTGGCGGCTTTTATCGCCAACGATCCGGAGATCGGGGACGCGATCCGCATCGTATTCCGGGATTTCCGTACGCTGGTGAAAGAGAGGAGCGGATCCGTGGCATGGATCCGCTCCTTGAAGGCGGAAGGCCTGGGCGTCTATTATCTGTCGAATTTTTCAAGACGTGTGGAGACGGAGGCGGCAGCGGAGCTGTCGTTTTTAAAGGAGATGGACGGAGGCATCCTGTCGTATAAGGAACGGCTGATTAAACCGGATCCGGCAATCTACCGGCTTCTGCTTGCGCGGTACGGGTTGTCGGCGGAGGAGTCGGTCTTTCTGGACGACACGCCGGAGAACGTGGAGGCGGCGAAAGCGCTGGGAATGCAGGGGATTGTGGTGGAGAGCCAGGAACAGGCGAAGCGCAGGCTGCGGGAAGTGCTGAGGTGCGTATGAGAGATATACTGGATGTACATACCCATACGATTGCCAGCGGACATGCGTACAATACGATGATGGAGATGATCCGTGCAGCGCAGGAGAAGGGTCTGGAGGTATACGGGATCACGGAGCATGCGCCGGGGATGCCGGGAAGCTGCCATGATTTTTATTTTCATAATCTGAAAGTTGTAGAACGTCAGTTCGGAGAACTGGAGGTGCTTCTGGGAGCGGAAGTGAATATTCTGGACGAAGAGGGAGGCGTGGATCTGGAGGAGCCGTATCTGGGAAGGATGGATGTGGTGATCGCCAGCCTGCATGCCCCCTGTATCCGGCCCGGGAGCAGGGAGTGGAATACCCGCTGTCTGATTCGCGCCATGGAGAATCCGCACATCAACATTATCGGACATCCGGACGACGGACGTTATCCGCTGGATTACGAAGCGGTGGTGCAGGCGGCGAAGGAGCATCACACGCTTCTGGAGATCAACAACAATTCGCTGAATCCGCAGGGCTTCCGCCAGAACGCCGAAGAGAACGATCTGGAGATTTTAAGGCTCTGTAAGAAATACGGCGTTTCAGTGATTCTCGGAAGCGACGCGCATTATTACAAGGATATCCTGAACCATGAGAGAATCCGGCCGCTTCTGGAGTCGGTGTCTTTTCCGGAGGAGCTGGTGGTGAATACGGACCGGAAGAAGCTGTATGCGTATATCAATAAATATATGTGACAGGCAGCGCAAAAGGGTGTTTTTTATAGCGGTGCCTGTTTTCAGCATGATCCGTTCGTGTCGGGCGTCCGGGTGGCGCAGGTGTAATCAAAAAGTGATTTTATGACGGCTTCAGCCGAAACTGCTGGACTTTATGATTTTAGTGTGCTAAAATAACATCGTAGCGCAGGGAAGCGATTCTGCGGAAAAGACGATCGAAAAGACACAGACAGGGGTTGGGCAGATATGAATAAAAAGATCCGGAATGAAGCGACAGACGGGTTGTTTCGTGCGATACTGAGTCTTCAGAGTATGGAAGAGTGTTATACGTTTTTTGAGGATGTATGTACGATCAATGAGATTCAGTCGCTGTCCCAGCGTTTTGAGGTGGCGAAGCTGCTTCGGGAGAAGAAGACTTATCTGGAGATCGCCGACCGGACCGGCGCGTCGACGGCGACGATCAGCAGGGTGAACCGTTCTCTGAATTACGGGAACGACGGATACGATATGGTATTCCGGAGAATGGATGAGAAAGTATAAATCAAACAAGATATATTAGAATCGAGCAGGGAAGGTTTCTTCCCTGCTCGCCGCGCGGGGTGCGTGCTGCAAAGCAGTAAATTTCCTTACGCGCCCCTGCGCATAAAATGCCGCGTGCGGGAGTTCCCTGCGCGCGGCTTTGCTGTCATGGCGTTGTTCGGCACCCGGGCGGGGTATTCCCGGCAGTGCTCACTCTTTGTGTTTTTTCCCGGATTCTTTTCTGGGAAGACCGTCGATCAGCTTTTCGATCACCTGTTTTTTCACATAGACGTCAAAACTCAGAAGACAGATGAAGGAAAAGATGTGCAGAAACTGCTGTTCTTCCTCCGGCGCTTCGCTGAACGTCCCGGAAGCGATCCGGTAGCTCTCGATCACGTCCGCTTTCATCTTCTCCACCTGACTTTTCTCCAGACTGAAGACTTCTTCGTAGATGGCCTGCATGTTCAGCGGTTCCTGTGTGTGGAAATACCGCTCGGTCAGGGGCTCCAGCAGACTCTGGATATCGCCGATGGACAAAATTCCTTTATAATAGTAGATATAGATCAGAAGCAGCATGTGCTCTTTGGAATATTTCTTCTTCTCCGGAGAGGGAATCAGGCGATTCTTGGCATAGTTATTAATCATGGTCTTGGTCAGGATCTTGTCTTCCGGGTAGCGTTTGGAGGAATGGAGATGTTCTTCCATGAAAGTCGTCACCTGGTCCATGTACAGGTCAATGTCCGGAATCTCTTTCGGTTTGATATAATCAATCTTCTCCAGACTGGAGAGGATGCTGTTCAGGATGTCCTGCGGATCAATCGTCATATTTTATCACCTCTGTACTCATTATATAGTATTCAAAACTACATAACAAGCTTTTTTTAAAATCTTTTGTTTTTTCTGTATTTCTGTGAATATCTTTGCGCAGAATGGCCATAATATAACTGAACCAAAGATAAATTGAATACTTATCCTCCCCTTGAAGGAAGCCCCCGTTTCAGACGAACTGTTGCGGGGGCTTTCGTTTTGCGTGCAAATGTCGAAAATCCCATTGACTTATATGAAAAATCGTGTATAATATTTAATATAAACAACATATTGTCTATAATATAGACAATATAAAAAGGACGGGAGGGAACCGATGAGAAAAAGGAAAATGTGTACGATGGATGGAAATGAAGCGGCGGCGTACGCTTCCTATGCTTTTACCGAGGTGGCGGCCATTTACCCGATCACGCCGTCTTCTCCCATGGCGGAATACGTAGACCGCTGGGCGGCGGAAGGAAAAAAGAATATTTTCGGAGAAACGGTAAAGCTGGTTGAGATGCAGTCGGAGGCGGGAGCGGCGGCGGCTGTTCACGGGGCCATGGAAGCCGGAGTGCTGACCTCGACTTACACAGCCTCCCAGGGACTCCTTCTGATGATACCGACGATGTACCGAATGGCCGGACACTTAAAACCGGGGGTTATTCACGTAGCTTCGCGTTCGGTAGCTTCGCATGCGTATTCGATTTTCGCGGAGCATTCGGACGTTATGGCCTGCCGGCAGACGGGGTATGCGCTTCTGGCTTCCTCCAGCGTACAGCAGGCGATGGATCTGGGGGCGGTCGCGCATCTGGCGTCCATCAGGTCGAGCGTTCCTTTTCTCCATTTTTTTGACGGATTCCGTACCTCCCATGAGATTCAGAAGATCGAATGTCTGGATTACGGCGAGCTGGCGGAGCTGGTGGACCGGAATGCGCTCCTCCGGTTCCGGAAGAAAGCGCTGAATCCGGAGCATCCGCTGATCCGCAATACCGGTCAACTGCCGGATACCTATTTCCAGAGCCGGGAGGTCTGCAATCTCTATTACGAGAACGTCCCGAAGATCGTGGAAGAGGATATGAGGAAGATACAGAAGCTTACGGGCAGGGAATACGGACTGTTCCGGTATTACGGCGCGAAGGACGCCCGGACCGTTATGGTTGCAATGGGCTCCGTGGCTGGAACGATCCGAGAGACCGTGGATTTTCTGAACGCGCAGGGAGAAAAAGTCGGATTTGTGGAGGTCCATCTTTACAGGCCGTTCAGCGCCGCGCATTTTCTGGATGCGGTGCCGCGGACCGTGGAAAGAGTTGTTGTTCTGGACCGGACGAAGGAGAGCGGGGCGCTGGCGGAGCCTCTGTACGCGGACGTCTGCGCATCGTTCAACGAGGCCGGGATCCATCCGCTCGTTGTCGGCGGAAGATACGGCATCGGCGGGAAGGATACGGATCCGACGCTTGTGAAAGCTGTTTTTGACAACGCCGCGTCGGAACATCCCCGGAACCATTTTACCGTCGGGATAGAAGACGATCTGACCCATCACTCGCTTCCGGCCGGAGAACCGCTGAATATTGAGGTGGAAGGGCAGACGTGCTGTAAATTCTGGGGGCTGGGCTCCGACGGGACCGTCGGCGCGAATAAAAATTCCATCAAGATTATCGGAGATCATACGCAGTTGTATGTACAGGCTTATTTTGAGTACGACGGCAAAAAATCCGGCGGAGTGACAAAATCGCATCTTAGGTTCGGGACAAAGCCGATTCAGTCCTCCTGTTATGTAAAGCATGCGGACTTTGTGTCCTGTCATCAGGCTTCCTATGTACATAAATATGACATGCATTCCGAGATCAGGCCGGGGGGAGCGTTTCTGCTGAACTGCGGCTGGCAGGGGAGAGAACTGGAGGAACATCTTCCGCAGGAGCTGAAACGTTATATCGCTGAGAACCGTATCCGTCTCTATACCGTCGACGCAACCGCGATTGCCGGAGAGCTGGGGATGGGGAACCGGATCAACACCATCTTACAGGCGGCGTTTTTTAAGATTACCGGCATCATCCCGCTGGAGGAAGCGGTCGCCTGTATGAAGGAATCGGTTGAGAAAACTTATGGAAGCAAAGGCGAGGAGATTGTACGGAAGAACTGCTGTGCGATTGACCGGGGACTTGAAGAGCTCCGTCAGGTTCCGGTGCCGGAGGAATGGAGACACGCGCGGGGATGCCGGCAGGGAGCGGACGATGCGCAGGCTCCGGAATATGTGCGCAAAATAATGCGTCCCGTTCTCGCACAGCAGGGGAGCAGCCTTCCGGTCAGCGTTTTCCGGGAATGGGAGGACGGCGGGATGCCGTCGGGGACATCGAAATATGAGAGGCGGGGGATTGCAGTCCTCGTACCGCGGTGGGATCCGGATGCGTGCATACAGTGCGGGAAATGTTCGCTCGTATGTCCTCATGCGGCGATCCGTCCGTTCCTGCTGACCGGGGAAGAGGCGGAGCGTCTCCCGCCCGCCGCCAAAACGCAGGACGCCAGAGGAAAGAATCTGGAAGGATACCGGTTCCGCGTGCAGACGGATCCTCTGGACTGCAGCGGATGCGGGAGCTGCGCGCACGTCTGTCCGGCAGACGCGCTTGCGATGACGCCGGCGGAATCGCAGGCGGGCGAGATGGCGAACTGGGATTTGCTCACCGCTCTGCCGGAACGGGAGCTGACGGATTCCGGAACCGTGAGAGGCAGTCAGTTCCGGAAGCCGCTTCTGGAATTTCCGGGAGCGTGCCCGGGCTGCGGGGAGACGCCCTATGTCAAACTGGCCACACAGTTATTCGGAGACCGGATGTACATTGCCGCGGCTACCGGCTGTTCCCTCGTGTGGGCGACGGATTATCCGTGCGGTCCCTACACCGTCAATGAGAAAGGAAGAGGGCCGGCGATGAGCAATTCTCTGTTTGAAAATAACGGGGAATTTGGTTTTGGCATTTCTCTGGGCGTGAAAATGCAGAGGGAACGGATGCGTTCCGCGGCGGAACGGCTTTTGGACAATACAGTGTCCGCCGAACTGGCCGGCGCGGCGCGGGACTGGCTGGAAAGCTATGAGGACGGCGGGCGGAATCCGAAAGCCAGCGACCGGTTCCGGCAGGCGCTTGCCGTCTGCGGGGAACAGGACCGGGAGGAAGTGCGGTTTCTGATCCGGAACGCGGAACATCTGGCCAAAAAATCAATCTGGATTCTGGGCGGAGACGGCTGGGCTTACGACATCGGTTACGGAGGTCTGGATCACGTACTGGCCATGGGCGAGGATGTGAACATACTCGTTCTGGATACGGAAGTCTATTCCAACACCGGAGGACAGGCGTCCAAGGCGACGCCGAAAGGTGCGGTGGCGCAGTTTGCGGCATCGGGAAGGCGTTCCCGGAAAAAGGATCTGGGCATGATGGCCATGAGCTACGGGAATGTTTATGTGGCGCAGGTTTCGATGGGCGCCGACGAAGCGCAGGTTCTGAAAGCGTTTCGGGAAGCGGAGGCCTATCCGGGACCGTCCCTGCTGATTGCCTATGCGCCCTGTCAGCTTCACGGGTTGAGATGCGGGATGAACGCAGTGCAGACGGAGATGAAACGCGCGGTGGAATGCGGTTACTGGAAGATTTACCGTTATCATCCGGGGAGGAAGGCGGAGGGAAAGCCTGCGTTTACGCTCGATTCACGGGAACCTGTCCTTCCGCTGGAAGACTTTATGGCGGGGGAGAACCGGTTTGCTTCGCTGAAGAGAAGCGATCCGGAACTGTTTCGGACGCTGCTTGAGGAAGCGGAAGAAGAAGCCGCCGAACAGTATCAAAAATACCGCAGAATGGCGGAAGGAGAAGCGATATGAGGAGGATTGCGGAAATCTATGAGAGACTTGAGGGCGCGCCTTCCAGAACGCTGGCAGTTGCCGCGGCGGCGGATACGGAGGTGTTGAAGGCGGTTGCGCAGGCAAGAAGGAAAGGGATAGCGCAGGCGGTTCTCTTTGGAAAGGCCGGAGAAATCCGCAGGTGCCTGGAACGGACGGGAGAGAAGGCGGAGGATTATCGGATCGTGGACTGCGGGGAAGAGGGAACAGCCGCCAGGGAGGCGGTCCGCAGCGTAGCGCGGGGGGACTGCGATGTCTTAATGAAGGGGCTGCTTCCTTCGGATGTCTTTCTCCGGGCTGTTCTGGACAAAGACTGCGGCATCAGGAAAAGCGGAAATATTCTTCACGCGGTGGCGGTGATGGAAATCTGCGTTGACGGGGAGGAGCGGCTGCTGTTTCTGACTGATCCCGGTTTTATTCCCCTGCCGGACTTGGAGACGAAGGAACTTATGATCCGCAATCTGAGCGTGCTGCTGCGCAGACTGGGCTGCCGGATGCCGAAGATTGCCGTGCTGTCGGCCATGGAGAAAGTCAATCCTAAGATTCTCTCCAGTGTGGAGGCGGGAGAACTGGAGGCGAAGAACCGCAGGGGCGAACTTACGGGCTGCGTGGTCGGAGGTCCGTTCTCGATGGATCTTGCAGTCTCGAAACGCTCTGCGAGGCAGAAAGGCTTTGCGCATCCGGTAGCCGGAGAGGCGGACGCCGTTCTGGTACCGTCTCTGGAGGTGGGAAACGCGGTGCTGAAGACGATCTCCTATCTGACGGACAGCTCCATGGCAGGCTGTGTGTGCGGAACAGAAAAGCCCATTGTGTTTACTTCGCGGAGCGATTCGGCGCAGACGAAGCTCAATACGATCGCGCTGGCCGTTCTGCTGGCCGGACAGAAGACGGTGGATGAAACAGGAGGGGACGATGAAAGAAAAATACAGGATACTGACGGTTAATCCGGGTTCCACATCAACCAAGGTGGCGCTTTTTGAGGAGGATGAGGCGCTGTTCATGACGACGGTCGAACATGAATCCGCCGTTCCCGGACCGGTACAGGAACAGTTGGCGTACCGGAAAGCCGGTATTGTCCGCGAAGTCCGGCAGAGGGGATACGGACTGGAGGAGGTCGACGTATTTGCCGGGAGAGGAGGCTCGATGTACCCGTGCCCGGGCGGTATTTATGAGGTGAATGAAAAAATGCTCGAGGATGCCAGATCGGGGCCTTTCGGAGAGCATCCGGCCAGATTATCCTGTCAGATCGTGGAAGAATTAAAAAACGAGTATGGAGGAAAAGCCTGTATTGTGGACCCTCCGGACACGGATGAGCTGGCGGAGCCCTTCCGGCTGACGGGGATAAAAGAGGTATACAACAGAAGCGCCGCTCATGCTTTGAATCAGAAGGCGGTCGGCCGGATGTACGCGAAAGAACAGGGAACGCGTTATGAGGCTTTGAACCTTATCATCGCGCACATCGGAGGAGGGGTGTCGGTAACAGCGCATGAAAAGGGACGGATGATTGATACGAACGACATTCTTCATGGGAGCGGACCGATTGCGCCGACGCGTTGCGGGGATATTGCGCCGGGAAGTCTCATAGATTTGTGCTTTTCCGGAAAATATACAAAAACAGAGCTGCACAATCTGACCCATAAAAACGGCGGGCTGACAGCGCTGCTGGGGACGCCCGACATCCGGAAGATCAGGGAGAGAATCGAGGCGGGAGACGGTTATGCCAGACTGTGTCTGGACAGTATGATCGCTTCCATTGCCAAATGCATCGGACAAAGAGCGGTTGCCCTGAAAGGAGAGGTGGATCAGATTCTCTTTACCGGGGGAGCTGCACGCGATTCGTACGTAGTGGAGGGCATTAGAAAATACGTGAGCTGGATTGCGCCGGTGTCTGTCAGAGCCGGAGAGCTGGAAATGCAGGCGCTGGCAGCGGGTGCACTGCGATGGCTCAGAAAGGAGGAAGAACCAGAAAATTATACGGGCAGGCCGGTCTGGCACATGGACGGGACAGCCGGATGAGAAAACGGACCGGTCCGGCAGGATCGGTACATACTGTGAAGGAAAGGGGAAAAGAGTGATGAAAAAGAAAATGAGTTATCAGGAACTTGTGCAGATGAAGCGGGAAGGGAAAAAATTTCTCACCGCGGTCTGCTATGACTATGCGTGGGCGAGGCTGGTGGATCAGACGCCGATTGAGACGATCTTCTGCGGAGATTCCATGGGGATGAACGTGTACGGCTATGAAAGCACGAATCCGGTCACAATGGAACAGATGATCGTGCACTGCCAGGCAGTCCGCAGAGGGGCGCCGAATACATTTATGTTCGGTGACATGGTGTACGGAAGCTACGAAGAGAGCCCGGAGCAGGCGGTGCGCAACGGGATCCGGCTGGTGAAAGAAACCGGCGTCGATGCAGTCAAGCTGGAGGGCGGAGTGCAGTTCGCGCCGCACGTCAGGGCGATGACCGACGCGGGCATCATTGTATTCGGACATCTGGGGGTGACGCCGCAGTCGGCGGCGCTGAACGACGGCTTCCGCGCAAAAGGCCGCGACACGGATTCGGCGAGGAAGATTATCACAGACTGCTTCGCGCTCTATGAAGCCGGCATTAAAGCGATCCTGCTGGAATGTGTGCCGCCGGAGCTCAGCAGATTCGTATCATCCAAACTTCCGATTCCCATATTTGAGGCGGACGAACACGGAACGCTGCTTTGCGATATGTTTGATCTGTTCCCGGACAAGAAGCCGCCCAGATTTGCGTACCGCTCCAAATACAGTTTCGGAAACATGGCGATCGAGTCTCTGAACGACTGGTGGAGAGAAACACGGGAAGGAACCTGGCCCCGGGAGGAAAATCTCTACCGGATCAAGGGGGATATCAATGATTATATCAAGGTTTTCGATGAGTTTGAAGACGTGGATTACATGCAGTGACACAGAAGATGAGAAAACAATTACATTAAGATAAGGGGGAAACAACATGAAAAAGAGTTTGGCAGTTCTTTTAATCAGTGCAGTTGCTTTTGGGCTGGCAGCGTGCGGAGGCTCTCCCGCAGCCGGTCAGGACACAACGAAGGCGCCCGAACCGGCCGCAGAGGAACCGGCAAAGGAAGAGACCGCAAAGACATCCGGAGATAAAATCATCATCAAATGCGGAATCCCTTCTCCCGCGACGAGCATGCACGCGGTCGCGCTGAATGCGATGAACGAATATCTGGCGCAGAAGGGACTGGTAGAAATTGAGATCTATACGGACTCCGTTCTCGGTACGGAGAGGGAGCTTCCGGAGTCGGTCAGCATGGGAACCGTTGAGATGGCGGTGATCGCCTGCTCGCCGCTTGTCAACTATGATCAGTCCTTTTATATGCTGGATTTTCCGTATCTGGTAAATGACCGTTATAAGGCGCTGGATACGTTAAACGGCGAGGTCGGGCGCAAACTGCTCTCCAAGCTGGAAAGCTCCAATATCTACGGACTTGGATTCTATGACCAGGGCTTCAGGGAAGTGGAGAATAACATCAGAGCCGTAAACGGTCCTGCGGATATGGCCAACCTGAAACTGCGGACGCTGGAGAGCGATCTGTTCACCGGATTTTTCTCGTCGATGGGCGCGAATCCGGTCATCATGTCCAACAGTGAGATTATTACTTCTCTTGAACAGGGAACCATCGACGGCGTTGACTACACGCTGTCCGCGCTGTATTCCAGCGGGACGTATTCTCTGGTCGACCATCTGGCCGTTACGGATCACATCTTCTCGACGCTGGTGCCGATTATCAACCGGGATCTGTGGAACGGGTTTTCCGCGGAAGTTCAGGAAGAACTGAACGCGGCCATGGAATACGGACTGGATTATATGAAAGATTATATGCAGGAGCTGGAAGAGCAGTGCATAGAGACGTTTGAGGAAGAGGGAATTGCGATCACCTATCCGGACAAAGAGGCGTTTAAGGAAGCGACGAGCGGCGTCGCGGACGTATATATGGATCGGATTGATCAGGAGCTTTATCAGGAGTTTTTAAAGGCGCTTGAATAACGGGTGCGGGTCTGAAAAATGCGCATGCCGCTTTCGGGGCGGCATGCGGCTTTGAACTTTGCTTCCGGATGGATGTCTTAGATGAGGTATACAAGATGAAAAAAATATCTGATTTGTTCCTTGAACTTGAAAAATATCTGTACTTTCTGGCGATGGCGGTCCTGCTTTTCTTCGTCTTCATGGCAACGGTCTGCAGGTATTGTCATTTGCCGTGGCCCTACTGGTCGGAAGAGCTTTCCCGCGTTCTCATGGTATGGCTGGCTCTTCTGGGCGGAGGTTCGCTGGTAAGGACCGGAGAACATTTTACGGTGGACGCGGTGCTCAGCTATATGCCGCGCAGAGGACAGCAGATCATGCTCCTCGCGGTCTGGCTCATTGTCGAACTGTTCGGAGCCGTGATCACTTATTTCGGCATTGTAAACTGTATCAAAGTGTCGGGCATGGGCCAGCTCAGTCCGGCGCTGCAGATTCCGATGTGGATGCTGTACGCCGTGGTGCCGCTTACAGGAATCTCCATCTGTATTCAGAGTATACCGTATTACTTTCCGTTTGTGACCGGAAAGAGGCGCTATGAGTCTGAAACGGACACAGAAAAAGAAAAAATGCAGGAAGGAGGCGGGGAAACATGACAGCGGTACTGGTAATGCTTGGAAGTTTTCTTATCATTTTGATTCTGGGAGTTCCGATCGGTATCTCAATGGCGATCGCCGGGATGGTTACCATCCTCTCAACCGGGAGCGCGACGTCTTATTTTCAGGCGCTGGCCCAGAAGATGTATACAGGAATTGACAGCTTTGCGCTGCTTGCGATTCCGTTCTTCCTGCTCGCGGGAAATATTATGAATCAGGGCGGAATCTCCAAACGGCTGGTCGAGTTTTTCCGGCTGATTCTCAGACGGGTTCCCGCCACAACGGCTGTAATTACAACAATTACATCTGCATTTTTCGGGGCGCTGACCGGTTCCTCTCCCGCCACGGTGGCGGCAGTCGGAGGAATGACGGTGCCCACGATGCTGAAAAACGGATATACGAAGGAGGACGCCTCCGCGGTCGCGGCGGCGAGCGGTATTCTCGGGCCGATCATCCCGCCCAGTATTACGATGATTACCTTTGCGGTAACGGCGTCCATCTCGATTTCCACCATGTTTCTGGCCGGTATCGTCCCCGGACTGATGCTGGCTCTGGGGTTTGTGATTGTGGAGATCCTCTGCCACACGAAATATGAGAAAGGCGAGAAGACAAAATTACAGAAGGGCGAGCTTTTCCACGCGTTTAAAAACGCGGTCTGGGCGCTGGGGATGCCGGTGATTATACTGGGAGGAATTTACGGCGGCATCTTCACGCCGACGGAGGCGGCGGCCGTGAGCTGCATCTATGCAAGCGTTGTATCGGTTTTCGTTTACAGAGAAGTCCGGCCCGGAGATCTGGTGAAGATGTTTTACGACTCGGTCAAAAATACGGCGCAGATCATGTTCATTCTCTGCCTTGCGTCGGGTTATGCATGGCTGATGGCGAATTTCGGAATCATCAAAGTGATCTCGGGCGTGATTATCGGACTCGGAAACAAATTCCTGATTCTTCTGACGGTCAACGTGATCCTGCTGATTCTCGGATGTTTTATCGATGCGACGTCGATTATTATTCTCGTCACTCCGATCATGCTTCCGGTGGCGGACACGCTGGGCATTCATTATATCGCGCTTGGCCTGATGATGTGCGTCAATGTGGCCTGCGGAGCGCTGACGCCGCCGCTGGCGCCGAACCTGTATGTGGCGGGAAACATAGCCGGGACCCGTTCGATTGTCGGCATTACAAAAGCAGTGCTGCCGCTTCTGGCGGTGGCGGTCATTGTTCTGCTGATTCTTACGTATGTGCCGGAAACGACGCTGTTTCTTCCGAGAATATTAGGGCTGCTTTAGAGAAAGGAGGCCAGGAATCCAATTGAAAGTAAAACCGGAAACTTATCAGCAACTGATTCAGACAATCTGCCGGAAGGCCGGGCTGGATGAGGAGGACGCACGGGCAACGGCCGGGATTCTCGTGCGCAATGACATGCTGGGCGTGCAGACGCACGGGACGTACCAGCTTCTTACTTACATACACAAGATCAAAGCCGGCGGAATCGATCCCCATGCGAAACCGGAGGTGACCGCGGAAGGGCCGGCATATGCGCGCATCGACGCGAAGCACGCGATTGGACCGGTGGGCGGTATGGCCGGCATCCGGAAAGCGATTGAGATCGCCCGGAAGTGCGGCGTATCCTATGTGGGCGTGTACAACGGATCCCATTACGGCACCAACACCGCGTACGCGCTGGAAGCCGTGAAGGAAAATATGGGCGTCCTCGTCATGAGCAACACGATTAAGCTTATGGCGGCGCCCGGAAGCAAAGGACCCGTGATCGGCAATTCACCGTTCTGCTTTGCGTTCCCGGCGGGAAAACATCGCGCGGCGTTTTTTGACATTGCGACCAGCACCGCTGCGTATACCCGGATTCTGCGCGCCCGTGACGACGGTGAAAAACTGCCGGACGGCTGGATCGTGGACGGGAACGGACGGCCCACGAACGATCCCCACGCGGAAGCCTTCTCTCTGGTACCGTTCGGCGGTCATAAAGGATACGGCATCGCGTTTCTGATCGAGGCGATGACCGGCATTCTCTCCGGAGGAGCGATTCTGGGCGAAGTTGAGCAGGACGGAAACCGGAATCTTCCGAATCCGTACTGTGTAAGCCACGCGTTTGTTGTATTCGACGTTTCCTCGATTCTCGGCCGGGAACGGTTCGGGGAGAGAATGGATCAGGCCATTGATGAGATTCACGATTCGCCGAAAGCATCCGGGAGCAGCCGCATCATGGTTCCCGGGGAAATCGAGATGGACAAGTATAAAGAAGCGGAGAAAAACGGACTTGTGCTTGCGGACGATATCGTGGAAAGAGTGGGGAAGCTCTGCGCGGAATATGAGCTGGACATACAAAGCGCGGCATACGTACCGTAATGGTAAAAAATACAATCGTTTAAAGGAGGAATCATCAGATGGCAAAGAAAATTACCGCTTCCGGAATCCGGGCATGCAAACAGTCAGGCAGGAGATTTACCATGATCACCTGTTACGATTTCACAATGGCCAGAATCGTAAACGAGAGCAAAGTGGATGCGATTCTGGTCGGGGATTCTCTGGGAAATATTATCTACGGTTACAAGTCGACCATTCCGGTGACGCTGGATCAGATGATCCTGGCAACGCAGGGAGTGGTAAACGGGGCGCCGGACACCTTTGTGGTGGGGGATCTGCCGTTCGGGAGCTATAACGCGAGCGATGAACAGGCGGTCATAAGCGCGACAAGGATGATGAAGGAAGGCGGATGCGACTGCGTGAAGCTGGAAGGAGGGCTGAATATGGCGTCCAGAATTGCGGCAATCGTAAAGTCGGGCATTCCGGTCTTCGGACATATCGGACTGCTTCCGCAGACTGCCGGAGACGGCATGAGAGTGCAGGGACGGAAGCTGGAGGAAGCGAAAGGGCTCTACGCGGATATAAAAGCGGTGGAGGCGGCGGGAGCGTTTGCCGTGGTCGCGGAGTGCGTTCCGGTAGAAGTGCTCAGAAGACTCAACGAGGCCGTACAGATACCGGTGTTTGCGGGCGGGAAGGGCTCCAACAGCAGCGGAAACGGGATGAATCTGTACGATATGTTCGGACTGTTTTCGGATTTCACACCGAGATTCGCCAAGAAATTCGGTGATTACCGTCAGCAGATGATCGCCGGTCTGAACCGTTTTCATGAAGAGGTTCTGGACGGGACGTACCCTGCGGAAGAGAACAGCTACTACGCGGCGATTGAAGGATTTGATGAGTTTGTGGACGAAATGGAGCAGTAACGTCAGGAAAAAGAAGGGATTTTGGTATGTCGGATTATCATTTTAAAAGTACGGTGCGCGTTCCTTTTGAACGGGTAAAGGAATGGTCCGCGGAAATTTACGAGAAGATGGGAGTGTCGAAAAGAGACGCCGAAATCATCGCCGACGTTCAGGCGACCGCGGATGTCAGAGGGGTCTATTCCCATGGCATCCAGCGTTGCGAGACGTATGTGTGGCGTATTCAAAACGGCACGATTGCCCCCGGGGCCGTCCCTGTGATCGACGGCGACGCAGGCGCGTTCGTGATGGTGGACGGGAGACGGGCCATGGGCCAGATCAGCGCGTTCTACGCGATGCAGACAGCAGTAGAAAGAGCCCGGAAATACGGTTCGTCTACCGTCACCGTGAAAGGCGGAAACCATTTCGGCACGATGGCGTATTACAGTATGATGGCGGCGAAGGAGCACATGATCGGCATTACGTTCACGCAGGGGGCCGGAAACAACATTGCGCCGACGGGAGGGAAGGAGCCGGTTCTGGGCAATAATCCGATCGGATATGCGATTCCCGCGTTTTCAAAGCCTCCGGTCGTCGTGGATATGGCGCTGACGACGGTCGCCATGGGCAAGATATCGATGGCGCAGACGGTGGGCAATTCGATTCCGCTGAACTGGGCGCTTGACAGAGAGGGAAATCCTACGTCGGATCCGAATCAATGCCATACGCTGCAGCCGATTGCCGGATACAAAGGTTACGGCCTGTCTTTTGCGACCACGCTTCTGACTGCGGTCCTGTGCGGCGCGCCGTGGGGATATGAACAGAGAGATCTGCTGAGCCGTACGCATAAGTATGCGAACGATCCTCTGGATATCGCGTATACCATGCAGGTGATCGATGTGGGGGCGCTGATGGATGCGGAAGCGTTTGAAAAGAGAGTGGACGCGGCCATTGAGGAAATAAAGAGCGTTCCTCTCAGGGAGGGCGTGGAAGAGATTCTGGTTCCGGGAGAGCCTGAACACAGGACGATGGAACGTCAGATGAGGGAAGGCATCGAGTATCCGGAGGAACTGATCGCGAAAGTCAATCGGCTTTCGGAGGAAATAGGCGTATCGGCGCTTGTCTGACCCGCCGGTACCGTGTTCGGCAGCCGCAGCCCGAAAAAGGATGGATGGTGCAATGCTGAAAAAGAATCTGTTGAAAGAAAAGATGAATCAGGCGCAAAAAGTAATCGGAAGTTTCTTTACCCTGGGTTCCGCCGCCTGTATCGAGATCCTGTCCGGGACGGGGCTTGATTTCCTGCTGATTGATACGGAACACGGTCCGTTTGACCTGGAGGATTCTCTGCAGTATGTTATGGCCTGTGAGCTGCACGGAATCACTCCGCTGGTCCGGGTCAAAGACAGTCAGAGAAATTCGATCTTAAAGATGCTCGATATCGGCGCGATGGGGCTGGTGGTTCCCAATATCAAGAGTGTTGACGAGGTAAAACGAACGGTTGAATACGGGAAATTTCCGCCGGTTGGAGAGAGAGGACTCGGTACGGGCAGAAAGGTCTGTTATGGAATGGAGGAAGATTTTCAGGATCTGGACCGATATTTCGCGTGGGCCAACCGCGAAACGCTGCTGATTCCTCAGTGCGAGACCCGGGAGGCGCTGGACTGTATCGAAGAGATCACGGCGCTTCCGGGCGTGGACGGCATTTTTATCGGCTCATTTGATCTGTCCGTCTCGCTGGGGATCGCGAAACAGTTTGACTCGGACATGTTTTTGGACGCGGTCAGGCGGATCAGGGACGCGTGCCATACAAACGGAAAGTTCTGCTGGATTCTCGGCAGGACTGCGGATGCGGCGGCGGATTACCTGAGGACGGGATTTGACGGGATTCTGGCCGGAGACGCCGGGTTTTTATTTCAGGGCGCCGCGGAGTATGTCCGTTCCGTGAGAGAAGGCCATTGTGAACGAAAACAAAATGATTGACAGCATACTGGAAATAAATTAGATTAAAATGGAAGTGAAGCTTGAAAGAGTTCCTGAAAATCAAAAAGAAAAAGGCAGTGTGTTATGGAAAAGAAATCACAAACAGAAAAAAAAGCAATCAATATTCAATCCGTGGAGCGGGCGCTGAATATACTGGAATTTCTCAGCAAAATGCAGAATCCGGTCGGAGTGGCCGAGATCAGTGAAGTGCTCGGTATCAACCGGACTACAATATACGGTCTTCTGAATACATTGATCACGTCGGACTATGTGATACGCAGCGAGGTAAACGGTAAATATACGATTTCCGGAAAGATGTACAGTCTGAGCTATACATATCCGAATCGTCTGCCGGTGGTTCGTTTTGCAATGCGGTACATGCAGGAACTGGCGAACCGATACGACATAACGGTGCACCTGGGCGCTCTGAGTATACGAAATGACGTCCTGCTGGTAAACGCACAGTTCCCGAGCAATATGCAGAATATCCGCAGCGGATCGATCTTTCCTCTGCATGCCAGCAGTATGGGGAAGGTGATCCTTTCCTATCTGTCGGAGGAGAAGAGGGAGGCGCTGCTCGAAGCCTGCGACATGAGAGCCTACACCCGTTATACGATCACGGACAGAGACGCGCTCCGCGGCGAACTCTCCGCGATACGGGAACAGGGGTATGGGCGCGATATGGAAGAGTATATAGACGGGACTTCCTGCGTTGCGTTTCCGATTTTTAATGACAAAGACGAGATTGTGGCGGCCATGAGCGTGTCCGGGACGCTGGAACAGATTGATTCCAGGCTGGACGCTATTATTACGGACGGCCTGCGCTGCAGCAAGCAGTGCTCTGCAGAAATGGGATGGGGGGTTTATAATCGATAAAAAAATGAATCAAAAGAGACGGCTGATTTTATTTGTCAGTTGTCTGATGAACTTGTGTATCGGTTCGATGTACAGTTGGAGCGTGCTGTCCGCGCCTATGGCGGAGGAGCTGGGAGTTCCCGGTCTGTCGGTGGTGTTTTCCGTCGCCAGTGCGGTCGGTTTTATTACCATGATTATCGGCGGACTGCTGAACGACCGGTATGGTCCCAGATGGGTGATGTTCACGGGAAGCGTGATGTTCGGAACCGGGATGTTCTTGTGCGGTTTTGCCGAAAGGACGGAAGATCTGATCTTCAGTTACGGGATTCTGCTTGGACTGGGACTCAGTCTGGTCTACGGCTGTACGATTGGAAATACCGTTAAGATATTTCCTGACCGGAGAGGGATGGCAGGCGGGATGACAACCGCCTGTTACGGTATCAGTTCGGTTATTTTCGCTCCGGTGGCGGAGGAACTGAACAGAAGAGCGGGAGTCCGATGGTCCTTCTGGATTCTCGGAGGATGTTTCCTGATTGTGCTGTGCGCGGGTTCTCTTCTGGTCGGCAGATGGCAGGAGGAATTTTTTCTCGAATATGGCAGGCGGACGGTTCGCCTGCCGCAGGGAACGGGCACAGACAGAACGCCTGTGCAGATGCTGCGTACGCCGGTCTTTTACCGCCTGTTTTTGACGCTGACCTGCGGTGCGACGTTCGGGATGATGGTCCTCTCTTCGGCCCGGGGGCTTGCCGTGGACATTGCAAAGGCAGGCGCCGCCAGGGCGTCGTTCCTCGTTTCTCTTCTGTGCCTGTTTAACACGGCGGGACGTCTGATTTCCGGATGGCTTTCGGACCGGCTGGGGAGGTACCGCACGCTGGAGGCCGCGCTGACCATCGCGCTGACCGGAATGTTCTTCCTGTATCAGTCGGAGAAATCCGCTTCCGCCGGTCTGTTTACGGCGGGGATGATGCTGACCGGCATATGTTTCGGAACGTTCATGGGCGTTTTCCCGGGTCTTTGCAGTGAACAGTTCGGGGAAACATACAATACGGTCAATTACGGGATCCTGTGGACCGGTTTTTCTGCAGCCGGATTGCTCGGCCCCTCGATTCTTACAGAAGTATACAGGAACACCGGATGCTATCGGGACGCCTTTCTGCTGGCCGGAGTACTGGCAGTCGTGGGATTTGCGTCTCTGAGCGGGTGCCGTCTGCCGGAAGGACAAACCGCTGCGGACTGACAGCTTTCTGTTTACATAATATAAATATCCTGAACCGAAAGGGCTGCGGCAAAGATACGCCGCGGCTCTTTTGGATGTGCCGGATGAAACCAAATGCCGTGTGTCCCTGTATCCCTCTCGATTTTACCGAAAAAGTGTGCTATGATAAAAGAAACGTACATCGGTACTCAGGACAGGAGGAGGGCGAATGAACAATTATTTGATGAAAATACGGGAGGATCTGATGAAAAACAGAATCCTGCTTTCCGATTATCGGTTTTCCGTCGGGTCGGCGGCGCTTCTCGCCGTGATCAGCGCCGTATTTGAGATTCTGGAATACGATTTTGATCTCATTCTGCCGTTCGACGAGGCGTTTCCGACGCGTTTCCTGCTGTTTTTCTGTCTGCTGGCTCTGTTTACCGAGACCTGTTTTCAGAGAAAGCCGGAATGGAAACGGTGGGGCCTGCTTCTGAGCGCGGTGCTCGCGGCGGCGGACGCCTTCCTGATCGGACTCGGGGAACCGGATCTGCTGTTCGGCATATCCGGCAGTCTGCTGCGCATGCGCGCCCGGGAAATCTCGGAGGGCGCGCTCTGGCTTCTCCCGGTCCTTGTCGTATATCTTTGTCACCGGAGGACGGAGCAGCCCTTTGAAAGATATCTGCTGAAACTGTCCGTACGCATACTGGAAATGCTGTCCGTATATCTGGTGCTGATCATCGGGACAGCGCTGGTGAGCGCAGTTTTTGACCGGCTTCTGCTGGGAAATAACTCCAGCGCCGTAACGGTAAGCATGATGCTGGTCTCGGGAATCATTCTGGTTCCGGGGGCGATACTGGCGCTGCACGGCGAGGATGAGGTTCCGGAACATTTCCTGCGGATTCTGATACGGTATGTGTTCTGCGCGTTGACGATCTGCACCTTTGCGGTGATCTATCTGTATATGGCCGGGATGCTTTTCGCCGGTGAGTTTCCTCTTGAAGAACTCTTTGGGGTCCTGTCGGTCTTTTTCTGCCTGGGGATGCCGGTCTGCATCCTGTCGGCCTGCTGGCATCGGGAGGACGGATATTCCCGGTTGCTTTCATTCCTGCCGTACCTCTTTGCGCCGCTGATTCTGATGCAGATCCTCTCGGCGGGCGTCCACATCCGCACCGGCGGCCTTACGCCGGACTGGTATACGGCGGTCATGCTGATCGTCTTCGAGATCGGAACGCTGCTGATCTGGCGCTTCCGGAGGCACAGGCTGGAAAATCTGCTGCTCCTTCTGAGCGCGCTGCTCGTCCTGACGTTCTTTGTCCCGGTGCTGAACCGTTCCCGGCTGTCGGCAATCTGGCAGCAGACATGGCTGCGGACGTATTATGAGGATGTAATGAGCGGCAGGCAGCTCTCTTCGGAGGAGTATGAGCGCATGAAAAACGCTTACCGTTATCTTGAGAAGCTGCCGGGGGACCGTTTTGCAGGAAAATACAGAATCGATTCCGACGAGTTTCAGGCGCGTCTGCGAGAGCAGGATCCGCAGGAGATCGATCTGACGCAGTATGAGAGATACCGGATCAGAGCCTGCGGTCTGGCCGGGACGCTGGACGTATCGGATTATTCCACGGTCTGCTTCCTGGACATGAGTGATTGTTATAAAATTAACAAAGAGGAAAACGTAGATTTCTCCGCCTTCCGCCTGTCCGTTCGGGGGAGCGGTGAGGAACTGGTTCTGGATCTGCGGGATTTTGTGGAGCAGTGTATGCGCTGTATAGAGGAACACCCGGATGCCGATGAGGAGGAACAGCGCGCGTATATGAGAGCGTTTTATAAGATCGCCGTCGATCCGGACACGGTTCTGTACATCAATGATTTTGAACTGACCTATAAGAAAGGGATGAAGGACGGAGCGGATTATCTGGAATGCGGGATTCCCGGAGAGGTCGGCGCGGTCCTGCTTCGGAGGTGACAAAGGGCCGGCGGCCGGGATTCTGTTCGGCTCCATTGCAAATATTGTGAGAATGAGAAAGGAATGGGGGAGTTCGTCGTGGAAAAAACTTATATCTGTCTGAAAGATCAGCCGGTGCTGGAGATCTGTAATTACGAATGCCGGATCCTGGACTATGACCGTCTGCCCGTTTCCCTTCGGTATGAAGGCGTCGGATTTGACGACGTCATGCACGGGTGGACGGAAAACCGGACCATGAGTATGGGAAGGAGCAATGCAAAAAAGCTTCTGGCAGGTTTCGGAATCAGTCAGAGTAATCCGTATCTTGTGGCAAAACTGTTCCATTTCACGTCCCTGACAGACTGCTACTGGTTAAAAGAAGACGGGGAGCAGGTGTCGTGGAAAGATGTGAGCCTTTTTCGGAATGAACTGGAGAAGGCAGTCTCCGCCACGGCGCTTATGGGTGTTCCCGGTTTTTTCCGCGACAGGCTCAGACAGACCGTGAGAGAAGAAACGGAAAAGAAACTCAGAATAAAGCTTCATACGCCGGAACTGACCGTTCAGGGACTGACAGCCAAGGCGTGGATCCGGGAACGGGGCGGCATGTACCTGTATAAAGTGGGAAAAAAGGAACTGGCGGCCAGCAGTATTCTGGATGCGCTTGGGATCCCGCATGTTGCATATGAAGAAGTGGAAGAAAGTGCGCTTGCCGGTATTGCGGAGCAGAAACGCATTGACCGTATAAAAGAAGCCCGTGAAAAAGTGGTGAAATGCAGAATTATCACTTCAGAACAAAAAGCGATCGTCCCCTGGGAAGACTTTCAGATGTACTGTGCGTATCATGATATGAATGAATACGATTATGTGACCAGGCGGGATCCATACGGCTATTATACCATGCAGATTGCAGATTACATTTTGGGAAATGAAGACCGACATGGGGCGAATTTTGGATTTTTTATGGATAACCGGACAGGAAAGCTTTTGAAACTGTATCCGTTGATGGATCATGATCACAGTTTTTCGGGTGAGAAAGTTCTCCCGTCCCAGACTTCGCCGGAAGAAGAGACGATGGAGGCGGCGGCAATCCGGGCGGCCGGCGCGGGAGATTGGGGGCTCGATTATGAGGCGGTGCTCCGGATGAAAAAACCGGCGGAGCTTTCCGGGGAGCAGTGGGAAGGAGTTTTGGAGAGAACTCAAATGTGTATCAACCGCAGACCGCAAAAAGAGATGCCAGAAGGATGAGGGAGACGGAGAATGGATTTAAGAAATGAGACGGAAGATATGCAGTATTGTCTGCAGAATGCATTTATCCCGGAGGATTTGGAAAAGAAGATCGGCAGGATGAAAGATCGGGAAGAACAGGAACGTCTGAGAAAAAAGGTCAAAGGCGGCTCTATGGCGGCTGTTTCGGTCATGCAGTATATGATGACCAACAGAAAGCATGGTTTTCGGAAATGGCCGAGAGATTTGAAGCTTTGCGAATGCGCCATATTAAAATTTTTCGACTGTCTTCCATACGATAATTATAGAGGAATAAACGTGGAGGAGGCCGGGGATTTAAAGGAATATTCGGATCTTAATTCCAACCGTTTAAAATATTATGTAAATGACGAACTGCTGCGGCAGGCGTTTGAAATCGTCCAGGGGGAAAAGGTTACCCATATATTGACCTGCAGGATCGAGGAGGGCGTATATGAGATTTTAAAATGTTTTCCGGAAGATGAAAAAGACGGAACTGCGGATGAAAAAGGGGAGGAAATTCCGAATGCAGAGGACACGGTAGACGCGGATCTGCTGGTCATGTCCCATATTATTTTGAAAAATCCGATATTGAATGCGGGCAGTCACGTTAAAAAGAGTTACTTTGAATATTTGAAAAAATATATTCAGCTCGGCGGATGGAAGAAAAGAAAGTATGCCGGCGCTCAGATGAAGGTGTATGCCGCGGTGCTGTGTTCTTCGGAAACAGAAGACGGCGGGGGAGAGGGGAAGAAAGAAGAGATGGAGCGCTACAGGTATTTTCTGCTGTTTGATTTGATGCATATTCTGGGATACGACCGAAAGATTTTACGCTCGGATGCGATGTACGGCGTAATGGAAAATTTCAGCGCGGATTTTCCGATTTTGAAATTCGAGAAAGATGTCATAAGACTGATTCTGAATACAGCAGTCGGAAATTATGGGAACTGGGAGAAGATAAAAAGACATCCTGTATTGTCGGAGCAGAAAGAATATGCGGAACTGATCGAAAAAAATCTGAAATTTCAGAATACGGATACCTTTCGGATTCTGGTGACCGCTACGATGAGCGCCGGAAAATCTACATTTATCAATGCGCTTGCGGGAAAGAATGTCAGCCTGTCGCAGAATATGGCGTGTACAAGTAAGATTCATTCGGTTATGAGCAAGGTGGCGGAGGACGGTTATACCAGCATTTATGATTACGAGCTGGAATTGATGGCGGAGGAAGAGGACCTGCTTCATAATAATGAACAGAACAGGTCGGATAAAATTGTCGTCGGCACTTATTATAATGGCGTCCTGGGCGGCGAGCGGGTGATCATCAATGATTCTCCGGGAGTGAATTACAGCGGAGAAAAAGAGCACAGAGAGATTACGGATAGAATGATCAGAGAGGGAAAATATGATCTGCTGATTTATCTGCTGAATGCCACTCAGCTTGGAACCAATGACGATCTGGAACATTTACGTTATGTGAAAAGCTGTGTGGGGAATACGCCGGTTCTGTTTGTCATTAACAAGATTGATTCCTTTGATACGGAGGAGGAAGATATTATGACGGTCATGCAGAATGCCGCGAAGTACATCGGCTCTGTATGGGATCGTGAAAAGCCGGTTGTCTGTCCGGTCTCCGCGCGGGCCGGGTATCTGGTGCGGATCAGTCAGTATGAGAATTTGAGCAAAGTTGAGAATGGGGAATTGAACGGGTACATTGATAAATTTGAGCAGATGAAGGTGAAAGAATATTACCGGAGGCATTATCCGTCGGTGATTGTGGAGGACAGTTGGAAAGAAAAGGATCGGCTGCTGAAAAATTGCGGTATTTCTTATGTGGAAGAGATGATAAAAGAATTTTGCGAAGGAGGAAGAGGAAATGGCACAGGTTTATGTCAAGTATAATCCGTACAGACTGGAGACTATGCTGAAAGTAAACGGAAGGGAGATCGAAAAGGACAGTATTCTTTTTAAAATTGTAAAAGGAAAGCGTCTGCAGGAGTGGGTCGGGCAGTTTCCCCAGATGCTCGTGGACGAGTTGAATACCGTCGATTTTTCCATTGAGTTTTACGGGACGGATCTGGATTGGGATGATTTCGAGGATGCGTTTCATACCGCCGGAGAGAAAGGAATCATCAAAAAACTTGATTTGAAATTTATAGAAGGAAGATCGGATGAAGATATTAACGAAAAGATTGTGGATATTTTCACGGATCTAAGGGAAGGCCCGATTGAGGATTTTCGTGACGCAAGGCTGCTGAGAGCCTTTGACAGCATCAATCATTCGGTGTTTCCGGTCAACGTGATCGCTACGATGAGTTCCGGTAAGTCAACGCTGATCAATGCGCTGCTGAGCACGAAATTAATGCCGTCCAAAAATGAGGCGTGCACGGCCACCATTACGGAAATTCTGGACAATGACAAGAATTTCTTTACGGCAGTTGCCTGTGATGACGACCAGACGGTGCTGCGGGATATCCCGGAATTGACCTATGAAATTATGAGCGAACTGAATGAGGACGAAAAAGTCTATAAGATCAAAGTGGAAGGGGACATTCCGTTTCTGGATGCGCGCACGACGGCGCTGATGCTGGTGGATACGCCCGGCCCGAATAACTCTCAAAATGAGGCTCACAAAAAAACGACGTACCGTGCGATCAATAATGATTCCAATAACCTGATCCTGTATGTTCTGAATGGAACACAGTTGAAAACGAATGATGACGAAGCGCTTTTAAAATATGTGGCGGACCAGATTAAAAAAGGCGGGAAACAGGTGCGCGACCGATTCTTATTTGTCATCAATAAGATGGACGGATTTAACCCGGAAGAAGAGGATATAGGAAAAGCCGTGCAGTCGGCAAAGAACTATCTGGCGGAACATGGGATTGACGATCCGCAGATTTTCCCCTGCTCTGCATATACCGCCCTGAATATCCGTACCTATTTGAAGGGGGTTGATATTGACAGCCTGACCAGAAGCGAGGAGAAAAAACTGCCTTCTGCCGCCAGAGATACCCTGCCGATGATCGATAAATTCAATGATTATGAATCCATGCATCTGGAAAAGTATTCCACCTTATCGCCCAGCGCGAAGCGGGAACTGGATTATCGCTTAAAGCAGGCGGAAGACAGGGAAGATACGAAAGAACAGGCGTTAATTCACTGCGGCATCTATTCCATTGAGGCGGCGATTACCGCGTATGTAAAAAAATATGCGAAGACAAAGAAAATAAAAGATCTGGTGGAGTCTTTTCAGGAACTGTTGGAGAGCAATCAGGTATTGACCAGAGCGAAAACGCAGGTAGCCGAGAACGAGGAAGCGGCAAAGGCGTGTGCGGAGAGAGCGGCGGTCGTCAAAGCGAAAATTGCCGACGGGGAAGAGGCGGAGATTTTTAAGGAGCGGATTGCTTCTCTGGCTCCGATGGATATGATTCGCGACCGGGCGGAGGAACTGGAGAATGAAACCGTCAGGAAGTCCATCCGTATCTTCCGAAATTCGGAATATACGATTACAAGCAGGGAAGAGGCCAAACGGATCATCAATCAGTTTACGAGAGACAGTTCGGACGCGATCGCCGAATTGACTTCTGAACTGGAAAGCGTGATCAATCATGAAGTCAGGGAAGCAGGCGAAAGGATACTGGAAGAATATCAGCAGAAGCTTTTGAAGATCGATCAGGCAGAAGGGGATGTACAACTGGATTTTAATACCGTTGATCTTATTAGAGGGGCGCTGACCAGCATACGCGAGCATGCGGAATCATGGGGGACGGAAGACTTTGTCACCCAGACGGTCGAGGAAATCGGAGAGGTGTCCTATGAGACCAGGGTATACCATGAGAAAGTCGGAGAAAAGGAAGAAGAGGTGATCGTCGGCTCCCACGAAGAGCAGATCGGTACCAGAAAGGTCAAGACAGGCTCTCACAGGGAAAAGGTAGGCACAAGGACCGTCAAGAATCCGCAAAAGAGATGGTGGAAACTTTTTACGCCCCGTTTTGTAGAAGAAGATATCTATGAGTCGGTGGACGATTATAAAGATGAGGCCGTTTATAAAACGGTATTGGACTATAAAACCGTTATCAGGGACATTTATGAGGAAAGAAGCGAGACGATTGAAAAGTTCTCCGTTCAGATCAGCGACATTCAGGCCAATCTTGTGGGAATCCTGCGGCAGGATCTGAGTACAGGCATTGAAAATGCGTTGGAGCATGCGGAAGACCAGATTGACAGCATGAAAGACCAGTTTACGAATATGTTCGCAAAACTGGACGATTTGATTCTCGAAAAGTATCAGGAACTGGAAGATTGTGCGAAGGACCAAAAGCTCAAAGAAGAGGAACTGGAGAGAAATAAAAACATTCTGTCCTGGATTGAGGCGAATGTGGCGGAGATTCATCAGGTTCTGGAAATATAGGGAGGTTTGCAGATGCATAAAACAGTAAAAAAGTATGCAGATAACGCGGATATCAAAGGTTTGAAATATATATTTGTAGATTGTCTGGATGCGGACCCGACGTTTGAGGATTACAGGGAAGATTTTGAATATTGCAGGAATCTTCCGGGGCTGTTGGAGGATCATATGGAGCTGACTCCTTTTTGTAAGGATCCGACAGGCTGGGATGAGGATTACTGGATAGGGCTGAAGAAAGATCTGCTGAAAAATTTTTCCATGAAGCGTTTTGGGCACATGCGGGAAGTGGCGGAGGTTTTCTATAAGGAAAAGGTTTGCAGGATACGGCAGGAACGTGAAATAAAAAGGCAACAGGAAGAGGCGGAAAAGAGACGGGAGCCGCAGCCCCGGCAGACAGAGCGCGACCGCCCGCACGAAGAGCGCAGGCGTGGAGCAAAAGACACCGCTTTCGTCAGCGGGAGCGAACGGCAGAAGAGAGAGCTGGAAGAGGCGAAAAAGAGGCTGGAGTTGGAAAATCAACAGACGGAGCGTTACCGGCGGCAGGAGGAACAGCGCAGAAATCTTGAGAGAGAAAGAACCGGGAATGGCAGGACGGAGGCAGAGACAGCCGGAAAAAAAGCGCTGGGGGCGGTTCTGGTTATTCTTGCCGTTTTGATCGTAATGCTGCTGATCACTCGGCTCCAATAACAGAACGGCCCCGTATGCCGGCTTTTGATCGTTCTCCCGCGGAGAAAAGGGGGACACGTATTTACTTTGCGTACGATACGGATTATGAATTACTGGAAAACGGAAAATATTTAAAAATCATACGGTATAAACGTGACGGATGCGGGCAGAGAATCATCGACGGCGCGGATCTGTTTGAAAAAATAAGCGGAGCGGAAATCCGGGATCGAAGGGTGGTCGAGTGGAGGCCTTGTTGGGGCGAGTCAGAGGGGAGGAGGCCTTTTGAGAAGTACAGGATATCCTGCTATGTAGATCGTCGTACAAATCAATGCTATTATAAGATCATCCGTACTATCGGATTCGATGAAAAAGTAACTTATTACACAAAAAAGGATAAAAAACATGAAGTTTGAACAGTTTTGTCCGAAAGGCACGGGAACAGAAAATGACAGGCGGCCAGTTCCGGCAATGACGGAGAGAAAACCGGCTCCCGCGGATACGCCCCTGCCTGTGGAATTATCATATCAGGAGAAAAGCGCAAATGAGAATCTGGCGGTTCTTCAGAGCAATCTGGAGAATTGTCTGGGGATGATCGAAGATGAAGTGATGAAAGGTTATCTCACGAAATTAAGCGATCTTCCGATTGCGGTACCGGATCCGAAGATGCTGGAAACGCTGCCGGAAATCCATTTTTTCAGAATTACGGAGCTGGTCTATCAGGAGAATGAGTTTTCTGTGCACAAATTGTCCACGGTTTTTCATGCGTTGTCCAATAAACCCTGCACGCTGGTGCTGATGGTGAAAAGCGACGGGAAGAAAAACGAATTTTACATGGGCGTGCGTTCTCTGGACAGCCGGTCTTCGTCCGGTACGATGATGCAGATGCTGAAGCAGGGGCTGCTGGGACTGTTTCCCGGCAGCAGGATTGAGAAGTATTATGATGAGGACAGGAAGAGAGAGATGCGGCGGCTTCATGCCGGCTGCATCTCCAGCGCAACCTGTGTCGCCGACTATAAACAGAGCAGGGAAGACATTACGAATGAGGATTTTGTTCAGGGGCTGGAGAAATTCATCTACAGTATGGAGGGCAGAGCCTACACAGCAGTATTTCTTGCGGACAATTTGACCTATTCCGATCTGATG
Organism: uncultured Lachnospiraceae bacterium; assembly: GCA_910587765.1. Taxonomy (GTDB): domain Bacteria; phylum Bacillota; class Clostridia; order Lachnospirales; family Lachnospiraceae; genus Hominiventricola. The sequence goes on from CAJUNR010000022.1 coordinate 68,461, forward strand.
AAGATCCGTCAGGAGTATGAGCGAATCTACACGCTGATCTCTCCCTTTGCCAATCTGCAGTTGACATTTTCCGTAAATTCGGGAAACAGCAGAGCGGATGCCAGGAGCGAAGGAGAGACTCTGACGACAACCCGCGGCGTGACGGAGGGCAGTCAGACAACGGTTTCCGGCGGACACACAGAAACGGTTGGCGTGAGCGAAAATACCGGTACATCGGATGCTCATGGGGCGAACCGGACGGCGTCGGAAGGGCGGACTGATACAGAGGGACATTCGGAAGGCCGGACACATACCGTTTCCGATGCACATTCAGAGGGGACGTTTCAGAGCGTCAGCGCGGGAGTGCAGATGGGAACACCGGGGGCAGGAGTCTCTCTGGGTGCAGCCGAAGGAAAAAATGCAGGCGATACGCATACCATATCTGACGGGGTCAGCCATACGGATTCGGTATCCCGTTCCCTTTCGAGGACGCTTTCCTATGGGATCAATGATACCCGTACGGTCAGCCGGAATACAGGAAGCAGCCGCAGCCGCAGCGACAGTGAGACTTATGCCCTGGGAAAACAGCAGGGAACGAGTTACAGCGTGGGGGACGCCTTCAATCTGGTCAGTTCGAGCACCTTAACGGACACGTTTGGGGAATCCCAGGGAATTACGCTGAATACGAAAAATATGACCCTCCATTCCGTGTTGGACAGGCTGGAAAAACATCTGGGCAGAATGAAAGAATGCGAGAGTCTCGGCATGTGGAATTTTGCCGCCTATTTTCTCGGAGACAGTGCGGCGGAGACGGAAACGGCGGCAAATACTTACCAGTCCGTTGTATCCGGTCTGCAGAGCGGCATAGAGAGGGCGGCCGTTAATACGTGGACGGAGGAAGACGATCTGGAGCTGATGTCGGGATATCTCAAAAATTTTATCCACCCGCATTTTATTTATCATCGCTTCAGTTATGAAGGGGACCGGGCGGTGACGGTCAATCCGGCGGCGCTGGTCAGCACGAATGAGCTTGCGATTCATATGGGCCTGCCCCGTCATTCGGTGAAAGGACTTCCGGTCGTGGAGCATGCAGTGTTTGCGCAGGAAGTCTTGAAAAGGAATCGCGGTACGGAGCGGAGAATCTCCGTAGGCAGGATCTATCACCTTGGCCGGAGGACCGATACGGAAGTCACCCTGGACGTGGACAGCCTGGCGATGCATACATTTATTACAGGTTCGACAGGATCGGGGAAATCGAATACGGTTTATCAGATTCTCCGGGAATTAAGAAGGCAGAAAATTCAGTTTCTGGTGATTGAGCCGGCAAAAGGAGAGTACAAACACGTATTTGGAAATGATGGAGTGAATGTCTATGGCACGAATCCGCGGTACACGCCTCTGCTGAGGATCAATCCGTTTAAATTTAATGAGGGAATCCATGTGCTGGAACATATTGACCGTCTGATTGATATCTTCAATGTGTGCTGGCCCATGTATGCCGCCATGCCGGCCGTCTTGAAAGAAGCGGTGGAAAAGGCGTATGTCAGTTCGGGATGGGATCTGGATACGTCAGAGCACTGTCTGGGCTCCCGGATTTTCCCCTGTTTTAAAGACGTTCTCAGAGAACTGCGCTGCGTGATCCGGGAATCGGATTATTCGCAGGAAGTAAAGGATAATTATACCGGTTCTTTGATTACGAGAGTGAAATCTCTGACAAACGGCTTAAACGGAAGGATTTTTGACAGCAATGAGATTGATAATGAAAAATTGTTTGATGAAAGTACGATCGTGGATTTGGGCAGAATCGGTTCCAGCGAGACAAAATCAATGATTATGGGTATCCTGACCATGCGGCTCCAGGAATACCGTATGTCCCGGTGCGGGATGAATACGCCTCTGAAACATGTAACCGTTTTAGAAGAGGCGCATAATCTTTTGAAGAAAACTTCAATGGAACAGAGCAGCGAGTCCGCCAATCTGACCGGAAAGTCCGTGGAGATGATTGCAAATGCGATTGCGGAGATGCGGACTTACGGGGAAGGATTTATGATTGCGGATCAGGCTCCGGGACTTTTGGATATGTCTGTCATCCGGAATACGAACACCAAACTGATTCTCCGCCTTCCGGATTTGTCGGACCGTGAGCTGGCGGGAAAATCCGCGGGACTGGACGACAGCCAACTGAAAGAGCTTATGAAGCTTCCCACGGGAGTGGCAGTTGTGTATCAGAATGACTGGTTAGAGCCGGTCCTTTGCAGTGTACATTATTTTTCATACGGTACGGCGGAATATCAAAATCCGGAACCGGAGAACGGCGGGTATTCTGCAAAACGGTTGAAAGAAGAAGCGATCCAGTATCTTTTGTCGGATATTTCAAAGGAAGAGCCGGTCCGGGACGCGAAGTTTCTGCGGGAGCGACTTCTGGACGCGTCCATAGAGGCGGATGTGAAGCTGCCGCTGCTTGAGCTTTTCGACAGAAGAAGGCCGGAAAAGCTGTCGGAGGTATCCGATCTTATCGGCAGATGTTTTGATTTAAACGCTGTTTTCAAGGCGGCCGGGAGAGCAAAGACGATAGCGGAATGGAATGAAGGTTTGCTGCAGGGACTGGATTTTGAGATGAAATCTTTGTCAACGGTGTGTCAGCAGAATATTCTGGAATGCATCATATGGAGCATGAGCCGGGAGCAGGAAAAGCCGGGGAGCAGTTATCTGGCCTGGATGGAGTACATGGGAAGAAAGGTGGTTTGAGGGTGAGCAGTTTTTTTGAAAAAATGCAGGAGACAGTAGAGAAGACAATGTACCGGGCGGTTTCTGATTTTCCTTCATGCCTCGAGAAAGTATCAGAGAAGCTGTCTGATATGAAAGAAAAGAAGATGGAAAAACTGAAAGAGGATAACCCCAATTTCCCGTATGATGAGAAAGGGGAGCTGCTGCCGGACATTCGATATGAATCGGAAGGATATCGTTATCAGACCGACGGGAAAGGACGGATCGTAAAAGCGGAAGGCACGTTGCGGCTGGAAAACGGAATCAGGGACGAAAATGCGCAGCGCCGCGTCGGAGGAGAAGACCGTCTGCCCGGAGATCAGGGCGGCCATCTGATCGGCAGGCAGTTCGGAGGCTCGGGAGGTTTGGATAATCTGGCGGCGATGAAAGGAGAATTGAACCAGGGCGAGTATAAGAAGCTGGAGATGGATCTGCGGAAAGCGCTTGAAAACGGACAGACGGTTGACTTAACGGTGACCTCCAGATTCCGGGGTGATTCCAAAAGGCCCTCTGCTTTTGTGGCCACCTGCTCGATTGACGGGGAACGGACAAAGAAAGTTTTTGATAACACTTGAATGAAACGGAGGTTCTAAAGGAATATGGATCAGTTTTTTGAAAAAATTGCGAACCGTCTGCAATCGGTTCTTCCTGTAAAATGGAATAAAGTATGTTTGTATGCGGAGATTTCTGAAAAAAGCTATGAAATTTTCTATTATTGCTTTATCAATGGCGTAGACAAACCCGTGCAGTGCTATGATCTGACAAAAGATTATCAGATAGAAGAAGAGCAGATCGATCAGGTTTTTGAAGAGATCAACGCAATCTTAAAACCTGTCCGGCTGGCGTCAATAGAGCCGGGGAAAAACGTCTGGACAAATTATACGCTTGTTTTTGAGTCGACAGGCAGATTCTGGGAGTATTTTGATTATACAAATCTGGAAAACGGAGCTTATGAATATAAGAAACAGTGGAAGGAAAAATATCTGGCTTCCAGGTAGCGGGTTATATTCAAGGCGGGCAGACGATTGTATGGAAAAAGGAGTATATATCGTTCGCCAGTTTATTGGCGGCAGCTTCAAAATAATTTGTATATCGGATAACATATTGTACGTCAGTCACTCCTTAAAAAGCGGACAGCAGGGATCACTTTGCATTGCCCGCTCCATATAATTTACTGGATGCTTGTAATCAGTTCCTGCACTGGAAATGCTGTCCGTATATCTGGTGCTGATCATCGGGACAGCGCTGGTGAGCGCAGTTTTTGACCGGCTTCTGCTGGGAAATAATTCCAGCGCCGTAACGGTAATCCCGCAGATCCAGGACCATCTCCTCACCGCTCCCCCGAACGGACAGGCGGACGCGTATATGAGAGCGTTTTATAAGATCACCGTCGATCCGGACACAGTTCTGTACATTAATGATTTTGAACTGACCTATAAGAAAGGGATGAAGGACGGAGCGGATTATCTGGAATGCGGGATTCCCGGAGAGGTCGGCGCGGTCCTGCTTCGGAGGTGAGTATCAGAAGGTGATCGCTTCCGGCGGAGAAGCGCTGGACGGAAACGAGTGACTGCCGGCGGTTTGAGATTTAAGAATAGTCAGAAAAACGTACCTTCCGTTCCCGATATTCCCGGGGTGTGCAGCCGAGGCTGTCGCAGAAACAGCGGGAGAAATAACTGAGATGATGAAAGCCGCAGGCCAGAGCGATGTCCGTGATGCTGCTGTCCGTAGTGTCCAGAAGATGGCAGCTTACCTTCAGGCGGTAGGCGTTCAGAAAGTCAACGGGTGACTGCTGCAGGTAGCGTTTGAAAATTCTGCAGCATTTGCTCCGGCTGACATTTCCGGAAGCGGCGATCTCGTCCAGCGTAATTTTCTCCCGGTAATGCTGATAGAGGAACGATACCATGTCTTTCTGAATCTTCAGATCCGCATCCGTTTCCTGGTCGTCCGGTCCGGGTTCCAGTTCTTCGTATTTCCACAGTCTGCTCCACAGAGTCTGCATCAGAGCGATGATTTCCAGTTCGTAACCTTCCGCCGCATCCTCCCTCAAAGCGGCGATCTGCATGAGAAAACCGGCTGCTTCCGGTCCGTGTACATGGCTGAACGGAATGTGCAGATATTCCAGAGCACAGTTTTTTAATACAGGCGTCACATACTTCTGCATCAGAGCCTGGTTGCTGCAGAACAGGGAAGGATGGAACAGGATGCAGAGAAACCGGCAGTCCTGACGCTTCAGAGAATATCCGTAGTGCATCTGACGGGCATTGACCATCAGGGAGTCCTGTTTTTCCAGAATCAGATGTCTGCCGTTGACATCATAGCACATTCGCCCCTCAAGGATATGGATCCATTCCAGATCTTCGTGCCAGTGGCAGGGAGCGCTCATATCCGGATAGACGTTCAGATCCGCGGTCCGGACGTAGAGAGGGATCCCGCTGCGTTCATATTGTACGATCTCGGAAAGATCCTGCATCAGTTCGATGTTTATCATATCTTTGACTCCTTTTTGAGAGGGGGTTGAGCCGGTGATTTTATTATAACGCATCAGAGGGAATTTGTCATTGGGAGGATCGGCAGACGAGGCTCTGCTGGTCATGCTTTTTCATACGATACGGCGGAATATCAAAAATAAATTCTTAAATTTTCTTCCGGCTATTGCATTTTCACCTACAAAGTGTTAGTATATTTACAAACCTACAAAATGTTAAGATATAGGGAGAAAAAATGGCACAGCAGATTTCTGAATCCGAACTGGTATTAATGAAAATCATCTGGAAGAATGGAGGGGCGGCTTTGTACTCCGTCATCATGGAGGAACTGGAAAAAGACAAGAACGAATGGAAAAACAACACCGTACTCACGCTGCTTTCCCGATTGGGAGAAAAAAAATTCCTGAAAGTCAAGAAAATTGGCAGGAAGAACGAGTATGTGGCTGCGGTGACAGAAGCAGAATACCAGACCATGCAGACCCACAGCTTTCTTGACAAAGTTTACGGCGGGAATGTGAAAAATTTAGTGTCAACCCTGCTGCGGCAGGAGATTCTCTCGGCGGACGAATTGAAAGAGATTGAAACATTTTGGAGAAAAGAAAATGAATGAAAATATGATTGTCGCTGTCGGTTTCCGGTACCCTGCTGTTACTCCTTATATCAGGGTTGAAACTGTTGTATAAAAACAGATTCAGTAAGCGTTGGCAATACTATATCTGGATTACTGCTGCTGTTTGTGCGTAAGGCAATGATTTATCGGAGCGAGCGGAGCTGTCCTGCAATCCGTTGCTCGCTTCCCCGATTATGATCGGTTTCTTTCGTCCAGGAATTGTTTTGCCTGCCTGCGAATTGGATGATAAAAAGCTGTCTTATATCTTTTTGCATGAGCTGATTCACTACAGGCAGAGGGATAGCAGGAGTTATAATTTTCATTGATCAAAATGTTGAACAGCGAAATTCAAAATCCGCAGAGGAACCTACAGTCAAAAGATATAAGCATAGTTGAAAGGAATAATTTCGTGGCAAATATTTTAATTGTAGAAGATGAAAAGAATATGCAGGATATTATTGCCGAATATATGAAAAAGGGCGGACATATCTGTTTTACAGCGAACGACGGTATAGATGCTTTAATGATATTAAAAAACAATCCTGTGGATTTGATGATACTGGATATTATGATGCCACATCTTGATGGTTTTTCTGTATGTAAAGTGGCAAGGGAAATGAGCAGCCTGCCAATTATCATGCTGACCGCCAAAAGTAATGAGGAAGATAAGTTGAAAGGTTATGAATACGGCGCCGATGATTATATGACAAAGCCGTTCAGCCCGAAAATACTGCTTGCAAAGACAAACGCCCTGCTGCGCCGTACTTCGGCAGCGCCCACGGATACAATCCGTGCGGGGAAAATAACGATAAGTCCCGCCGCACATAAAGTGTTCCTGGACGGTACGGAAATCACGCTGACTCATAAAGAATATGAGCTGTTGTATTTCTTTCTGTCCAATCCTGAGCAGATTTTTTCACGGGAACAACTGTTAAACCGTATTTGGGGATATGACTTTGAGGGGAATACGCGGACGGTTGACACGCATATCAAAACATTACGGCAGAAACTGGGCAGCGAGGGAAAATCCATTGTAACGCTGATCCGTTCGGGGTATAAATTTGAGGCGGCAAAATGAAAGAACAGTTTTCACTCCGCACGGTGCGGAAAAAAATAATCATGACTTCAAAGATGGCGGGTATCGTTTTGATCGTTTCCTACCTTATTTCAACAAGGCTGCCTTTGGAAGAGGATGTTTCTTTTCTGCTGTGGCTCCTCTTTGTTATTTTACTGACACTGATGATGGATTATTTATTGGGGAGATTTATTTCAAATCCAGTCAGCAAAATTTGTGAAATGGCGCACAGAGCGGCAAGACTGGATTTTTCCCGTCCTTGCGGGGTAACATCAAAGGACGAATTTGGCGAGCTTGCAGATAATCTGAACAAAATGTCCGAAAATTTGCAGGATACGCTTGAAAAACTGGAAAAAGCAAATATCCGGCTTGAAGAAGATGTGCAGCGGGAAAGAAAATTGTTGGGGGAAAGAAAGGAATTAACAGACCGGCTTTCCCATGAAATGAAAACACCGATCGGAGTGATCCGCGCTTATGCGGAGGGAATACAGGACGAGACAGATGAAGGAAAACGACAGAAATACGCTGAAATCATCATTTCCGAGACAGAAAGAATGGGTATGCTGATCGAGACCTTGTTGGATTTGTCCGCCTTGGAAAACGGGGCTGTATCATTGATGCCGGAACGGTTTGACTTTGTGGAATTTGTAGAAACGACAGCAGGGCGGTTGTTGATTGATATGCCGGACACCGATTTTGAATTACAGTATGAACTTCCGGAGCATAAAGTGTTTGTTTATACGGACAGACAGCGTATGGCGCAGGTTCTGGACAATTTCATTGTCAATGCGAAAAAGAATGTATCTCCAAAGGGAATTTTACGATTATCCTTAACCGAACGGGACAATATGCTTCATTTTTCCGTTTATAATCAGGGCGCTTCCATACCGCCGGAAAAGCTGCCTAAAATATGGGAAAAGTTCTATCGTGATAAAAATGCAGAATACAAAGGTTCGGGATTGGGACTTGCCATTGCTGCGCAAATTTTATCCATGCAGGATCTGGAATACGGAGCAGAAAATCTGTCAGATGGCGTGAGGTTTTTCTTCTCCATTCCAATTATAAAATAAGATTTTCTTTATAAACGGCGATTCCTTCAGAAGCAAAAGGAAAGCCGTTTTTCTTATTTCACACCAATTTTACAGAGAGCACACTTCGATTTCACCTCCTTTTTTATTCTATATGCACAGGGTCGCAATGGGAAAAATCCTGTATGACAAATTTTCACATAGGAAGTCAGCTATGCTGGCAATTTCCATCCCTTTCAAGGTGAAAGTTATGAAATGGTGGAACAAACGCCGGCAGAAGCAGAAAGACAGCAGGCAGGGAAAGTGAGGGGATAACGAATGATTGAAGTGAAAAATCTGACTTTTTCATACGGCAGGGATAAGCAGGCGTTACATGGCTTGAATTTTACGGTAGAGGACGGAGAAATCTTTGGCTTTCTGGGGCCGAATGGTTCCGGAAAATCCACGACTCAGAAAATCCTCACCGGAAATTAGAGGATATGTTTATCCAATATACGGGAAGGGGACTGTCCTGATGCGGAATCATAACGAGGAAAGCGGCGGACATGCCTGCATGGATCGCTGTCTGATAAGAAACGTCAGCGAGGCGGAGCCGGGCTGGAAAAATTTCTGTTCCTGATTGTATACATGGAGACAGGGAAATTTAATTATATTTAATTGTTTGAAAAGCGTGTTCCCTTTAACAAGTTAAAGTTGTATAATAGTGTCAGCGATTTTGTTCAATCGGAATTTATCAATCAGATCGTTTGTTTTGGAGGTGGCCTTTTTATGTTTCAAAAGGCAATAATAATCGGTTGTCCAGGCGCAGGAAAAAGCACGTTTGCAAGAATATTGAGTGATAAAACTCAATTACCGTTATATTATCTTGATATGTTATGGCACAAGCCTGACAGGACAACTGTTGACAGAAATATATTTGACAAGAAATTAAAAGAAATTGTTTTAAAGGACAAATGGATCATTGACGGAAATTACGGAAGAACACTTGAAATGCGTATTCAAGCATGTGAAAGGATATTTTTACTGGATTTTCCAGTAGAGGAATGTTTGGCTGGAGCAGAATCACGCATAGGCAGACAACGTGTAGATATGCCATGGATAGAAACAGAATTTGATGAGGAATTTAGACAATGGATTATTGATTTCCCTAAAAATGAATTGCCAATTATATACAAATTGCTTGACAGATACAAAAGCGAAAAAAGTATTTATATCTTTCACTCAAGAGCTGATATAGATGATTATTTATTGAAAATGTCTTGTTAAAAATTCCAGCTTATGGGGGACTAAATATAGCCAGAAAACGGGATGAAACGGCAGAGGAGAAAACAATAAATGGTTTTAATGATTGATACAACAACAAAACATACAGGAAAAGTAATAGCAGAGGAATTGCTTCACAGCGGTAAAAATACAGCCGAATTTGAAGTGATTGACACCACTGGGATGAACATTTCACATTGTGTTGGATGCAATTACTGCTGGCTGAAAACTCCTGGTGTCTGTGCTGTTCAGGACGATTATGAGCCGATTTTGAGAAAAATGAGCAGAGCTGACCAGGTTTGGCTGGTTTCGGATACGCACTTTGGATTTGTTTCCTGGCAGACAAAAAACATTGTAGACAGGATTATGCCGCTTGTCACCATGTATCTGAAATTCAAAGATGGGCAGATGCGTCATGTAATGCGCTATACCCACCAGCCGGATATTGGGGTAATCTATACCGGAGACGGTGATCAGGTTTACCTCGAACGGTGGTGTCAGCGTACCGCACTGAATTTTGGGAGCCGTTCACTGGGAGTTTTTCCCGAGAGCAGAGGAAAGGAGGCGGTTTCATGCATGTTGTAATTATTAATGGAAGCCCTCGGGTACAGAAATACAGCAACACGGATAAAATCATTGCTGCTTTTGCAAAAGGATTGTCAGAAAAAGAAGTTACTTTTGAGACATGAGCATACAAGGCTTTCATTTCTTTTGCAAAGCGGCTTTGCGGAAGGGTGCCAGCTTCGCTGCGGTGAGGCATTTCTGGAAAAATTGCCTGAATATCTGGGTGTTCGTTATGGCGGCTGTCTGGTGAAAGGAGGTAATTTCGGAATCCGGATTTTAGATGAAGAGAAACAGGTTCGGGCCACAAAACCGTATCAGGCAATGGGCAAACTGTTTGCGGAGGGAGACGGTTTCTTCCGTGAGGAAACAAAAAAATTTACCGGTCCGGAATCTTATCCGCTTCCTGTGCGTCTGATGATGGGATTGATATTCAAAACCCTTGCGAAAAAGATGTTTCAGAAGGCGGCAGCATCGTGGGGATGCAGAGTGCCGCTTGATGAAAAAGTCAATGAAAAAAAGTACGCTAATGAGTAAATATGACTTGGATGATACAGAGATCAGATTATATTTGTAGCAGTTAATATACTGGAATTTAATACAGGGGAGCTTCCAAAGAGAACCCGTTTTTATCAGGAAATGCTCGATCTGCAACTGATTGACAAAGAGCAGTCTTACAGACGGCTGAAGCCGAGCTATATTATTTTCATATGTCCTTTTGATGCATTCAGGGCAGGGCGGCATATCTATACGTTTGAGAATTCAAGAGTGTCAGGTAGAAGATCATCATCACGAAAGATGCGCCTGCGCCGTATTACAATGACAATGGGGTGCTGGTTATGAGTGTTTATGATTTTCTGCTGGATGAGGGGAGTTTGGATTATTGATTGTTGGAAAAGAGAAAAATAACAAACAGGAATTATGAGAGAAGCAGTATAAAAATTAAGGAGAAAAATCAAGTGAAAAGAGAACTTGGAATTGCAAGATGTGGATTAGCCTGTTGTTTATGTCATGAAAATATTACTTGTAATGGTTGTAACTCTGATGAGTGCAGAGATAAAGAATGGTGTGAAAATCGAAAATGTTCTATTGAAAAAGAAATATCAAACTGTTTTTTATGTGAAAATGACTGCCATAAAGGGCTGTTATCAAAAATGAAGCCATACGGATTCACAGTATTTGCTAAAAGGTATGGGTTTGAAGCATTACTTGATTGCCTTGAAAGGAATGAGAAAAATGGAGTTATTTATCATCGGGAAGGACTGATTGGAGATTATGATAATTTTGATGATTTAGAAAAATTGATTGAGTTTATAAAAAGCGGCGTATGATAATTCGTATTTGCCTGACTGAAAAATATTGAATTTTCATACCAGTATATTTTAAAAATCACTAAGAAGTAAACATGAGGAAAACCAATGATTAATATTCGCAAATTAGAAGCAGAATTATGGGAATCAGCTGACCTGCTTCGTGCAGGTTCAAAGCT
>CAJUNR010000023.1 GCA_910587765.1 uncultured Lachnospiraceae bacterium
CCTGTACTGGCATAATCACAGCAACTTAATAACACAAGCAGTAAAGCAGTGAATTTGTTTCTATTATAGAATACAATTCGCTGCTTTTTCTGTTTTTAGGGAGAAAGACAGTCAATCAGATTGTCTTTTTTTCATGCAAAGAAAGGAATGGTACATCCTACGGAAAAGAGATTATTGCCGCAGGGCTTACTGTCAGGAACCTTGTTCTTATACCTGCATTGCTATAGCTGTCTTTCTTACGCGAAAATTTTGCCATTTTGCGTTAAAAATTATTGATAAGTGGCCTAATATAAATGCTTTCCAAACATAAATGCTCTTTTTAAATAATCAGTTTTATCTATTTGTGGTTTTCCATTTGTATCTCCACAACCACCTGCCAACAGCATTCCCTTATCCTTGAATCCTATATAATTAATCAGCGCAAACTGATAGTAAGATACCGCCTGCTCAAAAGTCCAAAAGAAATTATCTGCGGAGGTCATAAGCAATGCACAATCTTTTATGGGATATGTTTCATATCTGCCTAACGGTGGATTTGGATCTTCTTCTGCTATACAATAGAACCTTTCAATAAACGCTTTGATTCTTGCCGATACTGTCCAAAAATAAAGCGGGGAAGCAAACACAATACAATCTGCGCTTTTTATTTTTGGAACAATCTCATTAAAGGAATCCTTTTGAATGCATGGTTTTCCATACCGGCACGCATTACATCCCAAACAACTTTTTACATCATTTTTAATGAGAGAAATCACTTCAACAAAGTGTCCTGCTTCTTTTACTCCTGCCACAAAATTATCTATAAGCTGAGCAGTATTTCCTTTTGCTCTGCCGCCGCCTTGTATAACGAGAATGTTTTTCATTGAATTATTCGCTTCCATAAGTCTCGATTTTCGTTTTCCGTAATTTTCCGATAAATGGGAATTTATCATTTTATTGCAATATAGACTCCGATAAAACAAGTATATGGTTTGATGATTGCTTCAAAGTATTTTTTATCGCCGTTAGCATATTCGTGGTTCGTAGCAAACCACTCCTTCCAAGCGATGTTAAAGCAATCCATCTCCCATACTTTTATCGTTTCAATTCTGTCACTGTTTCCGATTATCTTTTTCCATTGGCGTATACTCTTGAACATATAGGCTTCATCACCAAGCCACTCGGAGAGCAATTCTTCCGAACGACCGCTATATTCGTTTTTAATACCAGGAATGCCAATCAATACCACGGACTTATTTTTTAGAAACGGCAAAATCTTATTTTCAAAAAAGTTGATTTTACCTGCAAAGTAATGATAAGAGTCTATGCTGACCAATGCGTCAAATCGCTTTTGGTTAAAACTTAATTTGTTCGCATCTTCATGGATAGGAATAATTTGTTCTCCAACACCCCATTGTTCGAAACGCTTTGCGTTGTCTTCTGCACGAATCCAAAGGTCATTCGCATAGACCTTTGCACCTGTTTCTTTTGCAATGATAAGGCTTGTTAAACCTGTCCCGCACCCCAAATCAAGAACTTCATCTTTTTCGGTAAGGTGTAAAGGGTACTTCGTGAATAGTTCTTCTAAAATCCTTGCACTATTGGGTCCCATCATTGTCTTTGCAGAAAAATACATTGAATAATCGCTGCTGTTCATACATTTACCTTTCAAATTTTAATTTGTCGCTAACTTTATTATACAGCTTTAACCTGCTAAACGGAATAGGCTTTCTGAAAGATTTTCAGGCGGCAAGTCCACAAAGGGGTAGCTGGCAAAGCTAGCGCAGGGGGAGGGCAGCTTCCCTTGTGATGATTGGAGCAGATTGAAAAACAACGGAGATCATCCGCTGTCTGCAGGACGCCCTAAGCAGTGCGCAATGCACCACTTCCTTAAATGGTGTATAATTGCGCCCTCTTTCAGAGGGGGGGGTTCCGGGTCCCCGTTTTTCTGCCATTTTTACCGTTCCCGCTGTCGGGGCTCTTTGTCAGGATAGAGTTTCCCGGCGACAACGGCGACATAATTCTTTATTTTAATTTTTCCTTCCTGCTCACTGCACTTTGCGTTTCGTTGGCCTTCATCAGTGAGATAAAAGCGGAATCGTTCCTTCTCTGATCCAAACCGTATCGTCCTGTTTTACTATGGCGCGGAGATTTCAGCGGAATATACCAGGATTGGTACATTTGATTCGCTTGAGGGTGAAGCTTCTGCCTGAAAGATAGTTCCAATTTGGGGAAAGTAGTGGTAAAATTAAGCCATGGGCAGGTAGTGCCTGTGGCTTAAAATATATCAAAATAATTTTAAGGGGAGGGTTTTATAATGTGTAACTATATAGATATGACAGATTTTTATGAAAACGATTTGGATTTATTATGCGGATACGTTGATGGCGAATTGTCAACGGTGTTGAATTTGATTAATTGCGATGCTAAGATAGAAGTATTTTTATGGCTTGGAAGGATAGGGACACCATATGTGGCATGTAATGATCAAACTATTACACAAGAAAAGCGGTTGAATATTTTATCTGAGATTGATAGTAGAAAAGTGATGTTAGCATCGAAGGATGTTCGATTTAAAGATATATGTGAAAATATAAAACTTTATTTAAGATTTGATACATCCGTATATGAGAAGTATACCAATATCGAATATGCTTCGTGTTTGGAGTTGGGTAATAATTCATTTTTAGAGGCAGTCTTAAAGCAGTTTATCATAGCATTTGAAAATGGATATATAGATTACAAAACTGAGGATTCACCTTATTTTTCCTATTACCATATGATACAGAAAGCTGGAAATGACTTTATGGGTGATATATCATTGATATTGGGTTATGAGATGATAGAAGATTCCTTATACGGAAGTGAAAAGCTCCAATACTTTTTTCCTGATAACTTATTATTTTTAATTAATGATATATCCTTATTAAAATATGAAACATCCGTAGCAAAAGGAAGAATACTTATATGTATTGATTATTTGGTAGATTATCAGTATTTAAATATACATATAGATTCTTTCTATTTTGGGGAATTAAAAAAGGTAAGAAAACTTTTAGAGATAACTCGTCAAGATTTAATTATGGTTGTTGAAGGAAATAAAGTTATTGGATTTATAGTGAAAGAAAGAATACATAAAATATCCAAAGGTAGTTCGGTTCTTTTTGAGATAGATGGTCCGATAGAGTGGACAGCTTTTTTGATTTCTGGAGATAGAGAAAAAAGATATCTGATCCATAATCAGAGAAATAAATATATGTATGAATACCAAAAAATTGATAAAAACGATTTTATAGGATTGATTCAGTCTGCGTTAAAGCATTGTGATATAGATTTAATCTGGAATATTGTACAATGTGTAATAAATAATTCGAAACACGGGGCTATGATTATTTTTGCTGAAAATGCAGAGGCAGAAGCTGAAAGGCTCCAACATTCGTCTTTTAAGATTGTGCCAACGGCTCTGACCCCTGATATTGTTAAGCATATAACATCAATAGATGGGGCAATTTTATTTGATACACAGGGGGTTTGTTATTCGATTGGCGTGATACTGGATGGGATACAGACTAAGGAATGCAAGGAAAATATTTCTAATGGAGCTAGACATAATTCAGCCGTTCGATATTTGGAATGCAATCCGCATTGCGTAATCATTGTAATATCCGAGGATGGGGATTTAAAAATTTTTTCTTAAATACAGTAGAAATTTTTTATTCCTTTCTTGACACGGGCGGATCTGTATATTTACCATATGTGGGATTACCAGTCCTTTGTAAATAAAGAAGGATAGCAGGCCCTGAAGACCTGCCATCCCAAACTTTATATGCATATTCCGTGTAATAAACAGGTTTAATAAGCTGGATTTGCACACTCTCAGATTGTGCATTCAATTTCCGCAGCAAAAAAATCTTTATTGCCATCATGCTTAAATTCCAGTATTCTGACGAGTAACAGGTTTTCTTAGTTGCAGGTAAGATGAAACACAAGGTCAGAAAGCCATTTTTTAAACGAGGAATTATCCTGAAACTGTTTGAGCAGTTCCATATTATCAGCCATGACAGCAAGGATGACTTGTTGCAGGGCTTGCTCGCTTTCAAGCCTTGCACTCTGTTCATCGGAATTTTTCATGGCATTCTGATATTTCTCATCCCTGGAAACCACAGCGGGTATTTCAAGAATCTGTCGGCACACATGATCCGCATCATTCCAGTTGATATTGCCAAACATATTGTTGAAGTCGGATAGAATAACGGAAAGTAAATCCATTTCCGGCTCGATCATGTGACCGATTTTGTCAGCAGGAGCCGGCTCAACCTCGGAATCGGAATTCTCCAATTTGATGGACATGGAATCACGCGCCTCGTTGCGATAACTTTCCAAATCAATTGCCTCAAGGATTCCCAGCGATAAATTGTCCTCGCGCGGAGAGGACAGTTTTGGTATTAACAGATTGAGGAAAATAGAGAGCTGTTCCCAATCCATATTGCCATAAGGAAGAAAACGGCTGTACAGGCATCCAGAACAGGATCTGGCTTCCAAACTCAGTAAAATAGATGTAAATGCCTTTCAAAAGCAGTCCCTGTTTTTTGCCGATGGGTTAGAGTTCTGTATTGCGTTTAATCTTCAAACAGACTGCTGACCTTTTTCAGATTTTCAGTAATCGGCAAATGCTGGGGACAATGCTGCTCGCACTGCTTGCATCCGATGCAGGATGAGGCCTTTCCCATCCCCAATGAAATCGTGTAGTGGGTGTAATAGTTTTTGGCGAGGGGGATTTGTCGCTCACCAAATTTATCCACATCATTCACCAGCTTGAAAAAGTCAGGGATGCCGATTTTCTGAGGACATCCATCCACGCAGTACCGGCAGGCGGTGCAGGCAATGGATTCTTTCGAGGTAATGATTTCGGCGACCTTTTCCACAAGCTGCCTTTCTTCATCCGTGAGCGGCTGGAAACGGTCCATGTAGGAGAGATTATCCTCCATCTGCTCCGGGGTGGTCATGCCGGACAGCACCATCGCCACGTTGGGCAGACTGGCGGCGAACCGCACCGCCCAGGACGCGACCGACTGGTCCGGCCGGGCTTTTTTCAGCAGTTTTTCCGCTTCCGGCGGGACGCTGGACAGCAGACCGCCCTTGACCGGTTCCATGACCAGCACCGGTTTGTTGTGTTTGACCGCGGTCTCGTAGCACTTCCGGGACTGAACCTCCGCATTCTCCCAGTCCGCGTAGTTGATTTGCAGCTGCACGTACTCCATTTCCGGGTGCCGGGTCAGGATCTCATCCAGTACGTCCGTCGTATCGTGGAAAGAGAAACCAACATGACGGATTTTCCCCTCTGCCTTTTTTCGTGCGGCAAAGTCAAACGCGCCGATTTTCTCCGCCAGATCCAGGTAATCCTTGTTCATGGAGTGCAGCAGGTAGTAGTCAAAATAATCCACGCCGCACCGCTCCAGCTGCCCCGCGAAGAAATCCTCCAGTTCCTCCGCTTTCTGAACCACAAAGAAACTCAGCTTATCGGTGAGGGTATAGGTATCGCGGGGATGCCGTCTGGCCACGCACTCCCGGAACGCGATCTCACTGTTGCCGCCGCCGTGGTACGGAAACGCCGTATCGAAATAGTTGAAGCCCATCTCCAGATAGCGGTCCGCCATTTTGCACAGGGTCGCATAGTCGATTTTGGCCGCGTCCGCCGGGTCCAGCTGGGGCAGGCGCATCAGGCCGAAGCCCAGTTTTTTCTTGTTCATAAAAGTTTCCTCCTTCAAGTGTTGTCTGTTTGTTGTTTGCTCTTTTGGTGCAGGCTGCGAAGCAGCGGAATGCCGATCAGAACTGCCGTGATCACCGTACAATAGTCCGCCGCCATCTGCGCGTAGAGCAGCCCGTTCAGTCCCCACAGACGGCTGAACAGAAAAAGGAAGGGGATGTTGTACAGCAGCTGCCGCCCCATATTGACGGTCATAGCCTGAATTGCCTGTCCGGTTGCCTGGAACGTGACCATCATCGTGGTCTGCACCGCCATGATGGGGACCGCCCACGCCTGCGCCCGCAGAAAGCGGACGCCCACATCAATGATTTGTGCGTCAGTGGTAAACGCCCCTACAAAATTCGGGGAGAGCCAGACGAATGGGACCAGCAGTGCCAGACAGACGCCCGTTCCGGACAGAATGGTAAATTTCAGGGCCAAGAGCATCCGCCGGAAGTTGCCTGCGCCGTAATTGTACCCGGCAAAGGGCATATAGCCGGTGACATAGCCCACCACAATCATAAAGACCATCTGAATGAGCTTTCCGGAAACGCCATAAGCGGACACAACATGGTCTCCGAAATCGGAAGCCAGATTGTTCAGGATAATATTGGAGCAGCTCATGATGATGACTGAAACGGAATTGGGCAGGCCGATTTTCAAAACTTCCGAGAAAATCCGAACGCTGGGGCGGCAGTCCTTCGGCTGAATGGAGAGGGGAATCTCTCCTTTGATGTAAACAATGATGTAGTAGACTACGCCCACAAAGTTGCCGATAACGGTGGCAATAGCCGCTCCCGCCACGCCCTGATGGAACACCAGGATAAAAACCGGGTCCAGGACGATGTTCAATACCGTGCCGATGATGATGCCGATCACCGCCTCTTTCACCTTGCCCACAGCCCGGAGCATACTGGAAAGAATGACTTGCAGGATAATGACCACGGCAAAAGCAACGATTACCTGCAGATAGGCGCGGGTGGGGCCGATGTTCGCCTCGCTGGTTCCCAAAAGATGGAGAATCAGGTTCATAAAGGCAAAGATGGCGATGCCGATGACTATGGTAGCCGCTGAGGACACATAGACCGACACGGCGCTGGTCCGCTTCACCTCATCATACCTCTTTGCGCCCAGACATCGGGAGATGTAAGAGGGGGCGCCGTTGCCGAACACATTGCCGACGGCCTGGATCAGCATAAATACCGGGAACGCCAGAGAGATGGCTCCCAGCTGCACCGGATCATTCAGCATCCCGATGAAATAAGTGTCCGTCAGGTTGTAGAGCAGCGATACGATGTTGCTGAGTACGGTTGGAATGGAGAGCTTCAGGATTGCCTGCGGGACCGGCGAATGCTCCAGAAGCTCAATGTTTGTTCCTTGCATGAATTGATGCCTCCACTTGATTTCGGATCCTCTTTATAGTATAATAATTTACAGAGGATAGTTCGTTCCAATTATTTGTAAAACAAAGTTTACTATCAAATGAAGAATACCATTATTATCCTTATTTGTCAAGAAGGGGAGAAAACGATGGATTTTTTAGAGATTCAGGAAAAACTGCTCTCGCTGCTTCCTGTTTGGAATTATCAGATTGCCAAGCCTTTTAAGCAGCTTTTGGATGAAGGGGTCAGTCTGGATATGTACTACTGCATCAAAACGCTGGAGTGGTGCGGCGGCGCGTCCAGCATGACGCAGCTTGCGGGCCTCACCAAAATGCCGAAACAGCAGATGACGAAAATGGCGGACCGTCTGGTAGAGCAGGGCTTTGTAACCCGCTATGATGATCCGGACGACCGGCGGATTGTAATGATCCGGCTGACCGATAAGGCAAAAGAATATATCGACTACTTCCTGGAGCATGACGCCAGTTGCTTCCGTCCGCTGTTGGAGCAGATGACCGCAAAGGATCTGGAAGACTTTGGCAATGCACTGGGGCAGCTGATCGAGGTGTTTTGCCGCCTGCCGAATTGCTGCAGCGGTATGGATAAGAGGACAGGCGGCAGTGATACCAAATCTAATGGTCTGGAATTATAATCTCCTGATTCCGGTAGCTGCTGGGAGAGACCCCGACATTCTTTTTGAATACCTTGCTGAAATAATTCCCGTTGCTGAAACCGAGTGAAAACGCAATGTCGTCCAGTGTGCGGTCGGTTTCGGTCAGCAGCCGTCTGGCTTCGGCAAGTTTCAGATCCATCAGATAAGAAAACAGATTCCGTCCGGTTTCTTTTTTAAACAGTCGGGAGAGATGCTCTTTGCTTAGATAGAACATGTCGGCAAGATCAGACAAAGAAATATCTTCCATGTAGTGTTTCTCAATAAATTCTCTGATGTTCTGCACAACAGAATTGGAGACCGGTTCTGGTTTTGCCGGATGTTCCTGCTCCAGTTGTTCAATGGCAGCAGATACAGCGTTATTCAGATCCTGCGCGTCAATGGGCTTGAGAATATAGTCCACAACGCCGGATTTTATGGCGGTCCTCATATAAGAAAAATCACTGAAGCCGCTGATCACGATGACCTTGCCGGGAATATGATTGGCTTCCATATACTGCAGCAGCGCCATGCCGTCCATAACCGGCATTTTCATATCGGTAATAATGATATCCGGGTGCTGCGTCCGGATGATGGAAAGTCCTTCCTGCGCATTCCCCGCCTCATATATTTCCGAAACTTCAAACATATCCCATTGTCCCAGCATCCTTACGGCGTCGCGGACCAGAGCGACATCGTCAATAATCAGAACTTTATACATCTGTGATCTCCTTTCGCGGAAGCAGGATACGAATGGCCGTTCCCTCATCCAGTTTGCTGTCGATGGTCATAGAGGCTTCCTCCCCATAGATCAGCTGCATTCGGTTTACAATATTCAAAATTCCCATATGTTCTTCCGCATGGTTGACGGTTTCTTTCAGCAGCAGCCATTCCTGCAGCATCTTCAGTGTGGCAGGCGGGATTCCCCGTCCGTCGTCCGACACCGTGACGGACAGTTTTTCATCTGTTTTCTGAATCACAACATAAATACTTCCTTCCGGACTGCTGTCCAGCCCGTGTTTGATGGAGTTTTCCACCAGAGGCTGCAATATGAGAACCGGGACCGGCCAGTCCTTTACCCCGTCTTCCACCTGAATGCTGGTGTGAAGCTGTTCGCCCCATAAGATTCTCTGAATATACAGATAATCATTCATATTCTCCAGCTCTTTCGACAGAGGAATCAGCCGGGCAGTCGAACGGAGCGTGTAGCGCAGCGTCCGGGCAAGGGCGTTTGCCATAAGATATACGTCGTTTGCGCCTTTCTTCAGCCCCAGCGTACCCATGGCCTGCAGCGTGTTGTTGATAAAATGCGGTTTGACCTGGGCCTGGAGCATCTGGAGCTCCGCTGTTTTCTGAAGTAATTTCGCCTTATATTCCAGATTGATCAATTCGTTGATTTTCGCAGTCATTTCATTGAACGCAGAGGCCAGCGTTCCGATTTCATCTTCTCCATAATCCTCGGCGATCATGGAAAGTTCGCCTTCTCCAAAAGCAACCACTTTCGCGGTCAGCGCATTCAGCCTGCGTGTCACGGTGCGGGAAAAGCAATATGCCATTCCGGTTGCCAGGGCAAGAAAGACGGCAGCCAGGATCAGTATCATCTGGATGACGTTCTGAACGATGCCCCGGGTCAGTTCGCGGTAAGGAATATCTTTCAGTAAATAAATATCGTCCGACTGATTCCACAGAAGCAGCCGCTGTTCGTGCTCCGCATGATAGATGGTATAGCCGGAGGGATTTGCATTTTCTGATATGGCATGGAGGACCTCTTCCGGCAGCGTCTGCTCCGGATAGGTATTCAGCCGGGGGGACAGATTCTGATCCAGTACGGCCAGCCAGGTCTGCTCCCCATCAAGACTGCCGCAGATGCGTTCCAGAGCATCGGTACGGTATACGATGGAAACCATACCAACGTAACTGCTGTTGGCGTAGTAACGCAGCGCCCGGTTGACGGAAAAGACCGTGGCGTCTCTTAGAGAACCGAAATTCGTATAATTAATGAAAGAATGCAGGGGCGATATGGTAAAATACCGGTGGGCATTCAAAGTGTCCTGATACCAGTCTTCTTTTTCGATTTCCGGAAACTTTGTGTAGCTCATGTTTTCCCGTGAAAAGGAGTAAAGATTGGTACTGTAAGGGTCATAAAAGTAAATGTACAGGATCGAATCGTCCGAATAGAGGACATTCTTGATCGTCTGTTCGTTTTCCGCCTGAGAGATGTAATCGTCCCGGTGCAGGCGGAGATTATCAATGAAGGTGCTGCTGTTATAAAAAGAGAGCGTGATTTCATTCAGCTGGCTGTAGTATCGTTCAATGGACTGGTTTACTTCCGCAAGGAGCTGTCCGGTGGAGTCAATGTATTGGTTTTGAAGCAGACGGACCGTACCCAGATAACAGACAATGCTGGAAAGAAAAATGATCATCGCCGAGCAGATGAAAAAGATCACCATGATTTTTCTGGAAAAAGAAGTTTTCATATAATTGGCTCCTTTTGTAGATTCTGACATCATGTCTGACGACATTATACCATTTGGAATAAAATATGAAAATGGTTCAAAATGACCATTTGAACTTCCATCAGATCAATAAATTACCCGCAGGGATCAAGAAACTACGGTTACAAAGGCAGGAAAACCCGATAAAATAACAGACATAGAAGCAGAGAAGCAACTGCGGAACATCAAATTTATCAAACAGAGGAGGATTTGAAAATGAAGAGAAGAATGGCACTTTTCATGTCGGCGCTTCTGTCAGTGTCCATGCTGGCGGGCTGCGGCGCGGACAGCAGTCAGACAGGGTCCGACGCGGGGAACGCGTCCGGAGAGGAAGCTTCATCTGAAAGCCAGGCGGATGTATCGGGAGACGAGGACGTGACCATTCGCTGGATGCAGTTCCAGGTGGAATATACGAATCAGGTAAAGCAGATGGCGAAGGCATATCAGGAAGAACATCCGAATGTAACGATCGAAGTGGAAGTGATCGGCGACGATTACTATGACGTTTTAAAGACGAAAGCTTCCTCTGGAGACATGCCGGACGTATTTATGACAGCCGGATACAATGAGATCGTGACCTATAAAGATTATGTGACCGATCTGTCTGATCAGCCCTTTGTGGCCAATATCGCGGACGCGGCGCTGGAGTGTGTGTCCCTGGACGGCACGGTGGTCGGCCTGCCGGTGCAGATGTCCGGAAACGGAATCGTATATAACAAAAAGATCTTTGCGGAGAATAATCTGGAGATCCCCACGACCCTCAGCGAACTGGAGCAGGTGTGCGGGACATTGCAGGCGAAGGGTATCACGCCTTTTGCAAATCAGTTTAAGGACGACTGGCTGCTGGGACAGTTCATCAACTATGGCTTCGCGGGAGGAGAGGGAGCGATTCCGTTTATTGACGGGCTGAACGACGGAAGCGCGAAGATCGCGGATACCCAGAAGATGAAAGACATCATGAATGTCCTTGACCTGATGCTGAAATACGGACAGGACAAACCGCTGGATGCAGGATGGAATGAGGCGGCCGCTACCTTCGCATTGGGAGAGCAGGCGATGATCTTCGAAGGAATCTGGGCGTATGATACCATTGCGGAGATCGCTCCGGATATGGAAGTGGGACTGTTTGCGCTTCCCACGACGGATAACGCCGCGGATACGAAGCTGGCGGCGGATGTGAACGGCGTATGGCACGTATCCAATACGTCCGCACATCCGGAGATCGCAAAGGATATTCTGAACTGGATGGTAACCAGCGAAGCGGGACAGGATTTCCTGCTGAACCAGTGTCAGGTGATCCCTGCCATGAAGGGTATGGAGTTCCAGGGAAGCAATCCGCTGTCTCAGGATGTTTCCGGATATATTGAAGAGGGCAATACGATTCTCTGGTCGTGGCCGCTGTGGCCGGACGGCTATTATAACGAATCCGGTAAAAAGCTGCAGGATTACATCTCCAAGGGGACAGGCGATCAGGAGACGACGCTGAAAGCGCTGGACGATCTGTGGACCAATCTGAAATCGGAGTAAGTATAGGAAGGGGGTGCTGCAAACCGCATGTTTGCAGTATCCCCTTATGAAAAAGGAGACCTCTATGAAAAATAAAAAGAAGGCGCTGCTGTCGGAAGTCCTGATTTTTGTGTTTCCGCTGATGGCATTGTATTTTGTGTTCTTTATCCTGCCGTTGGTGGAAGGTGTCTATTATTCGCTTCTGGACTGGGACGGAATCAGCAGGACCAGAACGTTTGTGGGACTGAAAAACTACATAAAACTGTTTACCAGCGATCCCGATTATTTTGTGTCCATGGGATTTACGCTGAAATACGTGGTGCTGAATGTAATTGGAACCAACATCGTGGCGTTCCTTCTGGCGCTGGCGGTAAATTCCAAACTGAAATGTACGAAATTTTTGAGAACCTGTTTCTTTATTCCCAATGTCATCAGTATGCTGATCGTCGGATATATCTGGCGCTTTATCTTTAATCAGGGATTTGCGGCGATTTACAAAGCGACCGGCTGGGGATTTTTCAATATCAGCTGGCTGGGCGGGGGAAACGCTTCGATTGTCGCGATGGTGATCGTCGCCATGTGGCAGGGCGTCGGTTATATCATGATTCTGTATCTGTCCGGTCTGCAGATGGTGGATACAAGCCTTCTGGAAGCCGCGGCGATCGATGGGGCGAGCAAGGTTCAGCAGTTTTTTAAAGTCACCCTGCCTCTGATGATACCGACCATCGGAGTGAATCTGTTCATGGTGGTCTCCCAGTCTTTCCGGCAGTTTGATCTGAACCTTTCGCTGACCGGCGGCGGTCCGGGAAGGCAGACGACAAGCCTTGCCCTTGATATCTACACGGAAGGCTATCAGAATAACAGGATGGGTTATGCGGAATCCAAGGCGGTCATCTTATTCCTGATCGTGATCGCGATTGCCATTCTGCAGCTTAAGCTGACAAAGTCAAAGGAGGTGGAAGCATAATGAGAAAAGCGGGGAATCTAAGAAAAATAATACCGGAAGTGCTGATGGTCGTGCTGGCGGTTCTGTTTGTCTCACCGGCGTGGATCGTGCTGACCAATTCTTTTAAACCGTTGGGGGAGATTCTGACCAATACCTTCGGGCTTCCGAAAAGCTTTTATCTGGGAAATTTTGCATACGTGCTGGAAAATATGAATTATGCCAGAGTATTTTTGAACACGGTTCTGATCTGTGTCTTTGCGATCAGCATTACGGTTGTCTTAAGCGCCATGTGCGCCTATCGCTTGTCCCGCTGGAATAATAAGATCAGCAACGGGATTCTCCTGATCCTGATGGCGTCCATGACCGTTCCGTTTCAGAGCATCATGCTGCCCTTTGCCAAGATCTGCAAAAGCCTCGGGCTGACGGACAGCCTTCCGGGCATTATCCTGGTGCTGGTGCCCCTGTACTGTCCGATGGCGGTGTTCATTTTCCAGGGATTTATAAAGTCGATTCCAAAAGAAATCGAGGAGGCCGCCACCATGGACGGATGCGGAAAAGTGGCTACCTTTTTCCGAATTATCTTTCCGCTTCTGAAACCGGCGACCAGCAGTATCATCGTACTGTTTACGCTGCAGATGTGGAATGATTTCACCCTGCCGCTGATCATGCTGCAGAGCGAATCAAAGAAAACCATTACCACGACGGTATATTCCTTCTTCAGCGCCTATTCCATGCGCTGGGATTATGCGCTGACTTCTCTTGCGCTGTCCATTCTGCCGATGATCATATTCTTCCTGTTCATGCAGAAATATATCATCTCCGGAATTATCGCAGGCGCTGTGAAAGGGTAAGGTTCTGCTATGGATAAGGATGAAGAGAAGCTGGCGGCGTATGTACAAAAATTCAATGAGCAGGATGAAGAACTCTTCCGGCAGCACGTCGGCAATGAAGAGGCCTGCGCGTGGATGAAAGAACAGATCCCTTATTTTGAATGTTCGGACGCGGAGGCGGAGGAAACCTGGTATTTCCGGTGGTGGGTTTATCGGAAGCATATCAAAAAGACGCCGGAGGGATTTATCATTACGGAATTTCTGCCGGACGTCCCCTGGGCGGGGGCATACAATTCCATCAACTGTGCGGCCGGACATCATATCAGCGAAGGGCGTTGGCTGCGCGGCGGGAACACGTATCTGGAGGATTATCTGCGTTTCTGGCTGAAAGGAAGCGGGGATGTCCGGTCCTACAGTACGTGGATCGCGGACGCGCTGTATCAGTACTGTCTGGCCCGCGGGGATTTTCAGATTGCCGTGGAGTTACTGCCGGACCTGATCCGGAATTATGAACAGTGGGAATGTACGCATCAGCACAAAAGCGGTCTTTTCTGGTCCAACGACGACCGGGACGCCATGGAGTATTCCATCAGCGGAGACGGGCTGCGCCCGACGCTGAATTCTTATCTGTACGCAGACGCGAGGGCGATTGCCAGGATCGCGGGGCTTGGCGGCGACCGGGAACATGAGGCCATGTTTTACCGGAAGGCGGAAAAGCTGAAAAAGCTGGTGCAGGAAAAGCTGTGGGATCGGGAGGCGGGATTTTTTAAGGTATATCCGCTGAAATCAAGAGAGACAGACGTCACGGACTGGGATTTCTCAAAGACAGACCCGGAAAAAAATGTGTGTGAGGAGATCGGTTTTCTGCCGTGGCTTTTTGAACTGCCGGACGCCGGGTATGAGCGCGCCTTCAGATACCTGAGATCGGAACAGGGATTCGAGGCGCCCTACGGACCGACGACCGCCGGACGGGGACATAAGAATTTTATGGCGGAGCATCCGGAGCATGAATGTCTGTGGAACGGTCCCTCCTGGCCGTTCGCCACGACGCAGACGCTGCATGCGCTGGCCAACGTGCTGAAAGATTACCGACAGGATTATGTGACAAAGCAGGATTTTGACATGCTGTTTTCCCGCTATACCCATTCCCACTACCGCGTGGACGAAAACGGAAAACGGGTCAACTGGCTGGATGAAAATCTGGACCCGTTCACGGGGGAATGGCTTTCCAGAAAGATTCTGGAGAATTGGAAGTGGAGAGAAGAAAAAGGGGGATACGAGAGAGGAAAGGATTACAATCATTCCGCCTATGCGGATATTGTGATCAGCAAAATATTCGGCGTGGAGCCGCAGGAGGACGGGACGGTGCGGATCCGTCCCATGATTCCGGACAACTGGGAGTACTGCAGGCTGAGCGGATTAAACTGTCAGGGACGTGAGCTGTCGATCTGCATGGACCGGACAGGTGAAACATATGGAAAACGGGGCATGCAGATCCGGTGGGAGGATTGAAATGTTTTTCGTGCAAAATATTGTGTTTTTCGTGCTGATAGCATATACTGTAATTACCAGCAGGAAAGGAGATGGTTATATGGCTCGCTCTACTACAAACATCAGCATCCGCATGGATTCAGACTTGAAAGCGCAGGCTGACAGACTGTTCGGGGAACTTGGCATGAACCTGACAACGGCATTCAATATCTTTGTCCGCCAATCTCTCCGTGAGGGACGGATTCCCTTTGACGTTTCCCTCAACCAGCCTAACAGCGAAACGGTTGCCGCCATGCTGGAGGCAGAAAGGATTGCGAAAGATCCGGCAGTAAAAGGGTATACCGATCTGGATGAACTGTTCGCAGACCTGAAAGCATGAGAAACGCAAAATATACTGTCAAGTTCACCACACAATTCAAGAAAGATTATAAGCTGGCAATGAAGCGTGGGCTGGACGTTGGGCTGTTGGAGGGTGTGGTCGCCGACCTTGCCATGGGACTCACCCTCCCGGAGAAAAACAGGGACTACGCCCTGTTCGGGAACTGGTCCGGACATCGTGAGTGTCATGTGTTGCCCGGCTGGTTGCTTATTTTCTAAGAATGTATCATCGATTTGTAGGAATTTCCCCATACTTCCATAGCATCCAGAATCGGGCGCATGGTCTCGCCCAGTTCCGACAGGGCATATTCCACTCTCGGCGGGACTTCCGCATACACCGTGCGGGTAATCAGTCCGTCCGCTTCCATAGACCTCAGGCTGTCCGTCAGAACTTTCTGGCTGATGCCGTCCAGATTTTTCTGCAGTTCATTAAAACGCCATGGCCGCATCCGCAGATTGCGGATGATCAATAATTTCCATTTATTTCCAATCAATTGAACGGTGGTAGCCACCGGGCATTCCGGCAGCAATTCGGCTTTTGTTTTCATATGACACCTCCATTACTTCAAAAAATACAGTTACATTCTGATTATACTGTAATATCCCTTAAAACGCAATGATCGGAAACACGGATGGATATCCGTTATAAAAAAATTTTAATTTTTTTATGCCGGAAAACCTTGTAAATCCACAAAAGTTACAAAAAGGTAAGTATCCCGACAAAAAAGTGCGTACTTGCAGCAGCAGAAATATTCCGTACAATGGTAGATACAGAGGGCAGAACAGCTCACTGAATACATAATTATGGAGGTTACTACAATGGCACTTTCTAACTTAACTGGATGGAACGGAAACAATGCGGGGACGGCCTGCGGAGCCGGTGACAAGCCCACGGAAACACCGGCGGCCTGCGGAACCGCCTGCGGAGCCGGCGACAAGCCCGTGGAAACGCCGGCGGCCTGTGGAACCGGTGACAAGCCCGCGGAAACGCCGGCAGCCTGTGGAACCGCCTGCGGAGCCGGCGACAAGTAAACCGGTCAGCACACCAGGTTCTTTCCCAAAAGTGTTCCCGGTGGAAAAGATTCCATCGGGAGCATATGAGATTTTTTCGGCGGCGGGCTTTGACGGCCGGAGCCGGTTTTATATGCGCAGGGGTGCGTAAGGGAATTTGCTGCTTTGCGGCACGCACCCTACTCGGTTAAAAAGGCAAAGTGAGGATAGAGAGATGAAGCAATATTTTTCTTTTCAGTGGCACATTACGGATGAGTGCGACCAGCGGTGTAAGCACTGCTACATCTTTTCGGGAGACGCCTGCAAAAAAATTGATTTCATGGATTGGCGGCAGATGCAGGACACGTTCTATAACTGCCTTGATTTTTGCAAAGTATACAACCGTTTACCCTATTTCTATATTACAGGAGGCGATCCGATTCTGCATCCGGATTTCTGGAGGCTGTTGAAACTGCTTCAGGAACACAGCATACCGTTTACCATTCTCGGAAATCCCTTTCACCTGAACGATCAGATCTGCCGCGAGCTGAAGACATACGGTTGTGAGAAATATCAACTGTCCATTGACGGGCTTCGCGAAACCCACGACTGGTTCCGAAAACCCGGTTCCTACGACTGCACCCTGGAAAAGATCGGGTGTATCAATCGTGCGGGAATCCGCAGCGTGGTGATGACGACGGTTTCCAAAACGAACCGCATGGAAGTTCCCGGTATCATCGACGCGGTTGTCAAAGCAGGCGTGAATGTATTTGCTTTTTCCCGCTATGTGCCCAGCGGCGGCGATCTGGACGCAGGTATGACGCCCCAGGAATACCGGGAACTTCTGGCGATATGCGATGAAAAATTCAAAAAATATGAGGCGGAGGGCTGTGAGACTTATTTCAATAAGAAAGATCACCTGTGGACGCTGTATGAATATGAGACGGGAGCGTTCAAAATTCCCGAAAATGCGGAGGAAGGAATGATCTACGGCGGCTGCAACTGCGGCAACTGCCATATCACGATTCTTCCCACGGGCGATGTCTTCGCCTGCCGCCGGGTAGCCGACAGCAAGGTGGGCAATGTGTTCAAAGACAGGCTTGCGGATATCTGGGTATGTGAAATGGAAGCCTGGCGGGATTATGAAAAATTTGAAAAATGTTCAAAGTGCGAGCTGCTGGCGTTCTGCCGCGGCTGTCCCGCCGTCGCAAAAGGAACAGGCGGAAATTATTATGCGCCTGACCCGCAGTGCTGGAAGGAGGTTGTATAGCGATGAATGAAACGATGCAGACCATTTTACATCGGCGGTCGATCCGCAGATTTGACGAAAAACAGATCGAGGAGGACGCCTTGCAGGAGATTTTGCAGGCGGGACTGTATGCTCCAAGCGCGGGCGGGCGCCAAAGCGTACTCTTTGCCGTCTGTCAGACCAAGGAAATCAATGAGCGGCTTGGAAAAATCAAGCGGGCAAATTCCAGTCCCCGTATGGCGACGGCGTCAAACTATGTGTCCAGAGAACAGCCCAGTATCGCCGATGACCCGAAGCTGAAGAACGCCTTTTACGATGCGCCCACGGTCATCACCCTGTTTGCTCCGAAAAACTTTCTCTTTTCCCCGGAGGACTGCGCCCTTGCAGCCGGAAATATGATGCTGGCGGCGGATTCCCTCGGTATCGGTTCCTGTTATATCGGTCAGGGCTGGACCGCTTTTGCAGACCCTTATGGGCAGGAAGTATTAAAGAAGTGGGAGATCCCCGTGGATCACTACGCGGTTATGCAGCTTCTGCTTGGTTATCCCCGCGAAGGCGATCCGCATCCCGCACCAAAACAAAGAAAAGAAGGGCGCATACTGCGATTTTAGGAGGTAATTGTTATGGACGCGAAAACCTGTCTGGAAAAATTAAAACTTGTGGGCGTGTTATCCTTTGCAACGGTTGACGGTGAGGGGAATCCGCAGATTCGCTGTATCAGTGCGGTTCATTTTGAGAAAGACGGCTTTTATTTTTTCACAGCGCGAGGAAAGAACTTCTGCCATGAACTTCTTGAAAACGGCAGGGTTCAGATACTGGCTTACACCCGCTTCAAGGAAATGATACGGCTGTCCGCAAAGGCCGTGCCTGCCCCCGAATCGGAGCAGGAAGAAAAAATCAACACGATCTTCTCCGAACAGCCTTATCTGGCCAATGTTTATCCGGGCGATACCCGAAAAATAGGGATTATTTTTGAGGTGAAACATGGCGAAATCGAATATTTTCATCTTGGCGTCAATCCCATTTTTCGGGAAAGCTATACGTTTGGGGCAGGGACGGTTTCGGAAAAGGGGTATTTCATTACCGACAGCTGTATTGGCTGCGGAATATGTCAGGAAAGCTGTCCGCAGAGATGTATCATACAGGGAGAGCCTTGTCAGATCCAGCAGGAACACTGCCTGCACTGCGGAAGCTGTTACGAAAACTGCCCGGTAAAAGCGGTTCAGATAAAAGGCGCGAAATGAGAAGTGACGGAGAGGCAGTCAATTTGTATTGACAGTGATACCGGAACTGTGCCGGAAGATTTGAGATGAACATTTATCGTTTGTAAAACCGTCAAAGTGTAAAGTATCGTTACATTCTGGCGGTTTTTTATATTGCATGGGAATTGTGCCCGTCGATTCTGACATTCAGAAGGGAAGAGGGAATGTAAGCGCAGGACTTGTAATAATTTTGCAATAATGTTATAATCGTCCAAAATACAGCGCATAATTCAGAAAAGAACCTGTCGGACGCCGGCGGATGTGGTTTTGTGCCTGCGGGCGGGAGATTTTATATTTTTAAGGAAGAGACAGATGATGAAGAGACAGATGTGGGTGCCGGTTCTCGGCGTGCTGGCCGCGCTGCTGGCGCTGACAGCGGGGCGGGCGGACAGGAAGGAAGAGGGGTTTACGCTTCCCGGATATCACAACGCGGATGCCAAATTTCTGGGCAGCCATGTGATTACCAGCGTGGAGGAAGGAATCCGTATCCTCGATCTGCAGGGGAATACAATCCGGCAGTACGACGGTCTGTCCGCCTCCTGGCTGTACGTACAGGAGGAAGCGCGCAGTCCGCAGGAAGAGACAGAAGGGGCGGACGGCGGGTATACGGTCGCCTACAGCAATCATGTCAATGAGACGCACATTCTGCGTCTGACGGAGGAGCTGGAGCTGCTCGACGACCGGCTCGTTCTGACGACGGACACGCTGGCGATTGACCCGATCCTCATCCGGGACGGGGACGGCTGGCTTTTGACGCATACCTGCATCGAGGGGACGGTCAACAACCCGGATCCGCAGGGGGAGAACGGCGTCTATACGGTGAAGCTGTACCGTTCGGATAATCTGGAAGACTGGGAATATGTGACGGATATCATCAGCCGGAAGCACAATCTGGAGGACGGAGATCTCCGCCTTGCGGACGGGAAGCTTTGTTACTTTTTCGAGATGGAGCAGTATGACAAGGGGCCGTCCGCGATCTGCGTGATGGTATCCGGCGACGGCGGCGAGACCTGGAGCAGTCCGAGGGAACTTCTTCCCCCGGTTGCCGACAACGAGATGGCGTCCTGCGAGCCCACAGAAGACGGGTGGAGGCTGTATGTGAGCAGCGATTATTCCTGTGTGGGCGAGAGCTATCAGGGCGCGTCGGTCTATTACGCCGATTATACGGCGGATTTTGAGCCTATCCGTACCTGGTGCCCGTCCGATATGCCGGACAACCGGTCGGTAAGGCTTTACGAGGTAAAACAGACGGACGGAGCGCTTGCGTTCCTGTTTGCCAGGAATTTCCTGACGGACTGCGATCTTTTGCTTCGTATGCTGGAGAAAGAAAGTGATTGAGTCACACCTGCGCCACCCGGACGCCCGCACCGGGCTGAATCACGGGGTGGGGCAAGTAACGCTGTAGAGCAATAACAGGAGGAAAGAATCGAAGATGAAAGGTATTATACTGGCGGGTGGCTCCGGAACGAGGCTGTATCCGCTGACGAAAGCAGTATCCAAACAGATTATGCCGGTCTACGACAAACCCATGATCTATTATCCTTTGTCGATCCTGATGCTGGCGGGCATCCGGGAGGTGCTGATTATTTCGACGCCGAGGGATCTGCCGATGTTCCGGGAGCTTCTGGGAGACGGGAGCCAGCTTGGCATGCGCTTTGCCTATGAAGTGCAGGAACAGCCGCGGGGGCTGGCGGACGCGTTTATCATCGGGGCGGATTTTATCGGGAAAGACAGCGTGGCGCTGATTCTGGGAGACAACATTTTCTACGGACAGAGTTTTTCTCAGGTGCTTAAAAGAGTCGTCTCTCACGAAAAGGGAGCAACGATCTTCGGCTACTATGTGCGGGATCCGCGGGAGTACGGCGTTGTGGAGTTCGACGAAAACGGGATGGCGGTGTCCATTGAAGAAAAACCGGAGCATCCCAAGTCCAATTACGCGGTGCCAGGACTGTATTTTTATGACAACGATGTGGTGGAAATTGCGAAAAACGTCAAACCCTCTGCCCGGGGAGAGATTGAGATTACGAGTATCAACAACGAATATCTGAGAAGGGGCATGCTCCGCGTGGAGACGCTTGGCCGGGGCTTCGCCTGGCTGGATACGGGGAACCATGACGCGCTTCTGGACGCGGCGGATTTTGTGGCGGCGTTTCAGAAGAGGCAGGGGCTCTACATCTCCTGCATCGAGGAGATCGCGTTCCGCCGGAAGTTTATTGACCGGGAACAGCTTCTGGAGCTGGCAAAGCCGCTGATGAAGACGCCCTACGGGCAGTATCTGGTCGACGTGGCCAACGGTTTATAAAGAGAAAGCAGGAGACAGAAGCGGGAAGAACCGGCGGCGGAGAAGGCCGGAGATTTCATGAGAAAAAGAGAGGAAGGAAAGCATATGGGTAAAATCACGGTGGAGACCTGTGAGATTGAGGGACTGAAGATTATCACTCCGGCGGTGTTCGGCGATGAGCGCGGGTATTTTATGGAAACCTATAATTACAGGGATTATGCGGCGGCAGGAATTGATATGGAGTTTGTGCAGGACAATCAGTCCGCGTCCAGGAAAGGCGTGCTGCGCGGTATGCATTTCCAGATTCATTATCCGCAGGATAAGCTGGTGCGGGTCGTGAAGGGAGAGGTCTTTGACGTCGTGGTGGATTTAAGGCCGGGTTCCGCGACCTACGGGAAATGGCACGGGGTGCTTCTGTCCGCTGAGAACAAGAAGCAGTTCTTCATTCCGAAAAACTTCGCGCACGGTTTTCTGGTGCTGTCCGACGAGGCGGAATTTGTCTATAAATGCACGGATTTTTACCATCCGAACGACGAAGGCGGCCTGGCGTGGAATGATCGGGAGATCGGCATCGAATGGCCCATACCGGAAGGGATGGAGCTGATCATCTCGGAGAAGGACCAGAGATGGGGCGGCATCCGGGAACTGAAAAGGTAAGGAGGGTCTGTATGTCGGACCATATGTTTCTGGATTTCTGGAAGAACAGGAAGCTGATCTGGAAGCTGGCCAGGAATGATTTCAAAACCCGGTACGCGGGCTCTTATTTCGGCGTGCTGTGGGCGATGGTCCAGCCGGTAGTCATCGTGCTGGTGTACTGGTTTGTCTTCCAGATCGGCCTGAACAACGCGACAGCGGAATTGAAACAGGGGATTCATGTGCCCTTTGTCCTCTGGCTGGTCAGCGGCATCGTGCCCTGGTTCTACTTCTCGGAAAGTTTAAGCAACGGGACCAACGCGCTGCTGGAGTACAATTATCTGGTGAAAAAAGTGGTGTTTAACATCCACATTCTGCCGCTGGTCAAGACGGTAGCCGCGCTGTTCATTCACGCTTTTTTTGTGCTGTTCATGCTGGTGCTGTTCGCGTGCTACGGATACGCTCCGGGGTTGCATACACTGAAGGTCGTCTATTTCAGCTTCAGCCTGACGGTCTTCGTCACGGGCGTGTGCATGCTGACCAGCGCGCTGGTGGTGTTTTTCCGGGATCTGAGCCAGATCATCAATATCTTCCTGCAGGTGGGGATCTGGATGACGCCGATTATGTGGTCCCTGGAGGATCTGCTTTTGAAATATCCGTTTCTGATTATATTGAAACTCAATCCTCTGTGTTATATCGTTTACGGTTACCGCGCGGTGTTGTTTCAGACGGATACCGTCGCGGGTCTGGGCTGGATGAACGTCTATTTCTGGGCCGTGACGCTCCTGATCTGGGCCGTCGGCGGCAGTGTTTTTCGAAAATTAAAAGTGCATTTTGCGGATGTACTGTGAGCAGTGAGGAAAAGATGAGGTATCGGAAGCGATGAGCAGCGAAGCGATCAGACTGGAACATATCACGAAGGTTTATAAACTGTATAACCGAAACCGGGACCGGCTGAAGGATTCTCTGGGGTTGACAAAGAAGAAATGCTACACCGAGCATTATGCACTCAGGGATGTGAGCATGACGATCCGTCAGGGAGAGACCGTGGGAATCATCGGAGTCAACGGCTCCGGCAAATCCACGATTCTGAAGATTATTACCGGCGTTCTCGGTGCCACCGGCGGCGAGATGGAGATTAACGGCAGGATTTCGGCGCTTCTGGAACTGGGCGCCGGATTTAATATGGAGTATACCGGTCTGGAAAACGTGTATCTGAACGGGACGATGCTGGGATTTTCCGAGAAGGAGATCGAGGAGCGTCTTCCGGACATCCTGGATTTTGCGGATATCGGAGCGTTCGTTCATCAGCCGGTGAAAACTTATTCCAGCGGCATGTTTGTGCGGCTGGCTTTTGCGGTGGCGATCAACATCGATCCGGAGATTCTGATCGTGGATGAGGCGCTGTCGGTCGGAGACGTCTTTTTTCAGGCGAAATGTTATCACAAATTTGAAGAATTTAAGAAACAGGGGAAGACCATCCTCTTTGTCAGCCACGATCTGACCAGTATCGCCAAATACTGCGACCGGGTCGTCCTTTTGAACAAGGGGGTGAAGCTGGCGGAAGGCTCTCCCAAAGACATGGTCAATATGTATAAGAAGCTTCTCGTTCATCAATTGGATGAGGAGACGCTGGAAGACGTGGGCAGGAAGAGCGCAATCGACCGGCATACGGAGCAGGGGAAGGCCTGGAAGGATCATTTTGAGGTCAACCCGACGCTTCTGGATTATGGAGAGAAGCAGGCGGAGATCGTGGATTTTGGAATCATCGACCAGTACGGACAGTTTTCCGGCATTATCGAGAAGGGCTCCACATGCCAGGTAAAGGCGAAGATTGAGTTCCATAGTCAGGTGAAGGATCCCATCTTTACGATTACGATCCGCAACAAACAGGGAACGGATATCACCGGGACCAACACCATGTTTGAGCGTGTGGAGACCGGTGTGGTGGAGGCCGGGGAGAGCAGGGTCGTGACCTATACCCAGCGGATTGATCTGCAGGGCGGGGACTACCTGCTGTCGCTGGGCTGCACCGGATATGTGGGAGACGAATTTAAGGTGTACCACAGACTCTATGATCTGGTGGGGCTCACCGTGCTTTCGGATAAGGACACGGTGGGATTCTATGACATGAATACCGTGATTACGGTGGAAAAAGGATAGGCACAGGAAAGAGGCAGGGTGACTGGATGGGCGGCATTGAATTTGCGGCGGAAGAGATTGAGAAATACGGCAGCGTGGAAGTCCGGATGGACGGAAAAGGGCTGGACAGGCTGGAGACTCCGGCGCCGGAGGATGAGAGGATTCGGGAACTGGTGGAGCGCGGATACGACTGCCGCCGGGAGACGGAGAGTTCCTGGGAGGTACTGTATCATCTGTCCCATCTCAGGAGCAATCTGACGGAATGGCTGCCCGTCAAAAGCGGGGAGCGGGTGCTGGAGTTCGGCGCGGATACGGGGCAGCTCACGGGCGGCTTTTTGAAAAGCGCGGGTCAGGTGGTCTGTCTCGAGGAGCGGATCAGCCGCTGCCGGATCCTCGCGAAGCGCTACGCGCAGGCGGAGAATCTTGTGGTTCTGGGAGGCAATCCGTGGAAGAATCTGGAAAAGCTTTCCGGAACGCTCTTTGACTGGATCATTGCCCCCGGCGTGCTGGCGGAGGCGGGGCGGTATCTGCCCGGGGAACGCCCCCAGGTTCAGGCCGTGCGCCGGCTGCTGGAACACCTGAAGCCGGACGGTCATCTGGTGGTCGTCTCGGACAACCGCTTCGGTTTAAAATACTGGGCCGGAGCCATGGAGCCTCATACCGGCAAGTATTTCGACGGCCTGGAAGGAAACGGGCCGGCTTTTTCCAAAAAAGAGCTGGAGCGGATCTTCCGGGAAAGCGGCCGGGAGGACGTCGCGTTTTATTATCCCTATCCGGAGCGGTGGTTTCCGTCGGCGGTTTACTCGGATGAATGGCTGCCCAGAGCGGGCGAGCTGAATCAGAATCTGCGGAATTTTGAGGGGGAACGGCTGCTTTTATTCGACGAGGAGAAGGTGTACGACCGCCTGATCGCGGAAGGACGGTTTGCGGAGTTCGCCAATTCCTTCCTGTGCATCGTCGGACCGAAGGCCGAAGAACGGACCGTCTATGTCAAATACTCCAACGACCGGGCGGAGCGTTTTATGATCCGCACGGAGATTGTGAAAAAGGCGGACAAAGCGGAAGTCCGCAAACTCCCGGTGTCGGCGGAGGCGGCGCCGCACGTCCGGGACATGAAGCGCTGGGAGGCGGTGCTGGACGGGTACGGCAGGAAGTGCGCGGTCCGTGCGAACCGCTGTGAGCTTCGGGGCGACGCCGCCTGCTTTGAGTTTCTGCAGGGGCGGACGCTGGAAGAGCGTCTGGACGAATTGCGCGCCCGCGGAGACTATGCCGGTCTTACATCGGAGCTTGAGCGGTTCCGCCGGCTGCTCGCCGGGATTGTGGAGCCGGAAGCGGAGCCGTTTGAAAAAAGCGAAACGTTTGTGGAGATGTTCGGGAACCCTTCCTTTGCGAAGGCGTATCGGGGGGCGCGGATCAACAATCTGGACTGGATTTTCGGCAATCTGATGGAAACCGGGGAAGGGCTGTGGATTATTGACTATGAATGGACCTTTCCGGTGCAGGTTCCGCTGGAGTATCTTCTGTGGCGGGCGCTGTCTTTGTATCTGCACAGCCGGGAAGACCTCCGGCACCTGGGGCTGATGTCCCAGATGGGAATCACTCCGGAGGAAGAATATCAGTTCGAACAGATGGAACATCAGTTTCAGCTCTGGCTTCTGGGCGGAACCGTTCCCATCGGCGCCCGCTATCCGCAGACGGCCGGGCGCACGATCACTCTCCCGGAGATGCTGGCGGCGGCCGGGAAGAACCGGATGCAGGTATATATGGATACCGGAGGCGGTTTTCTGGAAGCGGAGAGCCAGTGGGTGACGACCGAGCCGGACAAACGGGGCGTGATTCATCTGGATCTGCCTCTGCCCCCGGGGATCCGGGCGGTCCGGCTGGATCCGGCGGAGACGGCCTGTCTGG
Source organism: uncultured Lachnospiraceae bacterium (assembly GCA_910587765.1). Lineage (GTDB taxonomy): Bacteria > Bacillota > Clostridia > Lachnospirales > Lachnospiraceae > Hominiventricola. Next base: position 25,868 of record CAJUNR010000023.1, read on the forward strand.
TGAAAGTCCGCCGCCTGCTCGGAGAGCTGGGCGGCACGTATGAGCCTGCGTATGTCCACAACGGGCGCGAGCTGGAAGCGGAGGGGATTCTGTATACGACAGCGGACCCGCAGATCACCGTCTGCGAACTGGTTCCCGGCACGCAGAGGCTCTACGCCGAGCTGACCGTACAGGAGCTGTATCCGGATACGGCGTACGCCTGCATGAACCTTCTCAACCGTGTGCGGGCGGCCGAGAGAATCTATGGGAGCCGGCCGTTCCGGCTGCTGAAAAAACTGAAAAAAATCTTCAAAAAATAAACGGCGGCGGACGCCCGCCGACAGAAAAGAGCGGTAAAATGAGCAAAGAACATATTCCGGCAGAGCTTCCTGCCCACAGAGACAAACGTTTTGACGGCGTGCGCGATACCTGGTACTGGAAAGCCAGCAAGCCTCTGCGCGTTGTCGTTCATTTTTTCCTGCGCATCAAAAACGCCTATGTTCATTATGGCGGCTTCCGGGGGATGTACAGACGGTGGAAGCAGAAACGCGGCGAGGCTGTGAAACGCGTCGATTTCGGCACAAAAAGCTTTCCCGACGAGGTAGAGCGCAGGCGGGAGGAGGAGACGGTGTTTCCCAGAGAGATCCGGATCAGCATTCTCGTGCCCCTCTACAACACGCCGGAGCGTTTCCTGCGGGAGATGATTGATTCCGTGAAGGCTCAGACGTACCGGAACTGGGAGCTTTGTCTGGCGGACGGAAGCGACGCGCAGCATGCGGATACGGAAGCGATCTGCAGGGAGTATCAGAAGGAGGATTCGCGGATCCGTTATCAGAAGATCGAGAAAAATCTGGGAATTTCCGGGAATACTAACGTATGTTTTTCGATGGCGACCGGCGATTACATCGGGCTTTTCGATCATGACGACGTGATGCATCCAAGCCTTCTGTACGAATGTATGAAAGTGATCTGCGAAAAAGGCGCGGATTATATCTATACGGACGAGGCGACCTTTACCTCCCCGAATCTGGACGATCTGATCGTGCTTCATTTTAAGCCCGATTATTCGCCGGACAATCTGCGCGCCAACAATTACATCTGCCATTTCTCGCTGTTCGACGCCGGACTGCTGAAGAAGACCGGCCTGTTCCGTCCGGAGTATGACGGAAGCCAGGACCACGATATGATTCTGCGGCTGACGGAGGAGGCCGGGAATGTACAGCACATACCGAAGATCCTCTATTACTGGAGATCGCATCCCAATTCGGTAGCGGCGGACATCGGCGCCAAGACCTACGCCATTGACGCGGCCAAACGGGCCGTGCACGACCATATGAGGGATTATTACGGGATTGAGGTGGAGGTGGAGAGCACCCGCGCGTTCCCGACGATCTTTCAGGTGAAATACCCCATCGAGGGCAGCCCGCTGATCAGCATCCTCATTCCCAACAAGGATCACAAGACGGATCTGAAGCGGTGCGTCGATTCCATACGGAAGAAGTCCACCTGGAAGCATTACGAGATTGTGGTCATTGAAAATAACAGCCGGGAGCAGAGCATCTTCGACTACTACAGGGAACTGGAGCAGCTTCCCGGCGTGCGGATCATCCGCTATGAGGGCGAATTTAATTATTCAAAGATCAACAATTACGGAGCCGGCTTCGCGCAGGGAGATTATCTTCTCTTCCTCAACAACGACACGGAGGTCATCACTCCGGACTGGATGGAGCAGATGCTGATGTACGCCCAGCGGAAGGACGTGGGCGCCGTGGGCGCGAAGCTTTATTACGAGGACAACACGATCCAGCATGCGGGCGTGGTCATCGGCCTGGGGGCGCACCGCTCCGCGGGGCATACGCATTATAAGATGCCCAGAGAACACCTCGGCTATATGGGACGTCTCTGCTACGCGCAGAACATTACGGCTGTGACGGCGGCCTGCCTGCTGGTAAAGCGCAGTATTTACGACGAAGTGGGCGGTCTGGACGAGACGTTCACCATCTCTTTGAACGATGTGGATTTCTGCCTGAAGATCGGGCGGAAAGGGTATCGGAACATCTTCACGCCCTTTGCGGAGCTGTATCACTACGAATCGAAGACCAGAGGGATGGAGGAGGGAGAGAAGCTCCGCCGCTATGAGAAGGAATGCGCGCATTTCCGCGAGAAATGGAAAGCGGAGCTCGAAGCGGGGGATCCCTGCTACAATCCGAATTTTTCCCTCGATTATTCGGACTTTACCCTCAGGTTCTAAAGCGGATGTCCGCCCCGGAGGGAGGGCGGACGGTTACCGGGCGCGGCGGACGGCCGCGCCTGCGGGATGGGATTGAGCGATATGAAGAGAATCGAACGTGAAAAGGTGATAAGAAACGCATACCGGAGCACCATTCTGGCGCTGACGATCTGCTGTATTTTCCTTGGCGCCGTGCTGGTCATCCATGAGGCGGCCAGAGAATATGAAGTGAAGGTGCTGGAGCGGGAGCTGGAGGCAAAAGGCGTGGTTCAAAATGACGAAGGACTGTTTGCCGGCGTACAGCTCTTTCTGCCGGAACGGATCTATGTGGCTTCCGGCGTTACGCTGGAGCTGTATAACAGCCAGCTCTCCTCTCTGGGCGAACGGATTCACAGCTATAATGTAAAATGGACCTGTGCGGTGGGGAGGAACATGCAGCGCAAATTCTCCGTTACCGGGACGCAGGAGCTGCTCGGCAGTTATCCGCTGATTTTCACGGTCTTTGACGACAACGGCGCGCAGGTGGCCAGGGCTTCCACGGAACTGAAGATTGTCCCGGCGCTGGAGGACAGTTTTTCGCTTCTGACCATCGGAGACAGTTTGTCGTGCGATCCGGCCACCTACGAACGGCTCACGGAACTGACCGGGGGCGGCATCGTCTATATGGGAACCAGAGGCGTGGGCGGTTCGCTCACGGAAGCCAGACGGGGCTACTCTGCGGCGGACTATCTGTCAGAAACCGGTTACACACTGGAGGAGCCCGAGGAGGAAGTGCATCCGTTCTATGATGAAGAGAGCGGGAGCTTTGACTGGGCCTATTATAAGGAAACGACCGGCTTTGATCCCGATGCGGTGGAAGTGTTTCTCGGGACGAACGGCCTTGCCGTGGATCCGGTGGAGAACGGGGATCATATCGTTCAGATTGTGAAAAATATCCACGGGAACGACCCGAAGCTTCCGATCTATCTGGTGCATACGCTGTATCCGGCCAGCCAGGACGGCATCGGCTCCTGGAGGAATAAGGAAGGCTACGCGCTCTATGGGGACCGCTATAAATATGAAGAAGATCAGAAGGTTTTTGACCTCATGATCTATCTGGAAACGTCGCTGGCCGGGGAAGAGAATCTGTATTTTGTTCCGGCGGGCATCTGCCACGACAGCGCCAACAACTTTGACACGGAGACCGAACCGGTCAATCCGCACTCGGAGAAAACGATCGAGGTGCCCAAAGACGCGGTGCATCCGGGGCGCGCCGGTTATCTGCAGATTGCGGACTGTTTGTACAGTGTAATCTGCGGGACAAAAGCAGAATGGGAGCGGTAACAGATGAAAAAACTGGTGGGACAGATCATCAAATTCGGATTTGTGGGGTTTTTGTGTTTCTTTATCGACTATGGAGTGATGGTATTCCTGACGGAGCGTTTCGGCGTCGACTACCGTCTTTCCTGTGGGATTTCCTTTACCGTGTCGGTGATCGTCAACTATCTGCTCAGCGTTACGTTTGTATTTGAGACGGATAAAGAAAAGAAAAAAACCGGCGAATTTGTGATCTTCGTCATTCTCAGCCTGATCGGGCTGGGAATCAATGAGGCCTGCATGTGGCTGGCGGTGGAGTTTGCAGGCATCCATTACAAGCTGTCCAAGATCGGTGCGACGGCGGTGGTCATGGTGTACAATTTCATCAGCCGGAAACTGTTTATCGAAAAAAAGAACTGAAGGAGAGCATGTCATGAGGAGGAGACGTCTGATGCTGTCCGGCGTCCTTCTGCTGCTGGCGCTTCTGTGCGGATGCGCGAAGCAGGCGGAAGAACCGGACACGGAGCAGGAGACCGCGCAGGAGGCGCCGGAAGAGGAAGCGGAGCAGGAACCGCCGGCGCCGGGAGAAGAGAACTGGGGAACCGCGCCGGATTATTCCGTACCGATGATTACGGGGACGCCGATCCGTTATCTGTCCGTCAATGTGGGAAGTACGGAGGAGGAGGTCTGCCTTACATGGTATTCCCCCTCGGCGGAGGCGGGACAGGTGTACTGGACGACGGCGGAGGACACGGAATTTGCAGACGCGTATGTGTACAGCACTTCCGCAGAACCGTCGGAGATCACTTCCGGATATTATGTAAACAAAGTGACCGTCACCGGACTGCTTCCGGAGACGGAGTATCAGTATCAGGTGGGCAGCGAAGAAGCGCTGTCGCCGGTCTATACGTATACGACGCCTGCGTTTTCCGACACGTTCCGCTTTACGGCGGTGGGGGATCCGCAGCTCGGCAAGCCGGTGGAGGAGCTGAACTGGCAGAAGAACAACTGGCATAAAGTGCTGAACAAAGTAAAGTATCATTTTCCGGACACCAGCTTCCTGGTGTCGCTCGGAGATCAGGTGAATGATTTTGAGGACAGCGAGGAGTACGGAGCCCTGCTGAATCAGGGGGCGCTCTACAGCCTCTCGCTGGCGCCGGTGAAAGGCAACCACGACGTGGGCGGCCCTCAGTATTCCGAGCATTTTACCCTGCCCAATCAATCCTCTCTCGGAACCTGCGACGGCGACGACGGTGATTACTGGTTCCGGAGGGGGAACGCGCTGTTTCTGGCGCTCAATACGATGGATCCGGCAAAATGGGGGGAGCACGGGGAATTTATCAAGGCGGCGTCGGAGGCCAATCCGGATGTGAAATGGAAGATCGTATTCTCGCATTACTCCCCTTATAACGCTTTTGAGGCCTATCTGGAGAACGCGCAGAATATCCGTCCGTACTTTCTGGAATTTACGGCGGAGTACGGGATCGATCTGGTTCTGTGCGGCCACGACCATGCGTACGTGCGGACGTACTTTATCCAGGAAGACGGTTCTTTTGAAGAGTACGAGAGCCCGGCGGTCAATCCGGAGGGGACCATGTATGTGACGCTGAGCTCGTCAAGCGGCAGCCTGTATCACCGTCCCGGCGCGCAGGCGGAAGCGGCGGTGCTCTTAAAAAGAGACGTGCCGGAAGTGACCGACGTGCAGGTGACGCCGGACAGCCTGAAGATCATCACCTATAATGCCGAGACCTGGGAGACGACGGATGAATTTGAGATCCGGAAGCAGGAAACGTAACGTTGCATAATGAGGGGAAAACTGCTATAATGGGATACAATGGAAAGCCGTAGAGGGGGCAGACGGGAGAGACGGAATGAAAAAAAAGGCGGTATTATGGTTCAGTGTTCTGCTGCTTGCGGGTTTTCTTTTTTATTTCGCGCGGGAACCGGGGAAGGAGAAGTCCCGGCAGTCTCTTGCGCCGGGGGCGTTCGCCGGGGAGGCGAGACAGGCGGAACAGCTTTACGGCCGTCTTCCGAAGACGCTGGATACGGAGGAAGTGCGTCTGTGCTTTCGGGGGGAAGAGCTGGCCTGCGACCGGGAGTCGAACGTCTGGTATCTGCCCGTGGACATGGACTGCGCGCAGTGGGAGGCCGGGACCTTCACGGCGTTCGGGGATGAGATCCGCATCCTCCCGCTGGTGGATTATACGGCACTGGACAAGCAGAAAGTCGTGGCGGAAGGACGGCGGATTCCTCTGCTCGCATGGAAGGACGAGTCCTGCGCGTCCATTCAGGTCGTCTTCACGGGAGTTCCGGTGGTGCGTATGGAGACCGGAGCGGATCTGGACGTGGACACGGTGTTCGCGGGCAGCGTCGTCTTCTATGAAGCGTGCGGCCGGGAGGACTGGACGGCGAGTTCCGCTTTTGAGGCGCATGAGAGGGGGCAGACGACCCGCGCGTTTCCCAAGAAGGGATATCGCCTGAATCTGATCTCCGTAACCGGGACGGGCGTGGTGAAGAAAAACTCCGAACCGGTGCTGGGGATGCGCGATTCGGATTCATGGATCTTCTATGCCGTCTACAGCGACGGGACGAAAGTCCGGGACCGGTTCAACATCGAGCTTTGGAATCGTTTCGGCGCGTCAGCAATGTCCGGCCGCATTCATATGGGTACGCATATGGAATATGCGGAACTGGTGGTCAACGGAGAATACCGGGGGCTGTACGGGATTCTGGAGCCGGTGGACTCTGCGCAGCTTCTTCTGTCCGATCAGGAATTTCTGTATAAGCGGACGATGGGCAGGGAACTTTCCACGGAGCTTCTGGATGCGCTGGAGCCGGAACAGTATCTGACGGCGCTTGGCATGGAGATCAAGGGGAAGGAAGGCTGCGGGAGCCGGGCGGACTGGCAGTCTTTCCGCAGGTTCCTGAGCATCTGCGAGGCCGAAGATCGTACATTTTCCGCGGAGACGGCCGCCCTTCTGGATCTGGAGAACGCGGCGGACATGTGGCTGTATCTTCAGATGATTTATGGAGAAGATAATATCTATAAGAATATGTTTTTTGCCTTTAAGAAGGAACAGGGCGCGCAGCGGATGTATCTGATCCCGTGGGATGTGGATCTGACCTGGGGCAACGTCTACACGGACGATCCGCAGGCGCTGTATACGGTTTTTGCGCCGGAGCGGGCGCAGGACTATCTTTCCTGGCCGTTTATGGACCGGATGATCCGCCTGGATGTGGGCGGAATCCGTTCCGTCATCAAGGAACGCTTTGCAAAACTGCGGGAGGGAATTCTCTCGGACGAGTCCATGCAAAGACTTCTGGAGGAATGCGTGCATCAGGTGCAGGATTCGGGCGCGTTTGCGAGGGACGCGCAGCGATGGCCGGACAGCCGTCATGACGGAGATTACAACGGAATGCGCGGTTTTATGGAGAAGCGGATGAAATTTCTTGAAAAATATATGGAAAACATGGATGAATGGATAGAGGATTGAGACAATATACAGTACGGCGGCAGAGAACGGACGGGAGGAACAGTATGGAAACCACGGCAGGCCGATACCGGCATGAATTTAAATATCTCTGTTCTTACGGAGAGCTTGCGATGCTGAAAGTGCGTCTTGCGGGACTGCTCCTTCCGGACCCGCACGCGGGGAAGGACGGGGTATACAATATACGCAGCCTGTATTTTGACGACTATTACGACTCCTGCCTGCGGGAGAACGAGGCGGGAACGGATCCCCGGGAAAAATTCCGCATCCGCATCTACAATCACAGCAGCGAACGCATCTCTCTGGAACTGAAAAAAAAAGTAAGGGGCAAGACGCAGAAGCTGTCCTGTCCTCTGAGCGAGGAGCAGTGCTGCGGCCTGATGGAGGGCCGGCCTCCCGCGGTCGGAGCGGAGACGCCGGCGCTGCTGAATAAACTGGGCGTACAGATGCGGACGAAGCTTATGAAGCCGAAGGTGATCGTGGAATACGAGAGAGTCCCCTACATCTGTCCGCTGGGGAATGTCAGAATTACGATGGACGAGAATATCTCCTCTTCCGGCCGGACGGATCTCTTTCTGGAGGAGCGGATTCCTCTGCGGCCGGTTCTGGAAGCGGGACAGCATGTGCTGGAGGTAAAGTATGACGAATATCTGCCGGATGCGGTTTACCGGACGATTCAGCTTGCTGGTCTGCGGCAGACGGCGTTTTCCAAATATTATCTTTGCAGAAAGTATCATTTATGATGGCGGAAGGTACGCTCTTTTTGCACGTACGGGCGGAACTCTTTCCCGCCCGGCCTCTGACAGGGAACAATCATCACGAATAAGGAAAAGGAGAGTTACATAGGATGGGATTTCAGGACGTATTTAAAAAATCATTTCTGGAGGGCTTCAGCGGCATGGACATTACGACCGGCAAGATCGCGGCGACGCTGTTCGTGACTGCCCTTTTGGCGCTGTATGTTTTCATGATTTATCGGCTGGTGACGCGGAAGGTGTTCTATTCCAAAAACTTCAATATCTCACTGGCGGCCATGAGTCTGATTACGGCGGCGATCATCCTCGCCATGCAGTCAAACCTGGTGATCTCCCTCGGTATGGTGGGCGCGCTGTCCATCATCCGTTTCCGCACGGCCATCAAGGACCCTATGGATCTGGTGTTCCTGTTCTGGTCCATCAGCATCGGCATCATCTGCGGCGCGGGACTCTTTGAAGTGGCGCTGGTGACTTCGATCGCCGTGACGGTCTGTATCCTTGTGCTGGATCTGCTTCCGGTGGCGAAAGCGCCGATGATCCTGGTCGTGAACAGTTCGAGGACGGACGCGGAGGCGGACGTACTGGAGACGGTCGCAAAATATGCCGGCGCCTACAAAGTGAAATCCAGAAATCTGTCAAAAGACCGTCTGGATCTGGTGGTGGAAGTGAGAGTAAAGGACGAGAGCGGCCTGGTGAAGGAAGTGGCGGCCCAGGAGGGCATGCTCAGCGCTTCCCTGATCGCGCACGACGGCGAGGTTACATTCTAACATCCAGCGGAGAGATTTGGTCACTATGAAAAATGTCGGTTATGCAAAACGCGGTTATCAGTATGTGAAACGATATGGGGTAACAAGGCTGCGCCGGAAGGTGCAGGAGCGTCTGTACCGCAACAGTCTGGAAAGAGGATATCAGGGCTGGATGCTCCGTCAGCGCCCGGCCGAAAGCGAGATGGAGCTGCAGCGAACGCATGTATTTGCGGATTCGCCTCTTGTCAGCGTGGTGGTGCCCGTATACCGGACTCCGGAAGTCTTTCTTCGGGAGATGGTGGAATCCGTCCTTTCGCAGACTTACCGCAATCTGGAACTGTGCATCGCGGACGGCAGCGGGGAGGACGACACCGCGGAAAAAGTGATCGAAGATTATATGAGGCGGGATCCCCGGATCCGCTATGAGAAGCTGGCGGACAATCTGGGAATTGCCGGAAATACGAACGCGGCGCTCTCCCTGGCGACGGGCGAGTATCTGGCGCTTCTGGATCATGACGATCTGCTGGAGGAGCACGCGCTGTTTGAGGTTGTAAAATGGCTTTCGGCGCATCCGGGCACGGACCTGCTTTATACGGATGAGGACAAGGTGACTTTTGATTCCTCCATGTATTTCCAGCCCCATTTCAAACCGGATTTTAACCGGGAGCTGCTCCGCAGCAACAATTATATCTGCCATCTGCTCGTGGTGAAAAAGACGCTGCTCGAGCAGACGCAGCGGTACCGTCAGGAGTTCGACGGGGCTCAGGACTATGATTTCATCCTTCAGTGCGCGGAGAAGGCGGAGCGGATCGGACATATTCCCAGGGTGCTGTATCACTGGAGATGCCACGCCTCTTCCACGGCGGCGAACCCGGAGAGCAAGCTGTACGCCTACGACGCCGGAAAGCGGGCGCTGGAATGCCATCTGCGTCGGCTGGGCGAGGCGGGAACGGTGGAAAATATGGAGAATCCGGGATTTTACCGGATCACCTATCCGGTGGCGGGGACGCCCAAGGTCAGCATAGCGCTGCTGGACGCGCCGACGCCCGGGGCGCTCAAAAAGTTTGTCAATGCAGTCGGCCGGAACCGCACTTACGGAAATCTGGAACTTCTGGTTCTTCTGGAGGAAGCGGACAAAAATAAATTAATTCTGAATTTTATAAAAGAACATAGACAAATACCGATAAAAGTAGTATATTGTACTAGTGCATGTAATAAATTTGTAACATTTTCCAGATTGGCGGAGAAACTGGACAGTGAATACTTCCTGTTTCTGGAGAGCAGAGCGGAACAGCTCTGCAGAGGCTGGCTGGAGATTTTCCTCGGCAACGCCCAGCGGGAAGGAATCGGCGCGGTGGGAGGCCGGGTTTACGACAGCCGCCGCAGGCTCAGGTACGGGGCGAAGATTCTGGGAATGAAGGGTTCCGCAGGAGACGCCTTCGGGGGCCTTCCGCTGGGATACACGGGATATTTTCACAAGGCGGTGCTGCAGCAGAATTACCATGCGGTATCCGGAAAGGCCATGATGGTGCGCAGGGAGCATTTTCTGAGCGCGGGAGGATTCTCGGAGGACGTGGAGGACCGCATGAAGGATGTGGATCTCTGCCTGAAGCTGGAGGCACTCGGCCTGAGCAACGTCTATGATCCGGGAATTGTGGTGACGGAACGGAAGTCTGCCCGCCGGAAGAAGCCTTCCAGACGGGCGGCCGCTTTTGAAAAAAAATGGAAAGAACTTTTAAAGGAGCCGGACAGTTGTTATAACCGCAATCTTTCTCTGGAAGATACCAGTTGCCGGATCCGGGAGTTTTGATAGAGGAGACGCGCATGTCGGACGTGTCGATCGTGATCCCGAACTACAACGGGATCGCATATCTGAAGAACTGCCTGCGCTCGCTGTCGGAGCAGACGGGCGTGTCGGCGGAGATCATTGTGGTGGACAACGGTTCCGGCGACGGGAGTCAGGACTATGTCCGGAGACATTTTCCGGAATGCGTTCTGGTCTGTCTGGATCGGAATTATGGTTTCTGCCGGGCAGTGAATGAAGGAATCCGACGGGCCGCAGGCCCGTATGTCATATTGCTGAATAACGATACGGAAGTACATCCGGATTTTGCCGGGTGCCTTCTGGGAGCCATCCGTGAGGATGGACGGAGATTTTCCTGCGCGGCAAAGATGCTGGATTATCGGGACAGAACCCTTCTTGACAGTGCGGGCGATTGTTACTGCGCCCTGGGCTGGGGACTGGCCAGAGGCCGCGGGGAGCCCGCGGGCCGGTATGCTTCCGGACGGGAGATTTTCTCCTCCTGTGCCGGAGCGGCGATCTACCGCAAAGAGCTGGTGGAGAAGCTGGGGGGGTTTGACGAGGCGCATTTTGCCTATCTGGAAGATATGGATTTGTCCTGGAGGGCGAAGATCCACGGTTACCGCCACTGGTATGCCCCGGAGGCGATGGTTTTTCATGTGGGGAGCGCTACCAGCGGTTCCAGATACAATTCTTTTAAAGTCCTGCACTCGGCGGGAAATAACGTTTATATGATCTATAAGAATATGCCTTTTCTGCAGATGCTTCTCAATGCGCCGCTTTTGCTGGCAGGTTTTGCTGTCAAGTATCTGTTTTTCGTAAGGAAAGGGCTGGGAAGAGACTATCGTCAGGGACTTCTGCGGGGCGTGCGGCTTTGCCGGCAGCATCCGGAACGCAGGGTCCGGTTTCGCATGGGACATGTCTGGAACTATGCGAAGATTCAGTTGGAACTCTGGAAGAATATTCTGCTGTTTGTACCACATTTGTAGTGGCAGGAGGAACAGGTGAACAACTTTGATCAAGGACAATCAACGGTATTTTAACCGGCTTCATGTAGTGCTCGATGCGTTTACGATCTGCATCGCGTATCTGCTGTCGTGGGCATACAAGTTTCTCATACTGGACGGGCCGCACGGCCTGAGTTTCGTTCAGTACTGCATTGTGCTGATTCCGATTGTGCCGTTATATCTGACGCTGTATCTGGCCTTCAACCTGTATACGCCCAAGCGGGTTCAGGGACGCAGGCTGGAAGGCAGCAATATTATAAAGGCGAATACGATCGGTCTGCTGCTGATCATGGGAACGCTGTTTCTGCTCCGCAGCTACAACGATTATGCGGACTATTATTCCAAGACGATGCTGATCTATTTCTATATCATCAATATCGGACTGGAGACGGCGGTCCGCAATCTGATCCGCATCGGACTGCGCAAGATGCGCAAGCGCGGCTTCAATCTGCGCCATATCATCTTTGTCGGCTACAGCAGCGCCGCGGAGGCGTTTATCGACCGGATCCGCGCCAACCCTCAGTGGGGTTACCGGGTGAGAGGGATTCTGGACGACAACAAAGAGATCGGCTATATGTACAAAGGCGTCTCGATTCTGGGAACGACGGAGGAACTCCCGCAGATTCTGGAGAACAACCGGCTGGATGAGATCGCTCTCACGCTGGGGCTTCAGGAATATTACAAGCTGAAGCGGATTGTGGCCGCCTGTGAGAAATCCGGCGTGCATACAAAATTCGTTCCGGATTATAATGATATTATTCCCACCAGACCTTATACCGAGGATCTGCTGGGACTTCCGGTGGTCAATATCCGTCATGTGCCGCTGACCAACACCTTCAACATGATCTGCAAACGGATCGTGGATATTGCGGGTTCGGTGGTGGCAATCATTGTTTTTTCGCCGGTTATGCTGGTTACGGCCGCTCTGGTTAAGGCAACTTCCAAAGGGCCGCTTATATACAGACAGGAGCGCGTAGGGCTCCACAATCAGGTGTTTCAGATGTATAAATTCCGTTCCATGGAGGTTCAGTCGCCGGGAAGGGAGAAGAAGGCGTGGACCGTGCGCAACGACCCCCGCGTGACGAAGGTCGGGAAGATTATCCGCAGGACCAGCATCGACGAACTTCCGCAGTTGTTTAATATCCTCAAAGGTGATATGAGCCTGGTGGGACCGCGCCCGGAGCGTCCTTTTTTCGTGGAAAAATTCAGAGAAGAGATTCCGCGATATATGGTGAAGCATCAGGTACGTCCGGGACTGACCGGCTGGGCGCAGGTGAATGGATACCGGGGAGATACATCGATTAAGAAACGAATTGAATACGACCTGTACTATATTGAAAACTGGACGATGGGGCTGGATATCAAGATTCTGTTCCTGACGTTTTTCAAAGGTTTTGTGAATAAGAATGCTTATTGACAGGCGTAGAAAGGATGAATTATGGCAAAAGAAACGATGAAAAAGACAGGTGCAAAGAAAAGTTCCTCAAAAAGAAGCGCTTCTTCAGGCTCTGCTTCTGCGTCTTCCAGGAAAAAGGGCTCTTCCAGAAAAAAGGCGGCGAGGAAGAAAAAAAGATTTATCATCTTTGGAGTGGAGATTTTCCTGCTTTTGGTTATGGTTGCGGGTTTTTATGTCGTCAGGCAGCTTGACCGCTTCCAGAGGCCTACGGTTGATCCGGAGAAAGTGAAGATCAACGAGTCCATCGCGGAAGAGACTGTGCAGACGATGTCCGGCTATACGAACGTGGCGCTTTTCGGTCTGGATACGAGGATCGCCGGGCAGCTCGGAAAGGGCAACCGAAGCGATACGATGATCATCGCGAGCATCAATAACGATACAAAGGAAGTCAGGCTGGTATCGGTCTACCGGGATACGTATCTGGACCTGACCAACGGAAAATTCAACAAGTGCAACGGCGCTTATTCGGCCGGAGGGCCCGAGCAGGCCATCGGGATGCTGAATAAAAATCTGGATCTGGATATCCAGTACTATATGAGCGTGGACTTTGCGGCACTGACGGAGACCATTGATCTGCTGGGCGGCATCTACATTGATGTGGACGAGTCCGAGATCGGACATCTGAATAACTATACGGTCGAGACATCCAAGGTGACGGGCGTGGAGACGCAGAAGCTGACCCAGACCGGTCTTCAGCTTCTCGACGGCGTGCAGGCGACCTCCTACTGCCGGATCCGCTATACGGCGGGAGACGACTTCAAGAGAACGGAGCGTCAGCGGGAAGTGATCATGGAGATTGTGAATACGGCGAAGAAGGCGAATATCACGCAGATCAACGAGATCATCAACGCGGTCTTCTCCAAGATTGCTACCAATTACACGAACGAGCAGCTTCTGCAGATGGCTCCGGAGATGATCGGCTACGACATTGTCGATACGCAGGGCTTCCCCTTCGACAAAGTGGCCGGAAGCGTTAAGAGCAAGGGTTCCTGCGTCATTCCGGTCAATCTGGCGGAGAATGTCAAGCAGCTTCATGAGTATCTGTTCGATAATTATGACTACACGCCTTCGGAGACCGTACAGGAGATTTCCGATCAGATCACGAAGGATACCGGCTATTAAATACCGCCGGCCGCGGATTGAACGCTGTATTTTGCATGGCGGGAGGTTTTCTGGATATGTTGACGGTTGACGTTCTGATTCCGGTTTATCGTCCGGGAGCGCTTTTGGAACGGCTGCTTTCCGGGCTGGAGGCGCAGAGCTTTCCCATCGGAAAGATCATTCTCATGAACACGGAACAGCGGTACTTTCCGGAAGGACTGCAGAAGAGCTATCCGAAGCTGGAGGTGCGCCATCTGACCAGAGCGGAGTTTGACCACGGCGGGACGCGGGACGCGGGAATCCGCAGTTCGGCGGCGGACGTGGTGGTGTGCATGACGCAGGACGCGGTTCCCGCGGACCGGTATCTGATCGAAAGGCTTGCGGAAAGCTTTTCCGATCCGCAGGTGTGGGCCGCTTACGCAAGGCAGCTTCCCCGGCCGGACTGCAGCGAGGTGGAACGGTATACCAGAAGCTTTAACTATCCGCAGGAGAGCAGCGTCAAGGGAAGGAGCGACCTTGAACGGCTGGGCGTGAAGACGTTTTTCTGCTCCAACGTATGCGCCGCCTGGAGGCGAAGGGCTTATCTGGAACTGGGCGGTTTTGAGAGAAAGACTATTTTCAATGAAGATATGATCCTTGCGGGAAGAATGGTGCTGGCGGGCGGGAAGATCGCATACCGGGCGGATGCGCAGGTGATTCATTCGCACAATTATACGGCGTCGGAGCAGTTTCACCGCTATTTTGATCTGGCGGTCTCTCAGGTTATGCACCCGGAGGTGTTCGCGGGGGTAAGTTCGGAGTCCGAGGGAATGCGTCTGGTCAAAAAGACGGTGGGGCACTGTATGCGCATCGGGAAGCCGTGGCTGATTCCCGCGGTGATCTCGCAGAATGCCGGGAAATTCCTCGGCTACCGGGCGGGGCGGCATTACCGCCGGCTCCCGCGGAGCGTGATCCGCATGTGTACGATGAACCGGCCGTTCTGGGAGTCCGGAGACTGAAAGCAGGAGAGAGCAGATGGAGAAGGGGCGGAAGCGCAGAAAAAAGAATGGATACCGGGGGAAGGCCTGGGTATGGATGCTTGCCGTACTCTGTCTGGCCGGCTGCGGCAAGAGCAAGGAGACAGAGGAGAAACAGTTGGCGCTTAGAAGCGAGGGGATCGCAAAGGCGCAGGAAGGCGACTATGAAGGCGCGATTGATTCCTATGAGGAGGCTCTGCAACTTGCGGATCTGCACGCGGGGGCTCTGGAGCGGGACATTGCGGCTTATAAGGCGTCGGCGCTGTATCATGCCGGAGAGATGCAGAAGGCGATTGATACCTTTACGGCGATACTGGATCTGAAGGAGAGCGCCGAGATCTATATGGCCCGGGGAATGCTCTACCGGGAGTCGGAGAAGCTTACGGAAGCGAAGGCAGATTTTACGGCTGCCGTCGGCCTGACGTCCAAAAAAGACACGCTGATGCTGGGAAGACTTTCTTATTATATGGAAGATTATAACGCCGCGAAATCCTATCTGGAAAGCGCTGTGAAATCGGGAGACCGGGAAGCCGTCTACTGGGAGGCTGCGTTGTACTGGGAGATGGGCAATACGGAGTACGCCATCACACTGTATCAGGACTATCTGAGCGGGGAAGCTCCGGAGCATCCGGAGGCTTACGCCCGGGTTGCGTCCTGGCAGATTGGTCAGGAGGATTACGATGCGGCGCTGTCCACTCTGGAAGCGGGAATCGCCAGAGGAGAGAGCGCGGTTCTTCAGGAGCTTCTGGCGAATGAGATCGCCGTTTACGAGAAAAAGAGCGATTTTGAGACGGCCAAACTGAAGATGGAAAGCTATCTGGAGCGCTGGCCGGACGACGAGGAGGCGCAGAGAGAGTATCTCTTTCTCAAAACCCGCTGATCCGCCCGGCGGGGGGCGCCCCCCTTTCCGCGTCCGGTGAAGGAAAAATATAAAAAAATAATAAAGGTATTGACAAAGCACCCGTTGGGTGCTATCTTTATCTCAGTAAATGTTAGCACTCTTAACAAACGAGTGCTAACAGGAAAGGAAGGGATGTGAGAGCGTGGATCTGGATGAGAGAAAGCTGAAGATTCTGCATGCGATCATTCAGACGTATCTGGAAACCGGAGAGCCGGTAGGCTCGAGGACGATATCGAAATATTCCGATCTGAAGCTGAGTTCCGCCACGATCCGCAACGAAATGTCGGATCTGGAAGAGATGGGTTATATCATTCAGCCTCACACTTCGGCAGGCCGAATCCCTTCCGACAAAGGATACCGTCTGTATGTCGACCACTTGATGCAGGAGAAGGAACGCGAGGTCACGGAGCTGAAGGAGCTGATGATTCGGCGGACGGATAAGATGGAGCAGGTACTGAAGCAGGTCGTGAAAGTGCTGGCCAGCAATACCAACTACGCGACCATGATCTCGGCGCCGCAGTATCACCAGAACAAACTCAAGTTCATTCAGTTGTCCAAAGTGGATGAACGGCAGATTCTGGCGGTGATCGTCGCGGAAGGCAATGTGATCCGCAACAAACTGATTCCGCTCTGTGAAGAGCTGGACGCGGAGACGATCCTGAAGCTGAATATCCTTCTGAATACCATGCTGAACGGAAAGACGATCGCGGAGATCAATCTGCAGATGATTTCCAGTATGAAAGAACAGGCGGGCATCCATAGTAATATCATCAGCGACGTGGTGGACGCGGTGGCGGAAGCCATTCATTCCGATGAAGGCATGGAGATTTACACCGGCGGCGCGACCAACATCTTCCGCTATCCGGAGCTGAGCGACAACGGCAAGGCCAGCGAGCTGATTCAGACGCTGGAGGAGAAGCAGATGCTGGCGGAGCTGGTGACGGAGACGCTGAGCAAGGAAGACAAAGGCATTCAGGTCTATATCGGAAGCGAGACGCCGATTCAGAGCATGAAGGACTGCAGCGTCGTAACCGCCACGTATGAGCTTGGCCAGGGGCTGCAGGGAACCATAGGAATCATCGGACCGAAGAGAATGGATTATGAGAACGTTATGAGCACGCTGAAGACACTGATGGATCAGTTGGATCACGTTTTCCATAAATAGAAAGGCGGAGACATCATTTGGAAGAGAAGAAAGAACTGGAACAGGAAGAGATCACGGAAGAAAAGGTAAACGCGGAAGCGAATGCGGAGGAACCGGAGGAGGCCGTACCGGAGGAGCCGGAGCGCGCGTCCTCGGAAGAGCCGGAAGACGGCGGGGAGGAAGCGGAGCAGGCGTCCGGGCCGGGCGGGAAGAAAGGCTTCTTCCGCAAGAAAGAAAAGAAGGATAAAAGAGACGAACAGATCGCCGAGCTGACCGATAAGGTGAAGCGACAGCTCGCGGAATTTGAGAATTTCCGCAACCGGACGGAGAAAGAAAAGGCCCGCATGTACACGATCGGCGCGAAGGATGTCATCGAGAAGATCCTGCCGGTGGCGGACAATTTTGAGAGAGGCATCAACAGCATCCCGGAAGAGGAGAAGGAAGGGCCGGTTGCCAGCGGCATGGAGATGATCTACCGGCAGTTGATGACGGTGCTGACGGATCTGGGCGTAACCCCGATCGAAGCGGTCGGCCAGGAATTTGATCCGAATTTCCACAACGCGGTCATGCATGTGGAGAATGAGGAGCTGGGTGAGAACATCGTCGCCGAGGAATTCCAGAAAGGTTATAAATATAAAGACGAGGTGCTTCGGCACAGCATGGTATCTGTAGCAAATTAAAACAAAGAAAGCGGCGGCCGCCCGGAGGCTGACGCCAAACGATAACAGGAGGAATCATTATGAGTAAAATTATCGGTATTGACCTGGGAACCACTAATTCATGCGTATCCGTTATGGAGGGAGGCAAACCAACCGTTATCACGAATACAGAAGGCGCAAGGACCACGCCGTCGATTGTGGCGTTTACGAAGACCGGAGAGCGTCTGGTCGGAGAACCGGCAAAGCGTCAGGCGGTGACCAACGCGGAGAAGACGATCTCTTCCATCAAGCGGCATATGGGCAGCGATTACAGGGTGACGATTGACGACAAGAAATATTCCCCGCAGGAGATTTCGGCAATGATCCTGATGAAGATGAAGGCGGACGCGGAAAATTATCTGGGCGAGAAAGTATCGGAGGCCGTCATTACGGTACCGGCGTACTTTGACGACGCGCAGAGACAGGCGACCAAGGATGCGGGCAAGATCGCAGGCCTGGACGTAAAGCGTATCATCAACGAGCCGACGGCGGCGGCGCTTGCTTACGGTCTCGACAATGAGAAGAAAGAGCAGAAGATCATGGTATACGACCTTGGCGGCGGTACCTTTGACGTATCCATCATCGAGATCGGCGACGGCGTCATCGAGGTACTGGCGACGGCCGGCGACAACCGTCTGGGCGGCGATGATTTTGACCAGAAGATCACGGACTGGATGCTGGCGGAATTTAAGAAATTAAACGGCATTGACCTGTCGAACGATAAGAACGCGCTCCAGAGACTGAAGGAAGCGGCCGAGAAGGCGAAGAAAGAGCTCTCCGCGGCAACCACGACCAACATCAACCTGCCGTTCATCAGCATGAACAGCGACGGCCCGCTGCATTTTGACATGAATCTGACGAGAGCGAAATTCGACGAGCTGACCCACGATCTGGTGGAGCGTACGGCGAACCCGGTGCAGGCGGCGCTGCGCGACGCGGGCGTGAGTCCTTCGGAACTGAGCAAGGTCCTGCTTGTGGGCGGTTCCACGCGTGTCCTGGCGGTACAGGAGAAGGTAAAACAGTTGACCGGCCATGAGCCGAGCAAGACGCTGAATCCGGACGAGTGCGTGGCCATCGGCGCGTCCATCCAGGGCGGCAAGCTGGCGGGAGACGCCGGCGCAGGCGATATCCTTCTGCTGGACGTCACGCCGCTGTCCCTGTCCATCGAGACGATGGGAGGCATTGCGACCCGCCTGATCGAGAGAAACACAACGATTCCGACCAAGAAGAGTCAGATCTTCTCTACGGCCGCGGACAATCAGACGGCGGTGGACATCAACGTCGTACAGGGCGAGAGGCAGTTCGCGAAAGACAACAAGTCCCTCGGACAGTTCCGTCTCGACGGAATCCCGCCCGCCCGCAGAGGCGTTCCGCAGATTGAGGTTACCTTCGATATTGACGCCAACGGTATCGTGAACGTGTCCGCGAAGGATATGGGCACCGGCAAGGAGCAGCATATCACGATCACGGCCGGCTCCAATATGTCGGAGTCCGATATCGAGAGGGCCGTGAAGGAGGCGGCGGAGTTCGAGGCGCAGGATAAGAAGCGCAAGGAAGGCATCGACGCCAGAAACGACGCGGACGCGATCGTGTTCCAGACCGAGAAAGCGCTCGAGGAAGCCGGCGCGAAGCTGGATCCGTCCGAGAAAGCGGCCGTGGAGGAGAAGGTCGCTTCTCTGAAGGCGGTAGTTGAGAGAACCGCGAACCAGACGGATATCTCCGACGCGGATATCGACGCGCTCAAGGCGGGCAGAGAGGAACTGATGACTGCTTCCCAGAATCTGTTCCAGAAGATATACGAGCAGGCGCAGGCCGGCGCCGGCGCACAGGGCGCGGGACCGGATATGGGCGGCGCTCAGAGCTCCCAGCAGGCGGATGACGTCGTGGACGGAGATTATCGCGAAGTATAAAGACGGCTGTTCAAAAATCCGCCGCGGCGCAGCCCGTGCGGGCCGGCAGGACGACCGGCCAGGGGAGGCGTGCGGCGGGAGAAGGAACAGAGACAACCCACGGTCATCGACTGGCCGTGGGCGTTCGGCTGTATGGGGGCGGTTCCCACGGCTTTGATGAGAGGTGAATGACAGATATGGCAGAGACGAAAAGAGATTACTATGAGGTCCTTGGAGTGAGCAAGGACGCGGATGATTCGGCCATCAAGAGCGCGTACAGGAAGCTGGCGAAAAAATATCATCCGGATATGAATCCCGGGGACAAGGAAGCGGAACAGAAGTTCAAGGAAGCCTCCGAGGCGTACGCGGTATTGAGCGACGCGGACAAGAGACGCAAATACGACCAGTTCGGCCATGCGGCCTTTGATCAGGGAGCCGGAGGAGGCGGTTTCGGCGGCTTCGACTTTACCGGCGCGGATATGGGCGATATCTTCGGCGACATCTTCGGCGACCTGTTCGGCGGCGGAAGGAGCCGGAGGGCGAACAACGGCCCCATGCGCGGCGCGGATGTCCGCGCCAGCGTGAGGATCACTTTTGAAGATTCGGTGAAGGGCTGCGAGAAGGAGCTGGAGCTGACGCTGAAGGACGAGTGCGGGACCTGCCACGGGACCGGCGCGAAGCCGGGGACGGAACCCCAGACCTGTACGAAGTGCGGAGGCAAGGGGCAGGTGGTCTATACCCAGCAGTCCCTGTTTGGTATGGTGCAGAATGTGCGGACCTGTCCGGAGTGTAACGGGACCGGCAAGATTATCCGGGATAAATGTCCGAGCTGTTACGGAACGGGCTATATCTCCAACAAAAAAAAGATCTCCGTTACCATCCCGGCCGGTATCGACAGCGGTCAGAGCATCCGCATCCGCGGCAAGGGAGAACCGGGCGTCAACGGCGGCCCGAGAGGCGATCTTCTGGTGGAAGTGCTGGTGACCCGTCATCCGCAGTTCCAGAGACAGGATATGGATATTTTCTCCACCGTACCGATTACGTTCCCGCAGGCGGCGCTCGGCGGGACGATCCGCATCAAGACGGTGGACGGAGAAGTGGAGTACGATGTGAAAGCCGGGACGCAGACCGATACGAGAGTCCGTCTGCGCGGCAAGGGGATGCCGTCCCTGCGCAATAAGAGCGTCAGAGGGGACCATTATGTGACGCTGGTGATCGAGGTGCCCACCGGTTTAAGCCACGCGGCGAAAGAGGCGCTGAAGGAATATGATCTCGAGAGCGGAAATTCCCTGAACCAGAAGAACACGGGGACGAAGCCCAAGAAGAAAAAATTCATGGAAAAGCTGAAGGAGACGCTGGAAGACTGAGAGCGGGAACCGCAAAAGATTGCAAAAACGTGAAAAAGTACTTGCATTTACCGGAACTTGTGCTATACTGGTAATAACTTAATAAACAGATTGAAGAAAGGGGTGGGCAAGAGTCCACTCCTTCTTATATGCACACGGACGTCCAAATGAAAGATGTCGGCAGGCTGACGGACGCCCGGTGCGCGGGCAGGGGAAGAAATCTTCCCTGCTCGATTGTCTTTACGGGCCGTCTGCCGGGAGGCGGAGGCGGAATTTGAATCAGGAGGATTTGATATTTGGCGAGAAGGGACAGTTATGAAGAGAAAACAGAAGCGCTGCTGAAACCGATGATGGAGGAACACCAGTTTGAGCTTGTGGATGTGGAATTTGTGAAAGAGGCGGGAACCTGGTATCTGAGAGCTTATATCGACAAGCCGGACGGGATTACAATTGATGACTGCGAGCTGATCAGCCGCGCGCTGTCCGACCGTCTGGATGAAAAGAACTTTATAGAGGAAAGCTATATTCTGGAAGTGAGTTCTCCGGGTCTGGGAAGGCCTCTTAGAAAAGAAAAGGATTTTATCAGGAGCCAGGGGGAGTCGGTGGAAGTGAAGCTGTTCCGGGCGCTTGACGGACAGAAGGAATTTACCGGAATCCTGAAAGCATGGGACAAAGGGACAGTGACGCTGGAATTTGAAGACGGAGCCGAGCTGTCTGTTGACAGGGCGAATATCGCCCTGATTCGCCTGGCATTTGATTTTTAAGGAGGATAAGACAGAAAATGAACACTGAATTAAAGATGGCGCTGGACATTTTGGAGAGAGAGAAAGATATCAGCAGGGACGTGATGCTGGATGCCATTGAAAATTCCCTGATCACTGCCTGCAAAGGACATTTCGGCAGGGATACGGATAATTTCCGCGTGTCGATCGACAAGGAGACCTGCGACTTCCATGTCTATGTGGAGAAGACGGTGGTCGAGGAGCCGGAAAATGATGTGACGGAGATCAGCCTTGCGGCGGCGAAGCTGATCGACAGCAAATATGAATTGGGAGATATTGTTCAGGAAGAAGTAAAGTCCAGAGAGTTCGGGCGGATCACGACCCAGAACGCGAGAAACGTCATTCTGCAGAAGATCCGCGAGGAAGAGCGGAAGGTGTTGTTTAATCAGTACTACGGCAAGGAAAAGGATGTCGTCACCGGAGTGGTGCAGCGCTACATCGGCAGAAATGTCAGTGTGAAT
Organism: uncultured Lachnospiraceae bacterium; assembly: GCA_910587765.1. GTDB lineage: Bacteria > Bacillota > Clostridia > Lachnospirales > Lachnospiraceae > Hominiventricola. Next base: position 47,967 of record CAJUNR010000023.1, read on the forward strand.
CTCGGCAAAGTAGATGCGATTCTGAACGAGAACGAGATGGTGAAGGGAGAAGTGTTCACTCCGACGGAGCGCATCAAAGTCTATATTCTGGAAGTAAAAGATACAACCAAGGGGCCGAGGATCCTGGTTTCCAGAACCCATCCGGAGCTGGTAAAGCGGCTGTTTGAGTCCGAGGTTACGGAAGTGAGAGACGGGACGGTGGAGATCAAGAGCATAGCCAGGGAAGCGGGTTCCCGCACCAAGATTGCGGTCTGGTCCAACGATCCCAATGTGGATCCGGTAGGCGCCTGCGTGGGCATGAACGGCGCCCGGGTGAACGCCATTGTCAGCGAGCTCAAGGGTGAAAAGATTGATATTATTAACTGGAATGAGAATCCGGCGCTTTTGATCGAGAATGCGTTAAGTCCGGCGAAGGTGGTTGTTGTGCTGGCGGATCCGGAGGACAGGACGGCCAAGGTGGTGGTTCCCGATTATCAGTTGTCTCTCGCCATCGGCAAGGAAGGGCAGAACGCGAGACTTGCGGCGAGGCTGACCGGTTTTAAGATTGATATCAAGAGCGAGAGCCAGGCCAATGCGATCGAGAACTTCTATGAGGGCTTCTATGACGACGAGGAAGAGGAGTATGAGGAGGACGGCTACGGCGCAGAGGAAGACGGCTACGATTTGGAGGACGACTACGTTTCGGAGGAATATGAGCCGGAGGACGGCTACGGCGCGGACGAATACGGCCCGGAGGACGGATACGATGCGGATGCGGAGGAGGCCGGGGACGGATACAATCCGGAACGGTATGAACAGGAGGATCCGGAAGCATTGGCGGACGAAGAGCAGGAAGTGACAGAGTGGGAGCAGTAAAAAAGGTACCGATGCGTCAGTGCATCGGATGCGGCGAAAAGAAGAGCAAACGGGAGATGATACGGATTCTGCGCACGGCGGAGGACGGAATTGTTCTGGATGCCACCGGAAGGAAGAACGGAAGAGGCGCGTATCTGTGCGGGAAAACGGACTGCCTGAAGAAGGCGGTCAAAACGAAGGGACTGGAGCGGTCTTTGAAAACCGTGATTCCCGCGGAAGTCTATGAGAGTCTGGAAAAGGAGATAGAAAAGCTTGCAGAGAAATAAAGTTCTGTCATATCTTGGCCTGGCCACCAGAGCAGGCAGGGTCATGAGCGGAGAATTTTGTGTGGAAAAGTCGGTGAGACAGCACAGGGCAAAGCTGGTGCTTGTATCAGAAGATGCCTCGGAGACTTCTAAGAAAAATTTTCGCAACATTTGTGCTTACTATCAGGTACCGCTGTATTTCTTTGGTAGCAGAGAGGAGCTGGGGGCGGCCTGCGGCAAGGCGGCGAGGGTGTCGGCGGCGATAGAAGACGAGGGACTGGCCACGGCGGCAATCCGGGAGCTGAATCAGAAATCAGGTATTGGAGGTAGTAAGTATGTCGAGTAAGAATATCAGGGTGTACGAACTCGCGAAGGAACTGAACAAAACGAGCAGAGAAGTAATGGCCGTACTGGCAGAGAAAAATATTGAGGTGACAACACATATGGCAACACTGGAAGAGAATCAGGCATCGATGGTGCGTGCGGAACTCGGCGGAGACAGGCCGGAAAAGGAAGAAAAGCAGACTCGGGAGCAGGAGGGCGCCCAGGCGCAGGAGCCCAAGCCGGCTCCGAGGAAGAAAAAGTTTATCGTTGTGCATAATCCGGAAAACAGCCGGGATAAGAAGAGCCCGGAACGCAGGAGTCCGGCGAAGAAGCTTCAGGGAGAGCGTCCGCCGAGACGGGAGGCGGGAGCAAGGCCGGAGGGCAGAACGCAGGCGCAGATCAAGCCTGCGTCCTTAAAGAGCGCGGAGCCGAAGACGGCGGTAAGGCCGGAGGCGAAGCCGGAGCAGAAGAGCGAGCCAAAACCGGAGAACAGAAAGCCGGAGACGAACGCGGAGACCCGTCCGGCTTCCCGTGCGGAGAATACGACCCGGAGCGCGGGAGAACGTCCGGCCGCAAACCGTCCGGAAGGAAGAACCGGAGGGCGGCAGGGAGGAAACCGTCCGGGTTATAACCGTGGGGACCGTCCGCAGGGGAACCGTCCGGACGGCAGACCGGGGGGAAACCGCCAGGGCTATAATCGCGGAGACCGTCCGCAGGGCGGCCGTCCGGAAGGAAGGCCGGGAGGAGAGCGTCAGGGCTACAACAGGAATAACGGCGCGGGAGATCGTCCAAACTATAACCGTGGGGATCGTCCGCAGGGGAACCGTCCGGACGGCAGACCGGGAGGCCAGGGCGGTTACAACAGCCGCGGGCGTCAGGACCGTCCCCAGGGCGGACGTCCGGACAGCCGGGGAGGCCAGGGCGGAAGGAATACCCTCGGCCGTCAGATGAACAAAGCGTTTGAGACTCCGGTGGAGACCAAACCGGAGAACAGAAGATACGACAACCGCAATCATCAGAAACAGGAGAAGCAGTATAAGGATGCGGATATCAGCCGTCTGAAAAGCCGGTCGGGCAGGTTTGTCAGACCGGAGTCGAAACCGGCGGCTGTGAAGAAAGAGAACCTGGAGCCGAAGAAACTGCCGCTGCCGGAGAGCATCAGCATCTCCGATCTGGCAGAGCGCATGAAGATTCAGCCTTCCGTTATTATTAAGAAGCTTTTTATGGCAGGAAAAATGCTGACGGTGAACTCCGAGCTGGATTTTGAATCTGCGGGCGAGATCGCGCTGGAGTACAATTTTGATCCGGAACCGGAAGTGAAAGAGGATGTGATCGGCAAGATGCTGGAGGATCAGGAAGATCCGGAGGAGACGCTTGTCGCCAGAGCGCCCGTCGTCTGCGTGATGGGTCATGTAGACCACGGAAAGACGTCTCTTCTGGATGCTATCCGCCATACCAATGTGACGGACAAAGAAGCCGGAGGCATCACTCAGCATATCGGTGCCTATATGGTGACGGCGGGAGGCAGAGAGATTACGTTTCTGGATACCCCGGGTCATGAGGCGTTTACCGCCATGCGTATGCGGGGCGCCAGCTCTACGGACATCGCGATTCTGGTGGTCGCGGCAGACGACGGCGTGAAACCGCAGACGATAGAGGCGATCAATCATGCGAAGGCGGCGGAAGTGGAGATCGTGGTGGCGATTAACAAGATCGACAAACCGGGCGCCAGTGTGGATAAAGTCAAGCAGGAACTGACTGAATACGGCCTGATCTCTGAGGACTGGGGCGGGAGCACCATCTGCGTGCCGGTGTCCGCCAAGTCCGGGGAAGGCATTGACGATCTGCTTGACATGGTTCTTCTGACCGCGGATGTGCTGGAACTGAGAGCGAATCCGAAACGGCAGGCGAGGGGGCTTGTGATCGAGGCGGAGTTGGACAAAGGAAAAGGTCCGGTGGCGACGGTGCTCGTACAGAAGGGTACGCTGCATGTAGGTGATTTTATCGCCGCGGGAGCTTCCTACGGCAAAGTCCGCGCCATGATGGACGACAAGGGACGCCGGGTCAAAGAGGCCGGTCCTTCCACGCCGGTGGAGATCCTCGGCCTCAACGATGTACCGATGGCAGGCGAGATCTTTGTCTCTCCGACGACAGATAAAGAAGCGAGGAATTTTGCGGAAACCTTTATCAAGGAGAGCCGGGAAAAGATGTTGGAAGATACGAAGCTTAAAATGTCTCTGGATGATCTGTACTCCCAGATCCAGACCGGCAGCCTGAAAGAGCTGAACCTGATCATCAAGGCGGATGTAGCAGGAAGCGTGGAGGCGGTGAAGCAGTCGCTTCTGAAACTTTCCAACGAGGAAGTCATTGTCAAATGCATCCACGGAGGCGTGGGCGCGATCAACGAATCCGATGTGATTCTGGCAAGCGCGTCCAGAGCGATCATTATCGGCTTCAATGTGAAGCCGGACGCGGCGGCCAAGGATACGGCGGACCGTGAAAAAGTGGATTTAAGACTGTACCGTGTGATTTATGATGCCATCGAGGATGTGGAGCGCGCGATGAAAGGCATGCTGGATCCGATTTTCGAGGAGAAGGTCATCGGCCACGCAGAGATCCGTCAGATCTTCAAGGCGTCCGGTGTGGGAAATATTGCCGGTTCCTATGTGCTGGACGGAATGTTCCAGAGGAACTGCAAAGTGCGTATTACCAGAGAAGGCAAACAGATCCACGAAGGAGAACTGGCTTCATTAAGAAGGTTCAAGGATGACGTAAAAGAAGTCAAGGCCGGATATGAGTGCGGTCTGGTGTTTGAAAAGTACAACGACATTCAGGAACTGGATATTGTGGAGGCCTATATAATGGTAGAGGTGCCAAGATAGGATGAGAAAAAACAGTATTAAGAATACCCGTATTAACGGAGAAGTCCAGAAAGTGCTTTCGGAGATTATCAGAGGCGGGATCAAGGATCCGCGGATCAGCCCGCTGACTTCCGTGGTGCAGGTGTATGTGGCTCCCGATCTGAAAACCTGCAGGGCCTATATCAGTGTCCTCGGGGACGAGAAGGCGCAGAAGGATACCCAGGAGGGACTTCAGAGCGCGGTGGGATATATCCGCCGGCAGCTGGCCCGGGAGCTGAATCTTCGGAATACGCCGGAGATCACCTTTATTCTGGATCAGTCCATCGAATACGGAGTCAATATGTCGAAACTGATCGACGACGTGATCGGAAACGATGAAAATAACAGCCCGGACGGCGGCGGGAGCGGCGGTTGAGAACCGTTGCCCGCTGCCGTGCCGGAGAGATAGAAAAAAGGATGATGAGAGTGAAGCTTGAAAGAGAACTGCAGGGGATCCGCACGGTTGCCATTGCCGGGCATGTCAGGCCCGACGGCGACTGCGTCGGAGCCTGTATCGGCCTGAAACATTACATCAGAGATAATTTTGCACAGATCGAGGCGGATCTCTGGCTGGAGCAGCCGGATCCGAAATTTTCCATACTGGAAGGCTTCGACGGGATCCGGGAAGCGGACGGGATTGCCAGAGAATATGACCTGTTTATCGCGCTGGACTGCGCGTCCTGTGAGCGGCTGGGGGATGCGAAGCTGTACTTTGACCATGCGAAAAAGACCGTCTGTATCGACCATCATGTCAGTAATCCCGGCTATGCTCTTGTCAACGAGATTGACAAAGATGCCAGCTCTTCCTGCGAGGTGCTGTGCCGGATGATGGAACCGGAGAAGATTTCAAAGGAGACGGCAGCCGCTCTGTACACGGGGATCGCTCACGATACCGGGGTATTTCAGTATGGATGTACGTCCCCGGATACGATGCGGATGGCCGCCATGCTGATGGAGAAGGGGATTCCGTATACGAAGCTTCTGGAGGAGACGTTCTACAAGAAAACCTACCGCCAGAACCAGATTCTCGGCAAGGCGCTTCTGGAAAGCATGCGGATTCTGGACGGCAGAGGCATTGTAAGCGTAGTGCGCAGAAAGGAACTGACCTTTTTCGGAGTGACGCCGCTGGATCTGGACGGCATCGTCAGCCAGCTCAAGATGACCGAAGGCGTGGAAGTTGCGATCTTCCTCTATGAGACGGACAATCTGGAATATAAAGTTTCTCTCCGTTCCAGAGAAACGGTGGATGTAAGCGAGGTGGCTTCCTATTTCGGAGGCGGAGGACATGTGCGGGCGGCGGGAGTGACGATGAAGGGCACCTTCCACGACATTGTCAATAATCTGACCTTACATATCGAACATCAGCTTGCGGAGCAGGAAGAAGAGTGAAGAACGGAGTCATTAATATCTATAAGGAGCGCGGCTTTACCTCCCACGATGTGGTGGCAAAGCTGCGCGGAATTTTAAAACAGAAGAAGATCGGCCATACGGGAACGCTCGATCCGGACGCGGAGGGGGTTCTCCCTGTGTGTCTCGGAACCGGCACGAAGCTGTGCGATATGCTGACGGACAGAGACAAGACGTACGAGACGGTCCTTTTGCTGGGACAGAGGACGGACACACAGGATGCCGGCGGGAACGTTCTCGAACGCGCAGAGGTGCGCGTGACGGAAGAAGAGGTCCGGCAGGCGGTTATGAGTTTCGTGGGTCCCTGCGAGCAGATTCCTCCGATGTATTCTGCCTTGAAAGTCGGTGGCCGAAAGCTGTGCGATCTGGCCAGAGAGGGGAAGGAAGTGGAGCGCCGGGCGAGGCCGGTGACGATTTACGGCATCCGGATTCAGAGGATCACTCTTCCGGAGGTTCACATGACGGTTTCCTGTTCCAAGGGGACTTATATCCGTACGCTCTGCCATGATATCGGGGAGCGGCTGGGGTGTCACGGCTGTATGAAGGAGCTGCTGCGGACGAAGGCAGGCCCCTTTTCGGTTGAAAACAGTCTCCGGCTCGCGCAGGTGGAACGGCTGCGGGACGAGGGGCGGCTGTCGGAAGCGATTCTTCCGGTGGAGCGGATGTTTGACACGCTGCCCCCGGTCAGGCTGAAGGAGAGAAGCGCGAAACTAGGCCATAACGGGAATCCGTTCCGACCGGCCGATACGCAGGAAGAGGAGGCGCTGTCCGGACAGGTGCGCGTATACGATTCCCGGGGAGTGTTTGTCGGTATCTATCAATACGACCGGGAGCGGACGCAGTACCGCCCGGTGAAAATGTTTTACGAAAAGCAGAGTGAAAAAGTATGAACTATGTGACGGGAGCAGCGGACTTCCATACAGACAGCCCCTCGGCGGTCAGCCTGGGGAAATTTGACGGACTTCACAGAGGGCATCAGAAGCTGATCGGGCGCGTGCTGTCCAAGAAGCAGCAGGGGCTTCTGACCGTCATCTTTACGTTCGAGAAGAATCCGACACGGATGCTGTCCGGGCTGTCAGGACAGAACATCATGACCAACGAAGAACGCCGGCGGCTTCTGGAGCAGGCCGGAATCGACCATCTTCTGGAGTGCCCCTTCGTGCCCGAGCTGTCTCATATGGAGCCGGAAACGTTTGTCAGAAAAGTGCTGGCAGAGCGGCTGCATGCGGCTTTTGTGGTGGTGGGGGAAGATTTCCGGTTCGGCTATCGGCGGAAAGGGGACGTAAAAACACTGGAAGAACTGGGGAAATCCTACGGCTTCTGTGTGGAGGTGGTTCAGAAGGCGAAGAGCCACGGAAGGGATATCAGCAGCACCTATGTCAGGGAAGCGCTGCACGAGGGAAATCTTCCTCTGGCCAACGAGCTTTTGGGGTATCGGTATTTTGTGAGCGGGGAGGTTCTCCACGGCAGGCAGATCGGAAGAACGCTGGGGCTTCCGACGACGAATCTTCTGCCCCCGGCGGAGAAGCTTCTGCCGCCCAACGGGGTTTATCTGACGAAGACCCGGCTGGAGGACGAGGATTTCTACGGAATCACCAACATCGGCTATAAGCCGACGGTAGGAGGAGAGAGCCGCAAAGGAGTGGAGACGTATCTGTTTGACTACAGCGGCGATCTCTACGGGAGACATCTGACGGTGGAGTTTCTGGAATTTGAGCGTCCGGAACAGAAATTCAAGTCCCTGGAGGATCTGAAAGCGCGTATTTTGTCGGATGTGCACTGGGGAAAAAGTAAAATTTGTGTAAAATCTTAAAGAACTTCTTGTAAGTTTTATAAAATTGGAGTAAAGTATAATAGAGCGTATGTAAAATTAAACTACATACGCTTTTGTGTTGCATACCTGAGGATAAAATACTGTGAGGTAGAGGGATTATGGAAATTAGTGTGATCGTGTCACTGATGGGGGGCCTGGGCCTTTTTCTGCTGGGGATGAAGCAGATGAGCGACGGTCTGGAGAAGGCGGCGGGCGCCAAGATGCGCAGTATTCTGGAGGCGGTTACGACGAACCAGATTATGGGAACTCTGGTGGGAATCCTGTTCTGCGCGGTGATTCAGTCTTCGAGCGCCACTACGGTTATGGCGGTCAGCTTTGTCAACGCGGGAATGATGAACCTGTACCAGGCGGCCGGCGTGATCATGGGCGCCAACATCGGTACCACCGTCACCTCGCAGTTGGTGTCGTTTAATCTGTCGGCCTATGCGCCGGTGTTTCTGTTCCTTGGTGTGATCCTGACGCAGTTTGTGAAAAATGACCGGGTGAAAAAGATCGGTGAAGTCATCCTCGGCTTCGGCGTCCTCTTTATGGGACTTTCCGTCATGTCCGGAAGTATGGCGGGCCTGAAAGACTCGCCGCAGGTGGCCGCTCTGCTGGGAGGACTGGAGAATCCGATTCTGGGAGTCCTTATGGGGACGGTGATTACCGCCATTATTCAAAGCTCTTCCGTGACTGTCAGCATTCTTCTTCTGATGGCGCAGCAGGGATTGATCGAGCTTCCGATCTGCTTTTACATTATTCTGGGATGCAACATCGGGGCTTGTATGTCCGCGATGCTTGCTTCTCTGAGCGGCAAGAAGGACGCCAAAAGGGCGGCGCTGATTCATCTTTTCTTCAATATTATAGGAACGGTAATCATCTATCTGGTATTGACGCTGGCCGGAGGTCTGGTGCTGAATGTGATTATGAAGCTGTCCGGCTCGGATCCGGGACGCTGTGTGGCGAACGCGCATACCCTGTTCAAGATCTGTCAGGTACTGATTCTGCTTCCGTTTACCAGAGGGATCGTGAAGCTGACCTATCTGGCGGTGCCGGGAGAGGACAAGAAGGAAGATACGGAGTATCAGCTCTATTACATAGGAAAGACAGCCATGTTCTCGCCGACGACAGCGGTGATCGAGGCGGTGCGGGAACTGGAGCATATGGGAGCGCTTGCCTATGAGAATCTGAACCGCGGACTGGATGCGCTGATCAATCTGAACGAGGCGAAAATCGACAAAGTCTATGCGGTGGAAAAACAGATTAACTTTATGAATCATGCGATCACGGATTATCTGGTGAGGATCGGGCAGATGACGCTGCCGATTGACGACAGCAAAAGCATCGGCGCGCTCTTCCACGTGGTCAATGATATCGAGCGGATCGGAGATCACGCGGAGAACCTGGCGGACTCGGCAAAGAGCAGGATCCGGGATAACATTTCCTTCAGCGAGGACAGCCTGCGGGAATTACGGGAGATGAGCGCAAAGGTCAATCAGATTCTGGAGTATTCGATCGACATGTTCGCGCACAGCACCAAAGTCCATCTGCAGGATATTATGGATCTGGAAAATGAGATTGATCTGATGGAGCGTCAGTTCCAGAAGAACCACGTAGAACGGCTGACAAGGAACGAATGTTCGGCGGCGTCGGGCATGGTTTTCTCGGATGTGATGTCCGGATTTGAGCGGGTGGCGGACCATGCGACCAACATTGCCTATGCGCTGCTGGCCGAGGTGCCGGAGGAGGAAGAGGAGTAGAACGAACAGACTGCGGCCCGTCCGGCGGCAGGGAGATGGTAAGGAGTTGACAGCATGAACGAGAACAGTTACAGTGAGTATGCGGTCGCCGTTCGGCAGACCGGACAGATGAGAGCAAAACAGATTGCGGTGATTGGAGTGACGGCCGTGTCGCTGGTGCTGGCGCTGATGGTATACTGGGCGTTTCTTCTGGTGACGGCAGCCGGAGCCGTCGGCTGCTATCTGGCTTATTTAAGCAGCAGCATGGAGTACGAGACGATCTTTCTGGACGGGACGCTGGAGATTTCCGCGGTCTACCAGAAGAGCCGCAGAAAAAGAAAATTTATGTGCGATATGAAAAATGTGGCCGGATATCATCTGGGAAGGAAAGAGGACGCGGTCCGGCTGGGAAAGATCACCCGGGATTACTCTTCACACGAGGAGGGGCGGTCCTGCTGCGTGATGAAGGTGGGCACGGAAAAAGGAAACCATGTGATCTGCTTCGAGCCGGGAAAAGAGTTGGAGGAGATTCTGGAGAAAAGATATCGGACGCTGAAAGCGTAGAGACAAGTCCGGGAGAGCGGCGAACGCGGCTCCTCCGGATTTTTCAGATTGCTTTATAAAAAATTCATGGGATATTCATATTTACCGTTTACAATGGGTTGATATACAGAGACGACAATGGATTCATCAATTTAGAAAAGGAGTTCCAGTTGCCATGAGAGAGAGATTTTATCGTTTTATGCAGGGAAGGTACGGTCAGGATGCTTTTTCCCGCTTCCTTCTGGGGGCGGTGCTGGTCTGTATCGTACTGAATGTGCTTTTCCGGAGCCGTCTTCTGGGAGGGATTGCCTGGATTCTTCTGTTCTATACGTATTTTCGTATTTTTTCCAGAAATCACGGGGCCCGTTTCAGGGAGAACGAACGCTATCTGCAGGCGACGGCCCGGTTCCGGTTCTGGGCGGATCAGCAGAAGCGTCTGGCCGGCGAGCGGAAATACCATCACATCTATACCTGTCCCGGATGCCGCCAGAAGATCCGCATTCCAAAGGGAAAAGGGAAGATCATGGTCCGCTGTCCCAGATGCGGCCGGGAGTTTCAGAAGAGGAGTTAGAGGATGTTCGGATATATTGTGATTCACAAGCCGGAACTGAAAGTCCGGGAGTACGAAGCGTATCAGGCCGGGTACTGCGGTCTTTGCAGAAGTCTGACAAGACGCCATGGAAGGCTGGGACAGATGACGCTCAGTTACGATATGACGTTCCTCGCTCTTCTGCTGACCGGGCTGTACGAGCCTGAGACAAAGAACGGAAGCGGACGGTGTCCGGCGCACCCGCTTCGCTGCTCACCCTATCGGGAGAATCCGTTTTACGATTACGCCGCGGACGTGAATGTGATACTGACTTATTATAAATGTCTGGATGACTGGCAGGATGAACGAAAGTTGTCCGGGCTTTTGTATGCCGGTCTTCTGAAACGGCGGATGAGGAAGTTGAGGGCGCGGTACGGGCGGAAAATGGCGAAAACCGGAAGGCTGCTGCGGGAACTTCAGGAGGCGGAGCGGAAAAAGATCTGCGATATTGACAAAACGGCTGGATTTTTCGGGGAGATTATGGCAGAATGGTTTGTGTACCGGCGGGATGAATGGGAGCGGACGCTGCGGCATATGGGTTTCTTTTTCGGGAAATTCATCTATTTAATGGACGCTTACGAGGATCTGGAAGAGGATCTGTCGAAGGGAAGATACAATCCTTTTGCGCAGCTTTGCAAAGGGGAGACTTTTGAACAGGACTGCAGGACGATTCTGAAGATGATGATGGCGGAGACCGGGAGAGCGTTCGAGAAGCTGCCGATTCTCGAGGAGGCGGAGCTTTTGCGAAACATCCTGTATGCCGGCGTATGGACTCGCTATGAGCAGGTTCGCAGGAGAAGAAAGGAAATGGAAGAAAAGTCATGATGACAGACCCATATGAAGTGCTGGGGCTGCAGCGGGGCGCCTCCGATGAGGAGATCAAGAAGGCCTATCGTGCGCTCAGCCGGAAATATCACCCGGATGCCAATGTGAACAATCCCAACGCGGCGCAGGCGGAGGAGCGTTTCAAGCAGGTGCAGGCCGCGTATGATCAGATCATGAAAGAAAAAGAACAGGGATATTTCGGCTCCGGCGGTTTCGGCGGATACCAGCAGACGGGCGGAAGCGGCCAGGAGGACGATTATACAAGATATCTGAACGCGGCCATGAACTATGTCAGGGGAGGCCGCTACCACGAGGCGCTGAATGTGCTGTCCGGCATGAGCCGCAGGGAGGCCGGCTGGTATTATCTGAGCGCAATTGCCAATAACGGCGTCGGCAACAATGTGACCGCGCTGGAGCATGCGGCCCGCGCGGTTGAGCTTGAGCCCGGCCGGATGGAATATCAGATGCTGCTGCGCCGGCTTCAGGGCGGCGGAAACTGGTATGACCAGATGAGCACGCCTTACGGCGGGATGAATATGACCGGCAGCGACATGTGCTGCCGGATGTGCCTGATGTACAATCTGTGCAGCCTCTGCTGCTGCGGCGGAAGAGGATGGGTCTTCTGCTGCTGATGGGGGGACGGAATTGTTTCAATTCTGTGCTGCTTTCAGCCCGATGCGGGCATATTTTCCTGGAAGACCCATTGAAGGGCGCCGGTATCAAGACACAAAAAACGTGTCTTGATACCCTTACGGGAATTAGAATACCGCTGCTTCCCTTCATTAAGTACCCATAGGGCATAAACTCCCGCGGGGTCTGGAAGGATAATATGCCCGTATCGGGCGTCCGGGTGACATAGATGTGAAAAGCAGTAACCAAACTTTAAGTTTTTCTTAAATTATAGTCCGGCGGGGGTGTAATTACGGGAAATGTGTGTTATGATAGGGGACGGACGGGATTTATACGTTGAAAATACGAAGATCAGAGGATAATATGAAAAAATACGCAGGAAAAGTCCGGCTTCTGTTGCTGTTGGGAGCGGTCCTGGCCTTCCAGGCGGACGGGCTGTATACGAGAGCGGCGGAACCGGTCATGGGGACGGAGGAGCCATCCGGGGAACCGGCGGCGGAAGGAGCCGGGGAGGAGCTGCCGCAGGAAGCGGCGGCTCAGACAGAGGCGGAAGCGCAGGCAGCAGCGGCGGCCCAGGCGGAAGCGGAAGCACAGGCGGCGGCAGCGGCTCAGGCGGAAGCGGAAGCACAGGCAGCGGCGGCAGCCCAGTCGGAAGCGGCGGCTCAGGAGACCGGGACGGACGGGCAGGCGCAGACAGGGGACGGACAGGCAACGGAGAAGACGCCCGCTCCCCAGGCGAAGAAGAGCACGTCCTCTTCCGGCAAAAGCAGCCGGAAGAAAGCGGGAAACCTGACGGAGCAGGTGAAGAAGGACATCGAGTCTTCCCTGGACAAAGACGTGAAAGACGCGATCATGAACGGATATTTAAGCCTGCTGAACAAAGAATACATTCTCAAAGACGAGCTGGAGATGGATCTGGTGGGCATAGGGGGCGGACAGGAGCTGGAAGAGCGTTCGGCGGATGCGATCAAGAAGCTGATTGCCGATGCGAAGAAAGAGAAGATGTACATCAGCGTGACCTCCTCCTACCGGACATATACGAAGCAGGTGAATCTTTTTAAGACAAAGATCCGCCGTCTGGAGTCGGCGGGTTACGATCACGAGGAAGCGGTGGAACGGGCGGCCAGAGTGGTGGCGGTTCCGGGGACGAGCGAGCATCAGCTCGGGCTGACGGTGGATTTTCTGACACGCAGCTACCGGGCACTGGACGAAGGGATCCGCAATACGAAGGAATACCAGTGGGTGGAAGAGCACGCGTGGGAGTACGGGTATGTGATTCGTTATCCTTCCGGCAAGTCGGGGATCACGGGCATCATCTCCGAACCGTGGCACCTGCGGTATGTGGGGATTCCGGCTGCGAAACTGATGACGGAGCAGGGAATCTGCCTGGAGGAATTTTTAGGAGTGGCTTACGATGGGCAGAAAGATGGAATTTCGTATGGAGCGGGATGGGCTAATACAGGCCGGTGACCGGGTAAAGCTGAAGGAAGATATGTCCGGCACGATGGCGGGAACTGTCTATTATTATACGATCCGGGATGCGGTGGCCATGTCCAACAATACGAAGAAGAGGGTTTCGGCACTGGAGGGCGTCGTCCGCGCCATCGAGGCGAAGGAAAGCTACTGGACGGTGACGGTGGAGCTGGAAGAGGAGCCGGAAACGGACGGCGTACGGCCCTGACCGGGAAGACAAAACGAGAGGCGTTAAGGGGGGAAGCGACATGAGCGGGAGAGACGGATACGGATTTTGTCCAAGATGCGGCGCTCTGATGCAGGACGGCATCTGCCGAAGCTGCGGCTATTCGGAGGGGAATCCATGGCACAGAGGCGCGGAGGGACAGCAGACCGGGACAGGCTGGACGGAGCCTTATGGAGGAGCGCAGGGGCAGAACCCTCAGGCTCCTGTTATAAAACCGGTGAAAAATAAAAAGGGAAACGGCAGAACCGTCGGCATCATCTGCGCAGTGATCGGCATTTTATGCGTGGCGGCCATTGTCCTGTTTATGATCTTCTCCATCCGCAAAGTTGTGCGGGAAGTCGAGAAGGAGATGCCGGATTACCATTCGGAGGACGGGTATTTCGGTTACGGAAACCCTTATGAGGACGACTGGTATGACAACTACGGCGGGGATTCCTCCGACGGGGAATATGTGCCGGACGAGAAGGATGACTATTATAAGGAGATTACCGACGCCACCTCCGGAGATCTGGATTATCAGGTCATATGGGGAACGCTGTCGCTGCGTCCGGAGGACGAGGACGACGGATGCACGTATGAGTGCGTCTATCCGGTCCTGACCGGCGAGGGCGAGGAGGAGAAATATGCGGCCATGAACCGCGTGATCGAGGATCTGGTGTGCAAATATAAAGGCCGCTACCGGGAATATGCTTCCGGCGCTTCGAGCTACGGCTATGTGACGTACATGGATGAGGAGAAGATCAGCGTGGCTGTCCGGCACAGCTTTTATGAGAAAAAGACAACGGTTCCGAGAGTGGAAGCGGTCACTCTGCGGGTGGACAACGGCGAAGTCATTTCCCATGAGGAGATGGCAGAGGTGGATGAAGAGCTGGTCTGGCAGTTCCGCTCGAGAAATACGTACCAGAACGGCAAGGTGGAGTTCGTGGACGGGCTGTCGGATGAGGAACTGATGGAATATCTCAAAAGCGGGGAAGACAGCGTGATGTTCTACACTCCCGTCGGTCTGGAAATCGGCTTTAATTATGACGGCGGATGGGTGACGGTCACACTGAAGACGAACACGGTGTAAGATGTTTGGAGCAGGAGAGCCGGTATGGTGAAAAGAATCGATCTGTTTCATCTCCCGTTCTATCAGAAGGAGGCGTTTACCGGTTCCGACAGAGGGATCCGCTTCTGGATCGGGAAGTCGGAGTGTGCACAGGAGGACACACAGGAGCAGGCGGCGGTGCTTCGGACCATTCTGTGGCCGGAGCCCTTCGCTCTGGACGCGACGGCGGATGAAAAGAAAATCAGCAGGGATTTTGCTTTTTCGGAAGAGGGTCTGGACGATGCCTTTGAGTGGATTATGGGAGAGGGCAGAGAACGCGTTCTGAAGATGCATTCCGATACATGAAAAATGGAAGGCAGGGCGCCCTCCATTTTTCATCGCAAACACATTTTATACAACAAAAGCAATCCTTCTGATGTTGATCTGATACGGATATTTTAGTATAATTTGCCGCATAAGTAAAATTCATTTTTTTCATGCTTTGAATGAAAAAAAATCAAGGAGAAGTCTATGACGTTGTTGTCCTATCAGGTGTTCATGGCGGTCGTGGAGCAGCAGAGCTTTCAGAAAGCGGCGCAGGTGCTGAAGCTGACGCCTTCCGCGATCAGCCATGCGGTGTCCGCGATGGAATCGGAGCTCGGCTCCGCGCTTTTTGTGAGGAGCCGGCAGGGAATCTATCTGACCAGCTACGGGAAAGAACTGTTTCCCTACATTAAAAATGTGCTGAACAGCGACGAATACCTGCAGCAGGCGGTGGCACAGTTTAACGGCATGCAGAAAGGGCTGGTGCGGATTGGTACTTTCAACAGTGCCTGTGTGGAGTGGATGCCCAGCCTCTTAAAAGGCTTTGAGCGGGAATATCCCGAGGTGCGGCTCGATATCTATCAGGGAACTTACAGGGACGTCTATCAGTGGCTGAAGGACGGCGTCGTCGATCTGGGATTTCTCTCGGCTTCCAGCGTGGGGGAACTGTCGGGAACGCCGGTTTATGAGGACCGGATCGTCTGTGTGACTCCGAAGGATTTTCAGCCGAGGCATCCGGGATATGTGACGGTTGAGGAACTGAGAGGACAGCGTTTCGTGGTTCAGAGAGAGGGCTGCGATGCCGATGTGAATCACTTTATGGAGAAATACCATCTGTCCGGCACCGGCGGAAGCCGTATTCTGGACGACATGTCGGCTATCGCTCTGGTCATGGGCGGCTATGGGGTCTGTCTCGTACCGGAGCTTGTGGTCCGGCATCTTCCGTTTCCGGTCAGCGTCTATCCGCTGGACGTGGAAGAGAAGCGGACGATCGTGCTGGCCACGGTCCGTTCGCAGGTGTCCGCACCGGCCGTGCACAGGATGCATGACTATATCACGGAGCATTTCCGGGCGGCAGCCGCTGAGGGACGCCCGGTAAGCGCGCCGGCGGAATGAGAGTAGAAATGGAGTAGAAACGATGTACCAGTATATTTTTTTCGATCTGGACGGTACCCTTACGGACCCCAGAGAGGGCATTACGAAGAGCGTGCAGTACGCGCTTGCGCATATGGGAATTGACGAGCCGGATCTGGCAAAGCTGGAACCCTTTATCGGCCCGCCGCTTCCGGAATCCTTTGCGGAATATTATGGTTTTACGCCAGAACAGTCACGAAAAGCCGTCATATATTACCGGGAGTATTTCAGCACGGCCGGGGTGTTCCAGAACCGGCTTTTTGACGGGGTGCCGAAGCTTCTGCAGGCATTAAGAGCCGGCGGCAGAGTGACCGCCATCGCTTCCTCCAAGCCGGAACCGTTTGTCCGTCAGACGCTGATACATTTTCAGATTGATTCATATTTTGATTATATCTGCGGCGGGAGCCTGGACGAGAGCAGATGCGGCAAGAGGGAAGTGCTGGAAGAGCTTCTGCGCCGGATGAATCTTTCCGCGGAAGAGAGGAAAAAGATCCTCATGGTGGGAGACCGCAGGCACGACGTGGAGGGAGCCGCGCATTTCGGCATCCCCTGTCTGGGACTGTCCATGGGATTCGCCGCCGAGGGGGAGCTTGAGAAGGCCGGAGCGGTGGCGGTGGTGGACAGCGTGGAGGCGATCGGGAAGTTTGTGCTGCAGAACACGGAAGGGAGAGAAGATCAGTATTGAGGTGGAATAAATATACGCTGCTGACGACGACGGAAGCGGAGGATCTGATCAGCAGTATGATGATGGACGCCGGGATTGAGGGCATCGAGATTGAGGACGGGGTTCCGCTCTCAGAGAGCGACCGCGCGAAAATGTTTGTGGATATCCTTCCCGACGGCCCTGAGGACGACGGAACTGCCCGCATCAGCTTCTATCTGGAGCCGGAGCAGGACAACGAGGCGGTTCTGGCGGCCGTGCGGGAAGGGCTGGACGAGATCAGAGGCTGGGGCGTGGACGTAGGCGCGGGAACCATCGAGTCTGCCCGGACGGAAGACAAGGACTGGATCAACAACTGGAAGCAGTATTTTCATCAGTTTTATGTGGACGATATTCTGATCACGCCTTCATGGGAGCCGGTGAAGCCGGAAGATCAGGGAAAGCTTCTGATTCAGATCGACCCTGGCACCGCGTTCGGGACCGGGATGCATGAGACTACCCAGCTCTGTATCCGGCAGATCCGCAGGTACGTGACCGGCGGGACGGTTTTGCTGGATGTGGGAACCGGAAGCGGGATTCTTTCGATTGCGGCGCTCAAGCTGGGAGCGGAGCGCGCGCTGGGGACGGACCTCGATCCCTGCGCCGTCAGCGCGTCGCTGGAGAACATGGCGGTAAACGGCATCGGCGAGGACCGGTTCCGGGTGCTGCTGGGGAATCTCATTGACGACAGAGACGTACAGGAGCAGGTCGGATACGAACGGTATGACATGGTCACGGCCAACATTCTGGCGGAGGTGCTGGTCCCGCTGACGCCGGTTGTGGCGCGGCATCTGAAGAAGGGCGGTATCTACATTACGTCCGGGATTCTTGACGAAAAAGAGGAGACGGTGACGGAGGCGGTAAAGGCGGCCGGATTTGAGGTGCTGGAGGTAACCCGTCAGGGAGAGTGGGTGTCCGTGACGGCGCGTAAGAATTGACGGAGAGAGTATGTATCATTTTTTTGTGGAGCCGTCTCAGGTGCATGCCGATGAGATCGAGATTCTCGGCGGGGATGTGAATCACATCCGGAATGTCCTGAGGATGAAAGAAGGAGAAGAGATTCTCATTCATGACGGATACGGCAGCGAATACAGAAGCCGGATTGACCGTTTCGGCGAGGATGCGGTCTATGCGGCGGTGATGGAGAAACGCAGGGTCGCGTCGGAACTTCCCTCGAAAATCACGCTTTTCCAGTGTCTTCCCAAGGGGGACAAGATGGAACTGATCATTCAGAAGGCGGTGGAGTTGGGAGCGTCCGCGGTCGTCCCGGTGGCTTCGAGAAGATGCGTGGTAAAACTGGACGCCAGGAAGGAGATCTCGAAGCTTCGGCGCTGGCAGGCGATCGCCGAGAGCGCGGCCAAGCAGTCCGGGCGGGCTGTCATTCCGGAGGTGGCGCCGGTTGTTCCCTTTTCAGAGGCGCTGCTTCGCGCGCAGGGGGCGGAGGTTCTGCTGCTGCCCTATGAATGCGCCGGGGAACTGCTGGAGGACGGCTGCAAAAGTGCCATGCAGCGCTCGAGGGAGACGCTGGCGGGAATCGTAAGAGGGCAGTCCGTCGGTATCCTCATCGGTCCCGAAGGAGGATTTGAGAAGTCGGAGGCGGAGGCGGCCGTGCAGGCGGGCGCACAGATGATCTCGCTTGGAAGGCGGATCCTGCGTACGGAGACGGCGGGGCTCTGCGTCCTGTCCGTTCTGATGTTTCAGATGGAGGAGTAGGATATGGAGGCATATCTGGATAATTCAGCAACGACCCGCTGCGTGGAACGGGTGACGGACCGGATGGTCAAAGTGATGCGCGAAAGTTACGGGAATCCGTCTTCCCTGCACGTAAGGGGAGTGGAGGCGGAACATGTGATCAGGGAAGCGAAGGCTTTTTTCGCGAAGAACCTGAAGGTAAAAGAGAAGGAGCTTTTCTTTACTTCCGGAGGCACGGAATCCAACAATCTGGCGCTCATCGGGACCGCGCTTGCCAATCAGAGGGCGGGCAGGCATCTGATCACCTCGTCCATCGAGCATCCGTCCGTGTTGAATGCGATGAAGCATCTGGAGGAACTGGGTTTTTCCGTGACCTATCTCCCGGTGGACCAGGACGGCGTCGTCTCTTTGGAAGCGCTCCGCGACGCGGTGTCCGAGGAGACGATTCTGGTGTCCGTGATGTATGTGAACAATGAGATCGGCTCTGTCCAGCCGGTGGAGGAGATTGCGCGGATCGTAAAGGAGCGGAACAGGAAGACGCTTTTCCATGTGGACGCGATACAGGCGTACGGAAAATACCGGATCTTTCCGGGCCGGGAGGGGATGGATCTTCTGTCGGTCAGCGGCCACAAGTTCCACGGCCCCAAAGGCGTCGGCCTGCTCTATGCGGCCGGGAAGGTGAAGATACACCCGATTCTGTTCGGCGGCGGACAGCAGAGAGGGTTGCGTTCCGGCACGGAGAATGTGCCGGGAATCGCCGGAATCGCGGCGGCGGCAGAGGCCTGCTATGAAGATCTGGAGGAACAGGTCGGCCGGCTGTACCGTCTGAAAGAACGCTTTACGGAGGGGATCCTGAGGCTGGAGCAGACGACGGTCAACGGCAGGACGGGCGGAGACGGCGCTCCCCATATCGTGAGCGTAAGCTTTGCGGGAATACGCAGCGAAGTGCTGCTGCACGCGCTGGAGGAACGGGGAATCTGCGTATCCGCGGGTTCGGCGTGCTCCTCGAACAAACCGGCAGTCAGCCATACGCTGCAGGCGATCGGAGTGAAGAAGGAACTGCTGGGCAGTACGCTTCGCTTCAGCTTCAGCTTTGAGACCGCGGAGGAAGAGATTGATTACTGTCTCGGGGCGCTGGAGGAACTTCTGCCGGTGCTCCGCAGGTATGTGCGCAGATAAAACGACAGGAGATGGATATGTTTCAGGCATTTTTGATTAAATATGGAGAGATCGGGGTAAAGGGAAGGAACCGTTATGTATTCGAGGACGCCCTGGTGGCCCGCATGAAACAGGTACTGTATCACGTGGACGGCACGTTCCGGATCACAAAGGAACAGGGACGGATCTACGTGGAGGCGGAAGGGGCATTCGATTATGAGGAGACGGTGGCGTCCCTGCAGAGAGTATTCGGCATCGTGGGAATCTGCCCGGTGGTCCTCAGGGAGGACCGGGGATTCGAGACGCTCTGCACGGATGTAATGGATTATATGCACCGGATGTACGAAGGGGTGAGCGCGACCTTCAAAGTCCACACCCGCCGCGCCAACAAGAATTATCCCATGGATTCCATGGAAGTAAACGCGGAGCTCGGGGGCAGAATCCTCCGGGAATTTCCGCAGTTGTCGGTGGATGTGCACAAACCGGACATTCTGCTGCACATTGAACTGCGCAGCCATATCTGTATCTATTCCGAGGTTATACCGGGGCCGGGCGGCATGCCGCTGGGGACCAACGGGCGTTCTCTGCTCCTTTTGTCCGGCGGGATTGACAGTCCGGTGGCGGGCTACATGGTGGCGAAGCGCGGCGTTCTCATTGACGCCGTGTATTTTCACGCGCCGCCCTACACCAGCGAGCGGGCGAAAGAGAAGGTGGTGGATCTGGCCGCGAAGATTGCGCGCTATACGGGTCCCATCCGTCTGCATGTGATTCATTTTACCGATATTCAGATGTATATCTACGATCAGTGTCCGCATGACGAGCTGACGATTATTATGCGCCGCTATATGATGCGAATTGCGCAGAGGATCGCGGAAGAAACAGGATGCCTTGCTCTGATTACCGGCGAGAGCATCGGGCAGGTGGCAAGCCAGACGGTTCCGAGTCTGGCGGCGACCAACGATGTCTGCACGCTTCCGGTCTTCCGTCCGCTGATCGCGTTTGACAAGGAAGATATTGTGACGGTTGCGAAGAAGATCGACACGTATGAGACTTCGATTCTGCCTTACGAGGACTGCTGCACCACGTTCGTCGCCAAACATCCGGTGACCAAACCTCAGGTGGAACGGATCCGCCGGTCGGAGCAGGCGCTTGCTGAGAAGATCGGGGAGATGTTGGAAGAAGCTCTGAAGACGAGGGAAGTGATCGAGGTCCGGCGCTGACTTTCCTGCGCATCAAAAAAGCTGCCGTCCTGTGCGGCAGCCGGTTACGGGCCTGAATTATTCGACAATGTAGGGCGCGAGGACTTTCAGGATCTCCTCCGCGTTCTTCTCCGAATGGATGTTCAGCTCGATGGGTTTGGAAAGATCCAGGCTGAAAATCCCCATGATCGACTTGGCGTCGATGACGTAACGGCCGGAAACCAGGTCGAAATCATTGTCGAATTTGGTGATCTCATTTACGAACGCTTTTACTTTATCGATGGAATTTAAAGAAATATGAACGGTTTTCATTGTATGTTCCTCCTCAATTCAATGGTCTTATTACTACTAACATATTAATGACTTGCGTGGAGAAAGTCAATGAAAAATTCATAAAAAACAAGGAGAAAAGTATGAAGAGAGCGGCGCTGCACAGTCTGGGCTGTAAAGTAAATTCCTATGAGACGGAGGCCATGCAGGAAATCCTCGTCCAAAACGGTTATGAGATTGTTCCTTTCGAGGAGCAGGCGGATGTCTATGTAATTAATACCTGCAGCGTCACAAATACAGCAGACCGCAAATCCCGTCAGATGCTCCACCGGGCGAAGAAACAGAATCCGGATGCGCTGGTGATTGCCGCGGGCTGTTACGTACAGTCGGCCGGAAAAGAACTGGAGAGGGATCCGCTGGTGGACATCCGGATCGGCAATAACGAGAAGGCGGCACTTGCGGATATTCTCAGCGTCTGGGAGGAAGAGCGCAGAGCCGCGTGGGTCCATGACCTCACTCACGAGAAGCGGTATGAGGAGATGAGCCGCCGGCAGACGTCCGGACATACAAGAGCGTATGTGAAGATTCAGGACGGATGCAACCAGTTCTGCACGTACTGCATCATTCCCTACACGAGAGGACGGGTCAGAAGCCGGGAGCCGGCGGATATTCTTGCGGAGGTGAGGGCACTGGCCGGGAACGGATACCAGGAGATAGTGCTTACCGGGATCCATCTGGACTCCTACGGGGCCGACGGGAAGGGGGGAGATCTTTTGTCGGTCATCCGGGCCGTCTCGGAGGTTCCGGGCATCCGGAGGATCCGCCTGGGCTCTCTGGAGCCGCGGATCATGACGGAAACGTTTGTCCGGGGACTGGCGTCGGTGGAGCAGCTGTGCCCGCATTTTCACCTGTCGCTGCAGAGCGGCTGCGACGAGACGCTCCGAAGGATGAACCGGAAGTATGACACGCGGGAGTTCGCCGCGTGCTGCGAACGGCTCCGCGCGCATTTTGACGCTCCGGCGCTGACGACGGACGTCATGGTGGGATTTCCGGGGGAGACGGAGGAGGAGTTTGCCGAAAGCCTTGCCTTCCTGAAGCAGATTCATTTTTATGAGATGCATGTCTTTCGGTATTCCAGAAGGAAAGGGACCGCGGCGGACCGGATGGACGGACAGGTGCCGGAATCGGTCAAGGCACAGCGGAGCAGAGTGCTTCTGAAGCTTACAGAGGAAGAAAGCCTCGCTTACCGGCGCCGTCTGTTCGGCAGGACGGTGGAGGTGCTGATGGAGGAATCCTGCGAGGTGCGCAAAAAGACGTATCAGACCGGCCATACGGGGGAATATGTAAAGGTAGCGGTGGCGCAGGAAGAGCCCCTCTCCAACCGTCTCGTGCGCGTGAAAGTGGAAAAAGCACTGGAAAATGATATGCTGTACGGAGTTTTGACAGAAGCTGACAGAAAATAAACGTTGAATTTACGGACAGATTATAGTAAACTGATGATAGAGCAGATGCAGAATCTATTTTTGTATTTATAAAACATCGGGCGCGGGCGCGGTTCCGGGGGACGGCGCGCCGCGGCCGGTGAGGACGGAGTACTATGAAAAAATTGGAAAACACACAGTATTTTAAGCTTCAGTCGGATCAGGAGCTGAAAGTGGGCGAGGTCCTGCAGAAGGTCTATCAGGCGATGACGGAGAAGGGATATGATCCCGTGAATCAGATCGTCGGGTATATCATGTCCGGGGATCCGACCTATATTACCAGCCATAAGGGAGCGAGAAGCCTGATTATGAAGGTGGAGCGGGACGAGCTGGTGGAAGAGCTTCTGAGAGTGTATGTGGAGAAAACGGTAAAGGACTGAGCGGCGGATGAGAATTATGGGGCTGGATTATGGCTCGAAGACGGTCGGGGTGGCGATCAGTGACGGGCTTCTTTTGACTGCCCAGGGGACGGAGACCATCGTGAGGACGCAGGAGAACAAGCTCAGGAAGACGCTTGCCCGGATCCGGACGCTGTGTGAAGAGTACGAGGTGGGAGAGATTGTACTCGGTTTTCCAAAAAATATGAATAATACGGTAGGGGACAGGGCTGAAAAATCGCTGGAATTTGCAGAGATGCTCAGAAAGCGGACAGGCCTGCCTGTTGTCATGTGGGACGAGCGCCTGACGACGGTGGAGGCGGAGCGGACGCTGATGGAGAGCGGCGTCCGGCGGGAACACAGGAAGGAATATGTGGACCGGATCGCGGCGGTCTTTATTCTGCAGGGATATCTGGACAGAAGGAGAGCCGGCGCAGCCGCGGATCCGGGGACGGAGAACGGAACAGAAAGTGAGAAGTGAGAGATGGAACGACTGACGTTTCGGGGCGAAAACGGAGAGACCGTGGATTTCTATGTACTGGAACAGACCCGCGTGGGCGGGGTGAATTACCTGCTGGCGGCGGACTCGGCGGAAGGCGACGGGGAATGTGTGATCTTCCGGGATCTGTCGGACGAGCGGGAGAGAGAGAGCCTCTATGAGATCGTGGAGGACGAGCAGGAGCAGGAAGCGGTTCTGGCCGTTTTTGAGCAGCTTCTGGAGGATGTGGACATTACGAGATAGACCGGCGGCGTGTCTGCGGGAAGCCGGGGCGTGCGCGGCCGGACAACGGCGGTTCGGCGGAGAGAGAAGATGGGGCTTAACAGGGAAGGGTTTGAAAGGCTGCTCCGGGAAAAGGGACTGAAGGTAACGGCGCAGCGGACGGCCGTTTTGTCGGCGCTTTCCAGAGAGGCGGACAGTCATCTGACCGCGGAGGAAATCTATGAATTAGTGAAAGTAAAGAGTCCGGAGATCGGGCTTGCTACGGTATACAGGACAATCCAGCTTCTGCTGGAGTTGAAGATCATCGACCGGATCTATCTGGACGACGGGTATGTGCGGTATGAGCTGGGGCATGTGTATGAGGACGAGGACAGCCATCACCACCATCACCTGATCTGCGTAAAATGCGGACGGGTCATGTCGTTTCAGGGGGATCTGCTGGAAGAATTTGAAAAAAGGATGGAGGAAAAGACCGGTTTTCAGATTCAGGATCATGATGTGAAACTCTACGGATACTGTACGGATTGTCTGCAAAAAGAAAACGTGTAATGAATATTTTACAGGAGGTTATTTATTTGAAAAATGTAAACAACTCAAAACTGCGTATTATTCCGCTGGGAGGCCTGGAGCAGATCGGAATGAACATTACTGCCTTTGAATTTGAAGACAGTATTGTTGTTGTGGACTGTGGACTGGCGTTTCCGGAAGATGACATGCTGGGGATTGATCTGGTGATCCCGGATGTGACGTATCTGAAGCAGAATCTGAACAAGGTGAAGGGGTTTGTCATTACCCACGGACATGAGGATCACATCGGGGCGCTGCCCTATATACTGAAGGATATCAATGTGCCGGTCTATGCGACCCGGCTGACGATTGCCCTGATCGAGGGGAAATTAAAGGAACACAACATGCTGAAGACCACCAAGCGGAAGGTGGTAAAGCACGGACAGTCCATCAATCTCGGACAGTTCCGGATCGAATTTATCAAGACGAATCACAGCATCGCGGACGCTTCGGCGCTCGCCATCTACTCGCCGGCGGGGATTGTCGTGCACACGGGAGACTTCAAGGTGGACTACACGCCGGTCTTCGGCGACAGCATTGATCTGCAGCGCTTCGGCGAGATCGGCAAGAAAGGGGTGCTGGCGCTTATGTGCGACAGTACCAACGCGGAGCGGCCGGGGATTACGATGTCGGAGAAGAGCGTGGGACGGACGATGGATGCGCTCTTCATGGAGCACTGCAATTCCCGCATCATTGTGGCGACGTTCGCTTCCAATGTGGACCGTGTGCAGCAGATCATCAATTCGGCCTATAAGAACAACAAGAAGGTGGTGGTGGAAGGCCGGAGCATGGTCAACGTTATCACGACGGCGGTGGAGCTGGGCTATATCCGTGTTCCGGACAATACGCTGATCGACATCGAGCAGCTGAATAATTACCCGCCGGAGTCTACGGTTCTGATCACGACCGGAAGCCAGGGAGAATCGATGGCGGCGCTGTCCCGGATGGCGCAGAATCTCCATCGGAAGGTGCATATCATGCCCGGAGATACGGTCATCTTCAGTTCCAATCCGATTCCGGGAAATGAGAAAGCGGTATCGAAGGTGATCAACGAGCTTTCGGCCAAGGGCGCCAACGTGATTTTTCAGGATGCTCATGTGTCGGGACACGCCTGTCAGGAGGAGATCAAGCTGATCTATTCGCTTGTGCATCCCAAATACGCCATACCGGTGCACGGAGAATACCGGCATCTGAAGGCACAGGCCGCGATTGCGGGACAGCTCGGCATGGAGAAGGATCATATCTTTGTCCTGCAGTCCGGGGACGTGATCGAGATGGACCAGAACGGCGCCGGCGTTGTGGATAAGGTCCATACCGGGGCCATCTTCGTGGACGGGCTCGGTGTCGGGGACGTGGGAAATATTGTCATGCGTGACCGGCAGCATCTGGCCGAGGACGGTATTATGATTATCGTCCTGACGCTGGAGAGGGGAAGCAATCAGCTCTTGTCGGGGCCGGACATCGTGTCCCGCGGGTTTGTCTATGTGAGAGAGTCGGAGGATTTGATGGAGCAGGCCCGCGCCGTTGTCTACGATGCGGTGGAGAAATGTCTGGACCGCGGCATCACGGACTGGGGAAAGATGAAAAATATCATGAAAGACGCGCTGGGAGACTACATCCGCAAAAAGACCAAGCGGAATCCGATGATTCTTCCCATTATTATGGAAGTATAGGACAGAAGGATGAATATTGTAAAAGAGAAAGTAGAAGAACTGGTGGAGGCGATCAGGGAAAGCCCGGAGTATCACAGTTTTATGGCGGCGAAGCGTCAGGTGGAACAAGTACCGGGGCTGGCGGACCGGGTCAGGGAATTTTGCTGGAAGAACTATGAACTTCAGAGCGGAGATCCGGAGGATCTGGATGAGCGTATCAAGGCGTTTGAAGAGCAGTATCATGAGTTCCGGAGGAATCCTGTCGTGGAGAGATATCTGGAATATGAGCTGCGCATGTGCCGCATGCTGCAGGCAATCGACGCCAGAATCATGGACGCGGTCGATCTGGTACTGTAGACGTTGACGGCGGCGGGAGAACTCTGAAGGGGAGACAGGAACATGAAGACACAGAAGGCGGCGCTCTCCGCGGGACTGTTTGTCCTGCGGGTGGCGATTGTGGCGGTGATAGCCGCCGGCATCTGGCGGCTGGGCGAATATGCGTACACCTACGGTTACAGCATCGTGTCGGATGCGGCCATGGAACCAAAGCCCGGGAGAGATATGCGGGTGGTGCTGTCCGGCGACATGACGGTGAAGGAGACGGCCCAGCTGCTGGAAAGGCGGGGGCTGATCGCCGACGCGGACATCTTCCGGATTCAATTGAAGGTCAACCGCTATGAGGAGCGGCTCAGGCCGGGCGAGTACATCCTGAATACGTCCATGACGCCGGAGGAGCTGATGCAGGTTCTGTCGGGCGAGAGCGAAGAAGAGGACGAAGAGGAATGATTACGGGAGAGCGTGTAAGCGCATACATCAATTCTCTGTATCCGGGCAGCGGCGGGTTTCTGGAGAAACTGGAGGAGGAAGCAAGAGCGGCGCACGTACCGGTGATCCGCAGGGAGACGCAGAGTCTGCTCCGCTTTCTGATAGCGTCACACCGCCCGCGGGATATCCTGGAAGTGGGGACGGCGGTGGGATTCTCGGCGCTTTTTATGAGCGCGTATGCGCCCGGGGACTGCCGGATCGTTACGATTGAGAATAACGATAGGCGGATATCGGAGGCAAGAAAGAATTTTGCCCGCGCGGGGGCGGAGGAGCGGATTACGCTTCTGGAGGGCGACGCCATGGAGGTGCTCGAATCACTTAACGGCTCCTATGACCTGATCTTCATAGACGCCGCCAAGGGCCAGTACCCCGGTTATTTTCCGAGGGTGATGAAGGTGCTCGAAGAGGGCGGGCTTCTCGTCTCGGATAATGTGCTGCAGGGCGGAGAGATTATGGAATCGAGATTTGCGGTGGAGCGGAGAAACCGGACCATTCACGCGAGAATGCGGGAATATCTGTATGTTCTGACCCATCATGAAGAGCTGACCACATCCATACTGCCGGTGGGGGACGGCGTTACCGTCAGCGTCCGGACGGGAAAGAACGCGTAGATGAGGAGAGAAGAGAACATGAACAGACATCCGGAACTTCTGATTCCGGCGGGCAGCCTGGAAGTGCTGAAGACGGCGGTTGCCTTTGGCGCGGACGCGGTCTATATCGGCGGCGAGGTCTACGGGCTGCGGGCTAAAGCAAGGAATTTTTCGGCGGCAGAGATGAGGGAAGGGATTGCGTTCGCTCATGCCCGGGGAGTCCGGGTGTACGTGACGGCGAATATTCTGGCGCATAACCGGGACCTTCCCGGCGCCGGGGAGTATTTCCGCGAATTGAAAGAGCTGTCCCCGGATGCGCTGATCATCTCTGATCCGGGGCTTTTCATGATTGCCAGGGAGGTCTGTTCCGAGATCGACATTCACATTTCCACACAGGCAAACAATGTAAATTATAAGACGTTTCAGTTCTGGCAGAAGCAGGGAGCGGTGCGCGTCGTCACGGGCAGGGAGCTGTCACTGGAAGAGATTCGGGAAATCCGCGATCATATTCCGCAGTCTCTGGAGATCGAGACTTTCGTGCACGGGGCCATGTGCATCTCCTATTCGGGGAGGTGCCTTCTGAGCAATTATTTTACCGGAAGAGACGCCAATCAGGGCGCGTGTACGCACCCCTGCCGCTGGAAATACGCGGTGGTGGAGGAGACGCGCCCCGGAGAGTATCTGCCGGTCTACGAGAATGAACGGGGGACGTTTCTGTTCAATTCCAGAGACCTGTGCATGGTCGGGCATCTTCCGGATCTGATCGCGGCGGGCGTGGACAGCCTGAAGGTGGAGGGGCGGATGAAGAACGCCCTGTATGTGGCGACGGTGGCCCGCACGTACCGGAAGGCGCTCGACGACTATCGGCAGTCGCCGGCGCTTTACGAGGCGAATCTGCCCTGGTATCTGGAAGAGATCGAGGCGTGCACCAACCGGAGGTATACGACCGGATTTTTCTACGGGAGAGCGGATGAGCGCGCGCAGATCTACGAGGACAGCACCTATGTGAAGGAGTATACGTATCTGGGAACGGTGCAGGAGAGCGGCGGAGACGGTTTTTGCCTGATTGGGCAGCGGAATAAATTTACCGTCGGAGAGCGCGTCGAAATCATGCGGCCGGACGGCCGCAACACGGAAGCGGTCGTGGAGGAGATCCGGGGAGAGCGCAGGGAAAAAGACGCGTCCGGGGAGCGGAGCGTATGGGAGCCGCAGGAGAGCGCGCCGCATGCCAGACAGAGGCTGCGGGTGAGACTGAGCGAAGTTCCGGAACCAATGGACATACTTCGGCGGCAGGACTCATAGAATTATAAAATAAGATCAAAGTGGAAAGGCACTTTCGCGGGGTTTTTACATAAAATGTATTAACGAACCGCTGAGGTGTCTTTTTTGAAAGTTTTTCCGAAACCGCTTACGGCGGAGGAAGAGAAATATTATCTGGCGAGGTATAGGGGAGGGGACGAAAAGGCACGTCAGATCCTGATTGAATATAATCTGCGCCTTGTAGCCCATATCGTGAAAAAATACCAGTCCTCCGAGGATGATATGGAAGAACTGATCTCCATAGGGACCATCGGGCTGATCAAAGCAGTGGACACCTTTGACCATGAAAAGGCGAGCAAGCTGGCCACCTATGCGGCAAGATGTGTGGAGAACGAGATCCTCATGTATATGAGGGTAAAGAAAAAACTTCAGAGAGAATCTTCCTATTATGAGCCGATTGGTACGGATAAAGAGGGGAATGAGATCCAGCTTCTGGACATCATCGAGAGCGGAGAACCGCCGGCTCTGGAACAGATCGGCCTGAAAGACGACACGAGAAAGGTCTACGGACTGTTGGAGGACGTTTTATCGGAACGGGAGCGGCAGGTCATTATCATGCGCTACGGACTGTACCACGGCAGAGAATATACCCAGCGGGAGATCGCGCAGAAGCTTGGAATCTCCCGTTCTTATATCAGCCGTATCGAGAAAAATGCTCTGAACCGGCTGAAGGAATATTTCCGGGATTGATTTCCCGGAACATAAGTGCTATACTTGTATAGCGTCTGATATCTGGAATGCGTATCGCAGAGTTTTTCCAAATACAAAACAATCCATGGAAAGGAATTAATGTTCAGTACGATATTATCGGCGGCAGTGACGGGAATCGAAGCCCGCCTGGTTCATGTGGAGGCGGACATCTGTGACGGACTGCCTCAGTTCTGCATGGTCGGGGATCTGTCCAGGGAAGTGAGGGAGGCCGCGGACCGGGTACGCACCGCCCTCAGGAATACAAAGATTCCGCTTCCGCCCCGGCGGATTACGGTGAATCTCTCGCCTGCTCACATTCATAAGGAAGGGACGGGATTCGATCTGCCGGTGGCGGCCGCGCTTCTGGCAGCGTTGGGTATTTTGCCGGCGGAAGCGGTGAAAGAGATCCTGATGGTCGGCGAGATCGGTTTAAACGGCAGGGTGCGTCCGGTGAACGGGGTGCTGCAGACCGTGCTGCTGGCAAAAGAGCTCGGCTGCAGACAGTGTCTGGTGCCGCGGGAAAACGCAGGAGAAGGGGCGGTTGTCCCGGGGATCAGCGTCATCGGCGTGGGCACTCTGGAGGAGCTGCTGCAGTGTCTGACGGATCCGAAATTCTGCGCGCACAGGGCGGAGCCTCTGGTGCGGTGGAAGGAAGGGCAGTCGGATTACCGGGAGGACTTCCGGGAGGTCAACGGGCAGAGACTTGTCCGCCGTGCGGCGGAGGTCGCGGCGGCGGGAATGCACAACTTTCTGATGATCGGCAGTCCGGGCGCCGGGAAAACGATGATTGCCAGAAGGCTGCCGACGATCCTGCCCAGACTGACTATGGAAGAAAGTCTGGAGATCTCGAGAGTGTACAGCGCCTGCGGGCTTCTGACCGGCAGGGAAGGCCTGGTGAACACCCGTCCGTTCCGCGCCCCTCATCACACCATATCGCCCAACGCGCTCGCAGGCGGCGGAAGAAGGGTGCGGCCGGGCGAGATCAGTCTTGCCACCAGGGGCGTGCTTTTTCTGGACGAGCTGCCGGAATTTTCCACGAATGCGCTGGAAGTTTTGAGGCAGCCGCTGGAGGAAGGGCAGGTGACGATCAGCAGAACGAGCGGGAACTATGTGTTTCCGGCGCATTTCCAACTCACGGCGGCAATGAACCCGTGCCGCTGCGGCTACTATCCGGACCGGGAACGCTGCCGGTGTCTGCCGGGGGAGATCCGTCAGTATCTGCACCGGCTCTCCCGGCCGCTTTTGGACAACAAAGACCACGTTTAGAGAAAATATATCAGTTTGAGACACCTAGAAGAAA
>CAJUNR010000024.1 GCA_910587765.1 uncultured Lachnospiraceae bacterium
GGAATCGAACCCCTGTTTCCGCCGTGAGAGGGCGGCGTCTTAACCCCTTGACCAATCTACCATACAATGTTGTCCTATCGACCTGTTTACTATATCACATGTCTTTTTTAAATGCAAGCCCTTTTTTATTTTTTTTACATATTTTTTTCTTATTCGGCAGACACTGTAATACGGTGAAAGCCCATGCACGGCTGTGGGCGGCAGCGGAACTTGATAAGGGGTGATCAATATGGATTATGTGAATGCATTCTGGGTCGGCGGACTGATCTGCGCCCTGGTACAGATTCTGATGGAAAAGACCAAGCTCATGCCGGGTCGGATCATGGTGCTGCTGGTCTGCAGCGGCGCGGTTCTCGGCGCCGCCGGTCTGTACGGACCGTTTCAGGAATATGCGGGAGCCGGCGCAAGCGTCCCTCTCCTCGGTTTCGGAAATACCCTGTGGAAAGGGATTCGCGAAGCCGTGGATACGGACGGATTTCTCGGAATTTTCAAAGGCGGCTTCACGGCAAGCGCCGCCGGAATCTGTGCCGCACTGGTGTTCGGGTATCTCGCCAGTCTGATATTTGATTCGCGGATGAAGAAATAACCGGAAAAATGCGGCTCCCGCATCCAGGCGACGGCGGGAACCGCATTTTTCTATTCATCATCCGCCTACAAAAGCTCCGGTTTTCCAAACAGATACTTCCGGTAGCGAAGCAGCACGTTCAAAAGCACGCTCCCCAGCCCGGCGACTGCGATCACCTCGCCGATTCCGACCGTCAGCATCATAAACGGAATCGGAAGCGGCACGCCGTATCCGTAACGCAGGACATACGGCACGATCAGCATGTTGGCGGCAATCGGCGGGAGCAGCACCAGAATCCGGCTTCTGCGCAGATAATAAGATCCGACCGCACCCAGAAGCGTCGCAAGGCTGCCGAATACCATATCCGCCGCCACGGAGCCGCCGATCATATTGGAAAGGAAGCATCCGACAAACAGCCCCGGTACGGCCGCCGGTGTAAAATACGGAAGAATTACCAGCGCTTCCGCCACCCGGATCTGCACTTCCCCGTAGCTGATCGGGGCAAACGCCATGCACAACACCACATAGACGGCCGCAATCAGCGCCGCCTGGGTGAGAAATGTTACTTTGTTCTCTCTCATATTCAGTTTTCTCCTTTAGTTTTGTTTTACGTGTGGAAGGTCTCGAACACACGGGTTTTCTGAGAATCCCTGCATCATACAGGTTTTCCGCTCATTTATTATAACCGGAATCGGAGAAATGTCAAGCGGAACCCGGGGATGCCGGTAACATTCCGAATATTCAGATTTTTTTAAGAATTCTTTGTTTTTTCTGCTATTGTTTTCAAAAAAAACATATGCTATCATTAGCAAAGATTTGATACGGAATCTTTGGGTGTGTTTGGAGGAATTTATAATGAAAAGGTACAAAGCATTTTTAAAAGACTATCCTCATATATGGACGGTTCTCTATTTTGCCGTCTATATCTCCTGGTTTGTCTGGCTGGAAGGACGCGCCAATCAGCCTTATCACGTGATTCATTTTCCGCTGGATGATTACATCCCGTTCTGCGAATATTTTGTGATCCCTTACTTTCTGTGGTTCGCCTATATCGCGGCCGTCTTCGTCTGGCTCTTCTTCCGCAACCGGGAGGATTTTTACAGACACATTATCTTCCTTTACAGCGGCATGACGCTTTTTCTGGTCATATGCACGTTCTACCCCAACGGACACCTGCTGCGCCCCGCCGGATTTACAAGGGACAATCTCTTCATCCGAATGGTATGCTTCCTTTACTCGGCGGATACCTCGACCAATATTCTGCCGAGTATCCATGTGTTCAACTCCATCGCAGCGCATATGGCGATCGTGCACCTGCCGGATTTCCGGCATAAAAAATGGACAGTCCGATGTTCCTGCATTCTGTGCATCTCCATCATCCTGTCCACCATGTTTCTGAAACAGCATTCCTGCGTGGATGTTATCCTCGGAATCACCCTGGCTTCCGCCATGAACCAGTTCGTTTATGAGTCCGGCTGCCTAGTTAAAGCCCATGACTTTGTTGGCAAGCTTGTAAGTGATCACCGATACCTTTCGCCCGCCTTTGCCCGGAAGATTCATGGCCCGGCCAAAGATGCCGAAGTATAAGCGATAGAAAAGACCTGCATCCTTTTTCTTGAGGTACTGCCACAGGTCTTTTTTCTTTTGCAGACTTTCGGGCGTACCGGAACGGATCAGCATAATCGAGGAAACCGTCATCATAATGTCCAGATAGCTGATCATATATTTGCGCAGTTTCGGATTCTGGATCGTCCGCAGATCGTACTGGTCGATCATGATCCGGTTGACCTTGATCTGCTGATCCACCCGTCCGATCATCACCTGCTCGTTCACCGACTGATCCGCCCGTCCGATGAAATACCGGTACAGATCCGTATCCATATAATACAGCGTCTTCACATACGGAAGCGGATAATACACGAAGATATTATCCACATAAAAAGTATGCTTCGGAAGTTCCAGACCACAGTTCTGAAGCATCCTCGTCCGGTAGATGACCGAATGCATCAGAATGTACTGTCCGAGATGAAAATGCTTCACGTCGCTCCAGGTAAACACCTGATCCTGCGGAAACGCCGTCGTATAACGAACCGTTTTCTTCCGCTTCGCTCCCTGCTTCTCATAGACATAATTGCAGATCATCATATCCACCGGATCGCCTTCGTGCACCAGTTCCGACAGCTTTGCCAGCACCTTCTGATAACTCTCGGCGTCGACCCAGTCGTCGCTGTCCACGACCTTGAAATAAAGCCCCGTCGCGTTTCTAAGGCCGGTATTAACCGCCTCTCCGTGTCCTCCGTTCTCCTGATGAATCGCCTTTACAATCCCCGGATACCGCGCCGCGTATTCGTCCGCGATCTCGCCCGTCCTGTCCTTCGCCGAACCGTCGTCGACGATCAGGATCTCCACCTCGTCGCCGCCCGGAAGAAGCGACTCGATACAGTTCCTCATATACGCTTCCGAATTATAACACGGAATCGCTATTGATAATAATTTCATGACACACCCCTTATCTTCTCTGTCAGCTCCAGTGCTTTCATCACCATGGCGTCGATGTTATAGTATCTGTACTCCGCCAGCCGCCCCAGCAGATACACGTTGGGAATCCCGGCCAGCAGTTCCCGGTATCTCTCATACAGCTCCTGGTTTTCCCTGCAGGCGATGGCGTAATAGGGAATCTCCCCCTCGGCCCCCGTGTAGGCAAAGGGATATTCCCGCACAATCGTCGTCCCCGGCGCTTTCTGCCCGGTCAGATATTTAAACTCCGTGATACGGGTAAAATCCTCGCTCACCGTATAGTTTACCACACTGCGGCCCTGATAATCCTCCTGCTCCAGATATTCAAAATCAAAACGAAGCGAACGGTACGGAAGCCTGCCGAACCGGCAGTCAAACAGCTCGTCCAGCGGTCCGGTATAGATCACCTCCCCTGTGAAGGGGTTCCCGTCAAACAGCACCCGGTCTTCCGTAAACGACAGCCGTTCCCGCGCGTCCGTGCCGGTCTTCACCTCGATATCCGGATGCGCAAGCATCGCTTTGAACATGGACGTATAGCCGTCTTTTGGCATCCCCTGATAAGGTTCCTGAAAATACCGGTTATCATAGGAGATCAGCACCGGCACCCGGCCGGTTACCGCAGGGTCGATCTCCTCCGGCGTCTGTCCCCACTGTTTCATGGTGTAGTGCAGAAATATGTTTTCATACACGTAATCCGCGATCCGGCGGATCCCGGAATCCTCGTGTTCCCTGAGCTTCAGAATCGGCACTCTCGATTCCATGCCGAAAGCCTCGACCAGCTTCTTCTCCAGCTCGTCCGCTTCCTCCTTCTCATATACCATGTGAAGCGTATTGAGGTTAAACGGCACCGGGATCAGCTTTCCGTGCACGTTTGCCGCCACCTCATGGCCGAACGCGTACCAGTCCGTAAAGCGGGACAGATAATCGTAGGCTTTCTGTTCCTTCGTATGAAAAATGTGCGGACCGTATCTGTGAATCAGAATCCCGTGCCCGTCCTTTTCGTCGTAGCAGTTTCCGCCGATATGCGCTCTCTGCTCCAGTACCAGTACCTTTTTTCCTGCTTCCGCCAGTTCTCTGGCCGCCACGCTTCCGGCAATGCCGGCTCCGATGATTATACTGTTATACATATTCTTACCTTTCTTCGTACCGTTCCTGTCCCAGCACAATGTCCATATAACCGGCATATGCCGCAAATGCCGCAGGAATCGGATACCTTTCCTCTGTTTCTTTTGGCTCTATGAAAAACAGGCCGTCATGCTCCATGTCCTCCGTCTCTTCCAGACTGACCGCATAGCCTGTCATCCGCCATTCCACATGGCTGAAGATGTGCTTTGCCCCCGCGAGCGGCAGGATCCGCAGAGGCGACAGCCCCCATCCGCGCACCTGCGCCAGCACCTCCTCCTCCCCCAGAACTCCGTCCAGGTTCGGAAGCTCATAGAGGCCTGCCAGAAGTCCTTTCGGCGGACGCTTACGGATGGCGACCCGCTCTCCTTCCCGCAGAATCAGCACAGTCCGCTCCTCGATCCGACGTTCCTTCTTCGCCTTCTTCTTAGGCAGTTCTTCCGTGAGCCCTTTTGCTTTCGCCTGACAGCAGAAGGCCAGCGGGCACTCCTGACATCTGGCCTTTCCGTTGGGAACGCACACGATAGCGCCCAGCTCAATCAGCGCCTGGTTAAAATCCCCGGCCCGGCCGGCCGGAATGATCTTCTGCACTTCCTGTTCCATGGCCGTCTTCACGGACTGCCTGCAGATATCCTCATAGCTTGCCTTCAGCCGCGACAGCACGCGCAGCACATTGCCGTCCACCGCCGGCATCCGGATGCCGAAGGCGATGGAACCGATCGCCCCCGCCGTATAGCATCCGATCCCCGGGAGCGCCAGAAGCCGGTCGTAATCCGCCGGAAACTCCCCTCCGTATTCCTCCATGACGACCCGGGCCGCCTTCTGCATATTTCTCACCCGGTTATAATATCCAAGCCCTTCCCAGAGCTTCAGAAGCTCGTCCTCCGGGCACTGCGCCAGCGCCTTTACATCCGGCAGCGCCTTTACAAACCGCTCAAAAAAAGGCTTCACCGCCTCCACTCTCGTCTGCTGCAGCATGATCTCCGACACCCATACCCGGTAGGGGCGGCAGTCCTCCCTCCAGGGAAGGATGCGGGCATGTCCATCATACCATGCGAGCAGCGGTTTTACAATCTGTTCAAGCATCCTCAGCCGTACCTCCGCTTTCCGGTCCGCCGCCGGACCGGCCGCGGCGGCTGTCTCTTCTGTCTGTTTTTCTCATAGAATCAGTATACCACATTTTCCTGTTTTATCACAACTCCTTGATTTTTCTCTTTATTTCCCTTAAAATAATGATTGTTTTACACCACTTTTAAAGAAAGGAATGACTGAATTATGAAACCGGACAGCATCATTCTGGATATTGACGGCACGCTCTGGGACTCCACTCCTGTCGTGGCGGAGGCCTGGAACAACGTGATTGAGACAACGTCGGATCTTACCTTCCGTTTTACCCCCGAGGCTCTCACCCAGCTCTTCGGGCATCCTATGTATGAGATCGCGGACCTCACCTTCTCCTACCTGCCCGCACAGGAACGTTACGCCCTGATGGACCGCTGCTGCGACGAAGAGCATGCGTATCTCCTCGCCTCCCGCCGCGAACTGCTCTATCCCCAGGTGGCCGACACCGTGCGGGAGCTTTCCCGGGAATACCGGCTGTTCATCGTCAGCAACTGCCAATGCGGATACATAGAACTGTTTCTCGAAAAAACGGGACTCGGCGGCTGCATCACGGACTTCGAGTGCCCGGGCAATACCGGACTTGGAAAAGGGGCGAACATCCGGCTGGTGATGGAACGGAACCGCCTGCTCCGTCCGGTCTATGTGGGAGATATCGAAGGCGACCGCGCGGCGGCAAAGGAAGCGGGAATCCCCTTCTGCCACGCCGCGTACGGATTCGGACGCGTGGAGGATCCGGATTACGTCATCCGGAAATTCTCCGATCTTACCACCCTCTTTTCCGATTAGACGGCCCCTCTCCGGAACACCGCTTTAATACGGTTTTCCGCCTGTTCTATAATGTCTTCCGGAACTCCCGCACACTGCAGATAGCGGTATTCATCCCAGGTCCCCTTTCCGTGCGGGACCAGGTAGGCCCCGGCATCGCTTCCAAGCCCGATACAGGCGCGGAGGGATGCCGCTTTTCTCACTCTCTCCATCTGCATGTTCAGATTCTTCTTCACCTCTTCCTCCGGAAAACGTCCGCAGCCCTGAAGATTGCCCACAGGCGCGAACGTCGGAAACCAGGGAGTCCCTTTCTCCGCCAGCAGGTGGAGCGTCTCCTCCTCCATGAAAAATCCGTGCTCCAGGCTGTCCACGCCCGCTTCCAGCGTAAGACGGCAGGTCCTGTCTCCGTTGCAGTGAGCCATAACCGCCATCCCGGCGTCATGGGCGGCCGCGATCATCGTCCGGATCTCTTCTCCCGAAAGCCCCTCCTCCGTCAGCGTACCCGCATGCGCGAAGTCCAGGAGTCCGCTGACCATGATCTTGATAAAATCCGCGCCTTCCGCCGCCGCCCTCTTCACCAGTTCCCGGTACTCCTGCCAGGTGTCAAAGGGATGGCCGACAATTCCTCCGTAATGTCCTCTTTTATGTATGGCAAAGATCGGCGTGAGATATTCAATCCCGTATTCCGGCGCCAGCTCCTTCGCCAGCTTCGACACCTCCCGCGCGTCCCCTCCGTCTCTCACGAATCGGATTCCGGCGTCCTGACATTCCTTCAGATGTCCGCGCACTGCGGACTCGCACACGCCGTCCCTGTGCAGCGCAACCGCCGCTTTGTAATTAATCCCGTCCATAATCATATGGGCATGACACTCGCCCGGCATTTTTATCACCTCGTATTCTGCATTTCGTTCAGTGTATCACTTTTGAGCCAAAAAGTAAAACGGCAGAACATACGGATCAGGGATACATGGAATAATCCAGCGTTCGCTCATAGGCCTCCGCGGCCGGATCCTTCATCTGATAGACCCGCTTCCACTCCTTCGTCTTTTTGTCCCGCACCGTCTTCGACTGATTCCGGTAGAGAAAGCGCACAAGCTGATAGCAGTCGATCCAGATCTCGTTGTCCCCGTCCTTCTGGGATTCGTCAAAGATCAGCTCCATGCCGAAATGAAGATGCGTCTCCTCGATATTATTGACGTCCTCCGTAGTGCTGTAGCCGGTATGTCCCATATACCCGATCACATCCCCGGCGAGAACCACCGACCCCTCCTTCAGGCCCGACTGATAGGGAAAGCCCTGCCGCAGATGTGCGTAATAGTAATATCGTTTCCGGTCGAAGCTGCGGATCCCGATCCGCCAGCCGCCGTACTGATTCCAGCCGATCGCTTCCACGTAACCGGACTCCACAGCCGTGATGGGGGTTCCGATCTGCCCCATCATATCATGCCCCAGATGATTTCTCTTATAACCATAACTTCTTGACACGCCGAAATCGTCATAATCCGCATACGGAAACCCTTTGGCTATGGGGCTGAACGCTTTCAGGCCATATCGTTTCTCCCATTTTTTCTGTTTGCCGTCGTCTCCCATCGGAACCTGGATCTCATACTCGCCGACCATGCCTCCGAGCACGGCCCCGTACGCCTCCTGATAATACGGAAAATACTCCAGTCCTTCGGCAGCCTTTTCCAGGTCTTCCCCGCGGCGGATCTTCTCCTGCATCTGCTCCATGTATTTGCAAACCGCCTGATCGTCGTCAAACACTCCGCCGGTCATGGACGCCGTATAGGCCAGCAGATCAATCCAGCCGATATGCTCCTTCGTTCCGTAAGTATCCCTGTCATATTCATACGCCTCCGACAGAGCAAACTTGGAAACGCCGAAATCCACCCAGCGGATGTAGTCTTCCTGAGGTTCCTCCTTCTGTCCGCCGTCCTCCTTCACGTTTGCGCTTCCCGCGGTCTCCACATCCGGTTTCGCCTCAGCCGCTCCTTCTTCCCTCTCTGCCAGAGCCAGTTCTACCTGTTTTTTTTCATCCGCCCAGTAAAAAATCCCCGCGAACGTCAGCAGAATCAATAAATTGACCAATATCACACGTTTCAATGTATGCTTTTTGTCCTCCGCCCGTTATTATCCAGTTTATGACCCCGACGTTCCTTTCATGACCGTCGATTTTTCTCCCGCTTTGTCAGTCGATTTTATTTGACACACTTCTCAAACTATGATAGGCTTATACCATGCAATTAGATGCATGCATATATAGTAAGGAGGTACCAGCATGAACAGAGGTACAGTGAAGTGGTTCAACAACCAGAAGGGATACGGTTTCATCTCCGACGAGGAAGGAAACGACGTATTCGTTCATTATTCAGGGCTGAATATGGAGGGCTTCAAATCCCTTGAAGAAGGCCAGGCTGTTGAATTCGAAGTCGTTAACGGTGCAAAGGGGCCGCAGGCTACCAATGTAACCAAACTTTAATCCTTATTTGAACATTTGCGGATTCTTTTATTAATAAATATAGCTATAAGTATTTACATCTTCTTATACCGTATCGGACTTCTGCAGTCCGGCGGACAGATATTTTTGATTTGAGAATTATACGAAAATGACAGAACGGGAATGACAGCATGAAAAGAGAAAGAGGAGATGTGAATCCATCTCCCCTTTCTCTTTTTTGGTATCCGGGGAACGATTTCTCCTTCGCTTCTACTCCGTCTCCTCTTCCGACAGATAACGTTCAATCCCGTCCGCCATCCCCTCGGCCATCAGTTCCTGATAATCTCCGGACGCCATTTTCAGATCTTCCTCTTCATTGGTCATATAACCCATTTCCAGAATCGTCACGGGTACTGAAGCCCAGTTGATCCCGCTCATGGTATCCGTCTCCCACACGCGCTGCTTCTTCGCGCCGGTTTTCTCCACAAAGGCATCCAGCACACAGTCCGAAAGCGCGCGGCTTTGTTCGTAGAGTCCGCTGTTATAAGGATTGGACGGTGTCTGGCAGATCGTCATGGCCCCGTTCACGCTTCCGTCCTCGGAACCGTTGGCATGAATCCGG
Organism: uncultured Lachnospiraceae bacterium; assembly: GCA_910587765.1. GTDB lineage: Bacteria > Bacillota > Clostridia > Lachnospirales > Lachnospiraceae > Hominiventricola. Next base: position 9,151 of record CAJUNR010000024.1, read on the forward strand.
ATGAACGCATCCGCTCCGGCATCGTTGGCCACGGCCGCCCGCTCTGCATTGCTGATGTTGACGTCATTGGAGGTACGCACCATCAGCACCTCAAATCCGCGTTCCATAAGGATTTCCTCCAGTTTCAGCGCCACCTGAAGCGTCAGCTCATACTCCTTCAGCCCGGAAGCTCTCCCGGAAGTACCGCCCGCCACCTTCGCCTTTGTCTCGGACGCTCCCGGTCCCACCGGTTCCTTCTCGGAATTTCCTTTCTGCTGATGACCCGCGTCAATGACCACCAGACCGTTCTTCGGCTCCTGCATACCGCTCTCTTCTTCCTGCACGAGTTGTTCTTCGGCAGGCTCCGACGTCTGCGCAGCCTCCTCTTCGCCGCTCTGTACCGGAGTCCGGACGGCATCTTCGGGCGCCTCTTCCTCCTCACCGGTCACGGGAGCGCCGGGAGCTTCCGTCTCCCCGGACGGTTCCTGTACGCTGCCAGCCTCTTCCGCCGGTTCCGATGCGGCCGGATCCGCGCTGCTTCCGCACGCCGTCATCAGCACAGCCAAAACTGCCGCCGCCAGACAGACACGCAGCCTTATCCTCTTCTTCATCTCTTCACCTGTCCCTTCCCAATCGGGCAGGGAAGATTTCCTCCCTGCCCGCGCACCGGGCGTCCGTCAGCTTGCTGACATATTTCGTCCGGACGCCCGTGTGCATAAATCGAGTAGGGAAGGTTTCTTCCCTGCTCGCGCATCGAGTGCCTGTCAGCTCTGCTGACAATCTTCCTTAGGCGCCCGTATGAATAAATCGAGTAGGGAAGGTTTCTTCCCTGCTCGCCGCGCGGGGTGCGTGCTGCAAAGCAGCAAATTTCCTTACGCACCCCTGCGCATAAAAATAAAAGCGTTCAAACCTGCCGTCCGAACGCTGTTGTTGTTAGTCGAGGTACGGCATCCGTTTACGCGCCGACGAGCTACCGCCCCCATTTTACAAGCCTCCAGAATCATCCACCCTCTCACGGACCGTCGGCCTTGCACTCTGCAAAGCGTTGACAGCCCTGATGAAAAACCCCGGCAGGACTTCTATGCTCTTACTATAGCAGATAATTGTGTACAAAATATGGGAAATCCGTAAAGAAACCATAAACTTCCCTGAGAAATCTTTATAATTCTTTCATCATCTTCCTCTCTGCGGCAGGCGCCAGATCCGGCGGACCGACACCGTCATTTTGCCAGCTCTTTCAGCTCCCGCAGAAGCTCCAGATCGGACTGCTGCACCCTGATGTTGGTCATCACAGGCTCCCGTCCCGGCTTTGTCACCTTCAGTTCGATCACGGTCCCCTCTTCCATCTCTCCAGAAAATACAGCGCTGAAAAAAGCTACAAATTTAGGATGGTTTTCCGTAAACCGCTTCTTTGCGTTCATCATCTTCATCATTGATACCGGATTCATATCTCTCACCTCCTGTCGCCGTACCGTCCCGTTTCCCGGGTTCTCAAGGCGTACGCTCTCTTACAGAACAATCTCCATCCCGGTGTAAAGCTGACACACCTGTTCTCCGAGTTCTTCCTTGAGGATCTGAAAAGCCGCATCTCCAGTACAGTGTCCCGTACAGATTTTCTCGATTCCGGTTGCGCGGATTCTTCCCGCCAGCGCACGGACGCCCTCCTCCGACGTATGATACAGATGAAATCCCCCGATCATCGCCCGGATCCTTTTTCCCGGATATGCCGCGGACACTTCATTGATAATATTATCCGCGCCTGCGTGGGAACAACTGCTGAGAATAATCAGCCCTTTTTCCGTATCAAGGATCAGGCTTTGCTCATGGCGGAAATCGTCCGCAAGATAGTGCCCTCTCTGTTTGACATACAGATGATTCCGTGCGCCGAACGACGCAAGCCCTTCTGTGCTGTGCGCCAGCAGACAGACCCCCGGCGCCAGCTCCTGCCGCTCCTTCGCATAGCGGATCCGTTCTCTGTACTGTTCCAGATATCCTCTGCGGATCCCGATGTATTTATGGAAAATCCATCGCTTCCCATAACAGTTCTCGCGCGAACCTTCCCTAAGATAAAAGGGAGCCTCCTGATTGCGTTCAAAAAACGCCGCCATCCCGTCCGCATGGTCATAGTGGGCATGAGACAGAACCGCGAACTCCACGGCTCCCAGATCAATGCCCAGTTGTTCCGCATTCCGGGCGAACCGGTCCGAAGCCCCGGTATCCAGAAGGATTCTGTGGTCCCGGTACTCAATATAAACCGACAGTCCCCACTCCGCAGCCAGCGTTCCCTTTGTCAGATTGTCAATCAGTATGGTTGCTTTCATATTTCTCTCCTGTCTTTTCCCATCATACCATACCGAAAGCTCCCTGACAACGGTTTTCGGCAGCTTCCTCCTCACGCCCACCCGGACGCCCGGTGCGGACGGGGGGCGATATAAATACAAAAAGCGGCTACAGAATTTCCTTCAGCATCCGGTTCACGGCGCCCGGATCCGCCTTTCCTTTCATCTGCTTCATCGTCTGCCCGACGAGGAACCCCAGCGCCTTCTCTTTGCCGCCGCGGTAATCCGACACCGACTGCGGATTGTCCGCGATCACCTGCTCGACCGTTTTACGCAGCGTTTCTTCATCGTTGACGGTTTTCAGACCGTTCTCTTCCACATACGCGCCGGGGGCCACATCCTCCAGGAAAATCTTCTCGAAAACTTCCTTGGCCACCTGACCGTTGATCGTTCCGCTGTCCGTCAGTTCGATCAGCTCCGCCAGATGTTCCGGGGAGAACGACAGCTCCTCCGCCTCCATCTCATGCTCCTTTAAAAGACGCATCGTCTCTCCCATCAGCCAGTTGGACACCTTTTTGGGCTTCCCGCAGACGGCCGTCGCCGCCTCGAAGAGATCGGCCATCTTTTTCTCGGAGGTGATGATCTGCGCGTCGTAGTCCGGGATATCAAATTCCTTCCGGTAGCGGAGCAGCTTCTGCGTCCGCAGCTCCGGCTGTCTCTCCCGCAGCTCCTGAAGCCATTCGTCACTGATGATGATCGGCACCAGATCCGGCTCCGGAAAATACCGGTAATCCTGCGCGTCCTCCTTGGAACGCATGGCATGGGACGCTTCCTTGTTGTCGTCCCAGCGTCTCGTCTCCTGAATCACCGGCCGTCCCGCCTCCAGCCGTTCAATCTGCCGTTCCCGTTCGCCTTCGATGGCCCGGGCGATCGCTTTGAACGAATTCAGGTTCTTCATCTCCGTGCGGACTCCGAGCTGTTCTGCGCCCGCCTCCCGCACGGACAGATTCACGTCCGCGCGCATGGACCCTTCCTGAAGCCGGCAGTCCGATGCGCCCAGATAGCGGATGATCAGGCGCAGCTTCTCCAGATACGCGATCACTTCCTCCGCGTTTCTCATATCCGGTTCCGACACGATCTCGATCAAGGGCACCCCGCTGCGGTTAAAGTCCACCAGAGAGCAGTCCTCCCACTCGTCGTGAATCAGCTTCCCGGCGTCCTCCTCCATGTGAATCTCATGGATTCCGATCTTCTTCGGACCCGCGGCGGTGTCAATCTCAACGTATCCGTTCCGGCAGATGGGCTCGTAAAGCTGAGAGATCTGATAGTTCTGCGGATTATCCGGATAGAAATAATTCTTGCGGTCAAACCGGCAGTGCTGGTTGATGGTGCAGTTCGTCGCAATTCCCACCGCCGCCGCGTATTCCACTACCTGCCGGTTCAAAACCGGCAGGGCGCCCGGCATGCCGGTGCACACGGGACACGTATGGGTATTGGGCGCTCCGCCGAATTTCGTGCTGCACGAACAGAAAATCTTTGTCTTTGTCGCCAGCTCTACATGGACCTCCAGTCCGATCACCGTCTCATACTGTCTGCTCAATGCGTTTCACTCCCTTCTTCTGCCGAATCCCGCGCCATCGGGCAGTGTACATACGCTCGTGTGCGTTCAAACGTATATGCCGCGCGGAAAAGTTTTGCCTCCTGAAAACAATCTCCGATCAACTGCATGCCCACGGGAAGCCCCCGGCGGTCCGCGCCGCAGGGCACCGTAATCCCCGGCAGCCCCGCCAGATTGACCGCTATTGTGTAAATGTCTCCCAGATACATCCGGATGGGGTCCGCCAGCGTCTCCTTCAGCCTCGGCGCCGTCGCCGGCGACGCCGGCGCCAGAATCACGTCGTACCGCTCAAACGCGCGGTCAAACGCCTGTTTGATCAGCGCCCTCGTCCTGAGCGCCCGGAGATAGTAGGCGTCGTAATAGCCGGAACTGAGCACAAAGGAGCCCAGCATGATCCGGCGCTTGACCTCCGCCCCGAACCCTTCGCTTCTGGAGCGTTTGTACATCTCGTGCAGCCCTTCATATTCTTTTGCGCGGTAACCGTATTTTACCCCGTCAAACCGTGCCAGATTGGAACTGGCTTCCGCGGACGCGATCACGTAGTACGCCGGTATGGCGTATTCCACAAGGCTTAAATCGAACTCCTCAAGGACCGCGCCCCTATCCTCCAGCACCTTCGCGGCGCTCATAATGCAGGTCTTCACATCCTCGTCCAGCCCGTCTCCGAAATAATCTCTCGGAATACCGATCCTCAGTCCGCCGACCTCCTCCACAAGCGCGGAAGTGAAATCGCAGTCCTCCCTTTTTACGGAAGTGCTGTCCCTGGGATCATGGGAGGCGATCACCTCCAGGATCGCCGCACAGTCCGACACGTCCTTTGCCACCGGTCCGATCTGGTCCAGAGAAGAGCCGTACGCAATCAGTCCGTAGCGGGATACCGTTCCGTAAGTGGGCTTGATGCCGGTCACGCCGCAGAAGGAGCTGGGCTGCCGGATGGAACCGCCCGTATCGCTTCCCAGCGCAAAACTGCACTCCTCCGCCGCCACCGCCGCACAGCTTCCGCCCGAAGAACCGCCCGGCACATGCTCCGTGTTCCAGGGATTTCGCACCGGACCGAAATAAGAAGTCTCCGACGTGCTCCCCATGGCAAATTCGTCCATATTGGTCTTGCCAAGGACTACTACGCCCGCATCCATCAGATTCTGCACGGCCTGCGCCGTATAACAGGGAATAAAATCTTCCAACATCTTTGAACCGCAGGTGGCGGGCAGCCCTTCCGTACACAGATTGTCCTTAATCGCCGCCGGCACGCCGGCCAGCGGTCCCGTAAGTACTCCCGCGCGGATTTTCTTCTCTATTTCCGCCGCCTGCGCGAGCACCGCCTCCTCGTCCACCGTCACATAACAGTTCAGCGCCGGATCCAGCCTGCGGATCTGCCCGAGCGCTTCCTGAGCCGCCTCCGTGGCACTGACCTCGCCCGCCTGTATCTTCCGGCCCAGCTCCAGAGCCGTCATACTCATCAGTTCCATAGTAAAACCTCCCGCCTTCCTTATTCTACCGTCTTCGGCACCTTGAAAGCGCCGTCCTTGGCTTCCGGAGCATTGGCGAGCATCCGCTCTCTCTCATCCCCGTTTGTCACCGTATCCTCGCGGAACACATTGTGAACCGGAAAGATATGCGCCAGAGGCTCTACGCCCTCCGTATCCAGATTCGTCAGCATGTCAATATAATCCAGCATATTTCCCATATCCTTCTTCGCCTGCTCCTTCTCCTCTTCGGAAAGCGAAAGCTTCGCCAGGATCCCCACGTATTCAATTGTCTCGTCCGATATTACATGTGCCATATTCATCCCTCCTGTTCTGATTGTGCGCCTGCTCCTACGGTTCCAGCCTTGACAGATCCCGCGGATACAGCGTCGTCTCCCTTACATTGTCCTCCCCGATCAACTGCATAGTCAGGCGTTCCAGCCCGATGCCCAGCCCTCCGTGGGGCGGCATCCCGTAGCGGAACGTATCCAGATACTGCTCCAGACCCTCCTCGCTCATTCCCCTCGCGGCCAGCTTCTGCGCAAGCGTCCGATAATCGTGGATTCTCTGACCCCCCGTCGTGATTTCCAGACCGTGATACAGAAGATCGAAACTCAGCGTGTAGCGCGGATCCTGCGGGTCGTCCATCGCGTAGAACGGCCTCTTTTTGGACGGATAATGGGTCACAAACACGAAATCCGCCCCGTATTCTTCCTGAAAATACCGCCCGATCAGCCCCTCCTCCTCCGGTTCCAGATCAAAGGGATTGCGGATGTTCCGGCCGTATTTCTCGGATACCAGTTCCTTCGCCCGGTCAAAGCGGACGGCCGGGATCTGCTCCGTCTTCGGAAGCACAGCCCCGCAGATGTCCAGCTCCTTCGCGTACTCGCGCGCCAGCAGCTCCATCGTATACTGCAGAAATCCGGTTTCCATGGCCATAATGTCCTCAAAGCTTTCGATATATCCCATCTCCAGATCCAGAGACGTGTATTCGTTCAGATGACGCCTGGTATTGTGTTTCTCCGCCCGGAAGACCGGGGCGGTCTCAAAGACCCGGTCGAAGACACCCACCATCATCTGCTTATAGAGCTGCGGGGACTGCTGCAGCACCGCCGGACGGTGAAAATAATCCAGGCGGAACATATTGGAACCGCCTTCCGCACTTTTGGCTCCGATCTTCGGCGTATGAATCTCTGTAAATCCCTGCGCATACAGAAAGTCACGGAACCCTCTGACAATCCCTTCCTGCAGCTTGAATTTCGCGCGCTCGCGGATATTCCGCAGCGCAATAGAACGCATGTTCAGCTTTGCTTCCAGAGAAGTCCCCAGCTTCCACTTCGCAATCGGCAGGGGCAGCGGAGCGTCGGGCAGGGAGAGGATTCTCACCGTCTTCAGCCGAAGTTCCACTCCTCCCGGCGCGCGCTCCTCATCCTGCAAGACGCCCTCCGCTTCTACGGCCGCCGCCTCTTTCAGCTTCTTTAAGTCAAATTCCGCCGCGCCTTCCTCATAGACGCACTGCAAAAGCCCTTCTCTCTTTCTGAGAATGACGAACGCCACGTCCCCCATATGACGGATCGTATGGACGGCCCCGTTCACCCTGACCCGCTGCCCTGTCCGGGTTCCGTCAAGTATTTCCGACAGTTCCAGCGTCTCCGCCTTCTTCACTCCGCTTATAAAATCCATTCTTTTTCATCCTCCATCTGAATTTTGCAATTGAGCAGGGAAGATTCCTTCCCCGCGCACAAAAAAATCCCGCCCCGGAATTTTTAATTCCGGGACGGGAGATCCTCTGATTCCCGCGGTACCACCCGCCTTGAGTCCCGCCGCCCGCAAGGCCGCGCGGTCCTCCTCTCATTTGCATGTAACGTATGCCGGACGTGCCGCCCTACTCTTCCTTCGGACGGCCGGCTCCCAGGCGTTCCCTTATTCCGCTCTTCCCAACGGCGCTCTCAGTCGGCGACGCCGTATTCCTGTCGGTGTCTGCGGAACAGAGTCCTGTTCTCCGCCTTTGCAGGATCCCGCACCTTTTCGCGGAATCTCCGATTTGCACTTTATCGTAGCACAACTTCACAGCAAATGCAACTTTAGAAATTATGTTTCTTTTCCCTGTTTACCGAAAAATTTTTACTTTTCCTCGTATACGGCAAACGCCAGATCCACGTCCGTCACTTCTTCGGGCGCGTAAAGCGCTCCGTCTCTGTACAGATCCCACGCTCCCGACTGATAATAGAGAAAGTCCGTCTTAATCGCACAGTCCGGATTTTTAATTTTCACATGAATCCGGTAGAACCGCTCACCCGCCGGCGTCACCTTTTCAAAAGCAATCGTACAGCGGTCCATGCAGGGAGCCGCAGCGCCGACAATCTCTCCTTCCGCCAGAATCCTGCCGCTCTCGTCCAGAATCTCCACCCCGTAGACAGAATCGTTCGCCGCGCCGTCCCAGTTTGCCACCCACAGATCGACATGATCGAAGGGTCTGTCGGTGCGGAAGGTCTGCACAAATTCGGTCTGAAGCAGCAGGCGGTCGCTCGTCTCCTGATCCTGGAGCACCGCGTACTCCCGCACGGGAATACCGCTTCGGCTCACCACCGCCGCGGACGCCGCGGCCAGAGCGATCAGGCCGCAACCGGACGCCGGCAGCAGAAAACCCGCTGCGGCATGCTTTTCTCTCACCGTTTCCAGACGGTCCGCCGCGTATGCCATGCCGTCCACCGCCCACGCGGGCAGCATCAGCATAAACGGGATGCTGTAGGCGCGGTCCACCTCCCATATAAGGTAAAACAGGTACGCGCCGAGGATATGGAACGCCAGCAGATCCAGAAAGCTTTTCTCCCTGCGGACCGCCCGCAGAACAAACGCCAGCACCAGAAGCCCCGTCAGCATCCCGTGATAGCTGTGCAGATACAGGGCCAGATAATCTCCCCTGCCCCCGTTGACATACCGCTGAAATCCGGACGTCTCCTGCATGGCACGGAACAGTGAATAGACATCATCGGTCCCATCCGAAAACGCAATTCTCAGTTTGTTCCGAAACAGCGTCAGAAGCCCTCCCGGACCCATCTGCCCGATTCGTTCTTTCAGGCGCTCCAGATCCGCCTGCGTCCGTTCCTCTTTTGTGGAAAAAGAGCCGGTATACGCGTCGTCCGCACTGTTATACTGCCCTTCCCCCTGGGCGCTCATCATGACCCAGTGCACGGCCGGATATCCGGTCTCGGACGGATCAAAACCGGCGCGGTGCCTCTCGGCCTGTCCGCAGCACACGGACACCAGCACAAGCCCCAGAACGGCCGCCGCAAGCCCCGCCGGACGACGCAGCTCACGGACCGTCTTTATCTCCATCAGCGCATAGATCAGAATCGCCGCCATCGTAATGACCGTCGTCGCCCGGATCCGGTATCCGAAGGCCAGCGCCATCCCCATGACCGCATAGAGCAAATATCTTTTCCACAGCTCCTTCTGCCACCCCGCCTGGTCAAACAGCCAGACCGCTCCCATGGAAAAAGCCAGCGATATGGTGGACGTATAGTACATCTGCCCCAGCAGATACCAAAGCGGATTCACCAGAAGGAGCAGAAGAAAGATCAGCCCGCTCCTTCTGGAACGGTGCCTTGCGATCAGCCGGAACGTACAGTAGAGCCCCGCATTCATAAAGAGCAGATTCACAAGCTTCATATAATCCATCCACGCCGCTCTCGGAAGCCCAAAAAGCTGCGCCGCCCTCAGCCACGCGGCCGTGAACAGGCAGACAGGAATGTTGTTGGGATACTTCATGAAATAATACCGGAAATGGGTGTCCGCAATCGTCTCCTGTTCAAGCAGGGCAGCCGCCGTATCGAAAATCTTGAGATGGTCGTAGCGAAGAGAAGTCCTGACCGTCAGAACGAGCGTCACCTGAAGAGCCGCCATCATGCAGAACAGCGCCGGAACCACAATCCGTTCATGACGTTCCAGATACGGCGCCAGACGGCCGGACAGGGCCGCCAGAAAGACGCACAGCAGAAAAGAGGTTCCGGCCAGAAACAGCGGAACCTTCTTTCCCTGCAGAATCGCCTGAAACGCCTCCGCATGCTCCAGCGTATCCAGCGCTCCGTAGAAAATATAGGCGCTCATGAGAATCAGCAGAACAAACAGCGCGGCGTATACCGCTTTACGGCAACCGTTCCAGAATTTCATTCCGCTCCTTCCATTCCTGCCGGCAGGCAAATCTCCCCGTCAAATACCGTAGCGGCCGGCCCCGTCATATAGACGCAGTTGTCCTCTTTCCTCCACTCGATCTCCAGATCGCCGCCCAAAAGCTCCACCGTCGCCCGTCTGCCGCACCGTCCGTTGAGGACCGCCGCCACCACGGCCGCGCAGGCGCCTGTCCCGCAGGCCCAGGTCTCTCCAGCTCCCCGTTCCCAGACGCGCATCTCCAGCCTGTCCGCGCCCAGCACCCGCACAAACTCCGTATTGACTCTCCGGGGAAACCGTTCATGCTTCTCGAAATCCGGCCCGACCTCCGAAAGGGCGAAATCCCGCACCGGCGTATCAAGAAAAATCACCGCATGCGGATTTCCCATCGACACGCACGTCATTTCCCATTCCCGGCCGCAGACCAGGATGGGTTCTCCCGCCACCGGCTCTTTTTCGGCCTTCACGGGGATTTTCTCCGGCGCAAGCACCGGTTCCCCCATATTCACCTGTACTCTCGATACCTTCCGGTTCTCCACCTCAAGCCTCAGATATTTGATTCCCGCCAGCGTCTCGATCGAAAGTTCTTCCCGGTCCGTCAGGCCGTAATCATAGACATATTTTCCCACGCAGCGGATGCCGTTTCCGCACATCTCGCCTCTCGAACCGTCCGCATTGTACATGTCCATCCGAAAATCTGCCGTCTGCGAACGGCAGATCAGAATCAGGCCGTCCGACCCGATCCCGTAGTGCCGGTCGCTCACAAACCGCGCAATCCCCGCCGGGTCCTTCAGCTCACGCTCCGTGCAGTCCACATATACATAATCGTTGCCGATGCCGTGCATCTTCGTAAACCTCATACCATGCCCTCCTGCTCTCTGTCCACTTACTATATCAGAATTTCCCCCTCTCTACAAGCCGTGGAGGAAATTTTCCGCAGGCGTCTACAGCCGTATCATCGCCAGCACCATCTGCGCCGTCTCAACTATGGAAGTCCCGCTGTCCATGCTGCATTTCTGCAGGTAGCGGTGCGCATCCTCCTCCGTCATGCGGTTCCGTTCCATAAGAACTTCCTTCGCCTCCCTGAGAATCCGTTTCTCCGCCTCCGACCTTTTCTTAGGCTGTGAACGAAGTTTCTTCTTCCTGCGCATCTGATTCATGCACATCATCTCCAGCGTGCTCATCAGATCCTGCACTTTCAGGGGCATCGTCACGCACACGATATCCGGATCAGCGCATTCCGCACAGATCCGGGCGGAGGCCAGGAGCAGCATCTCAAATCCCTCCGGCAGCGAAGCCGCCAGTTCCCCATAGTACATATCCGGATATTTATAACCGCTGATGATAATCCCGCTGTTCATCATATCAATGCTGTTCAGTACCTGAGAGCCGAGAGTGCATACGGCCGCCACGTCATAGCCGTGTCTGACCAGAAGATTACGGATGCTTTTTCCGTCCTCCGCCTTCGGAAACACGATCAGTATACCCGTCACACCCCACACTCCCCTTTCTGCATTCCGTCGGACGCATCCGTCAGATCCTCAGCAGATAATTCCGGAGTTCCCACTCCGATATCTGCCGGTTGTATGCTTCCCATTCCCGTCTCTTCGCTTCCGCGTATTTCCGACAGACTTCCTCACCCAAAACCTCCCGCATGAACGGATCCTTCTCAAATTCATCCACCGCTTCCTTCAGGTTCTCCGGAAGCCTCTCGATCCCCAGTTTCTTTCTCTCCTGCGCGGACAGCGCGTTCATGTTCATATCCATGCTGTCCGGCGGGTCGATTTGATTGCGGATCCCGTCCAGCCCCGCGGCGAGACAGACGGCAATCGCCAGATACGGATTGCAGGACGGATCCGGAGAGCGCAGCTCGATCCGGGTATCTTTGCCCCGGGTCGCCGGTATCCGCACCAGCGGAGTGCGGTTTCTGGCCGACCAGACCATATAGGCGGGAGCCTCATATCCGGGGACCAGACGCTTGTAGGAATTGACGACCGGATTGAGAATTAGCGTCATTGCCTTCATATGCTTCATCAGGCCTCCCAGAAAATAATACGCCTCCCGGCTCAGGCCGCAGGGATCCCGATCATCCTGAAAAAGATTGACTCCGTCCTTTGACAGCGACATATTGATGTGCATGCCCGAACCGTCCGCATCGCTTTTGGGTTTTGGCATGAAAGCGGCATGCAGCCCGTGCCTCTTGGCAATGGTCTTCACAGCCATCTTGAACGTCATAATATTGTCCGCTGTCGGGAGCGCTTCGTCATACCGGAAATCAATCTCGTGCTGCGCCGGGGCGTTCTCATGATGGGAGCGCTCCACCTGGAATCCCATCTCCTCCAGCGTCATAACGATATCCCTGCGCGCGTTCTCGCCGAAATCCAGAGGCCCCATATCAAAATATCCGGCCTGCTCATGAGTGATGTTCGTCGGCAGTCCGTTATCGTCCAGATGATACAGGAAAAATTCGCACTCCGGTCCCACCTGGAGCGTATAGCCCTCACCGGCGGCCTCGGACACCACCTTTTTCAGAATATACCTGGGATCACCTTCGTAGAAATTCCCGTCTGGGCGGTACACGTCGCAGATCAGCCTCGCCACCTTCCCGTGCTGCGGCCTCCAGGGAAACATGGCAAAAGTCCCGCAGTCCGGATAGAGATACAGATCGCTCTCATCAATGCCGACAAATCCCTCAATGGACGAGCCGTCAAACATCACCTTATTGTCCAGCGCGCGTTTCAGATGCCCGGAGGTAATCGCCAGATTCTTCATGCTTCCGAACAAATCCGTAAACTGCAGGCGGACAAATTCCACATCCTCCTCTTCCACAAATTCCAGTATGTCATTTTTCGTATACTTTCTCATGTTTCCTCCTCATATCGAACATGTAATCGAGCAGGGTGGATTTCTTTCCTGCCCGCGCATCGGACGCCAGTCAGCTCTGCTGACATTTTTCCTTTGGACGCCCGTTTACAATCGGGCAGGGATGGCTTCTTTCCTGCCCGCGCATCGGGCGCCCGTCAGCTCTGCTGACATTCTTCCTCTGGGCGCCCGCATGCATAAAAAAGAGCGTACTCCTCCCTCGGAAACGCCCTTGTCTCTGTCTCAAATATAACAGTCCGGATTCTTTTTGTCAAGAATGACTCTTCTGCATAGTCTATAAAAGAAAGGAGTTGAACTTATGAACAGTTGTATCTGGATCTTACTGCTTTTACTCTGCTGTAACGGCAGCGGCGGACACAGCCATGGCTGCGGCAGCCGTTGCTGCTGCACCTGCAACCCCTGCGGCGGAAGCTGCGGACGCGGCAACGACTGCGGCAATGACGGCTGCGGATGCGGCAACGACAACTGCGGATGTGACTGCGGGATGGGCGGCAATGACGGCTGCGGATGCGAACAGCCCTCGCGCCCCATACCGCCTCCTCCGCCTCCAAGACCCCCGCGGCCTCCCTATGAGGACTGCGGATGTAACTAAGGAAGCGCTGATTTAGTTACTGTTCACACCCACGCCACCCGGACGCCTGGTGTAAACAGTAACCTGATTCAATCCTCGCTTTCCTCAGCGTTTCCCTGAAAACCCGGGAAGCAGCAACCGGCCCCGCGGACGGCGCTTTTTGACAAAGCGCCGTCCGCGGGGCCGTCCTCATCACAGACCTGCCTCTGTCCGCCCCTCATCCGTGACGAGAAAGAAGACCAGAAGCGGCGCTCCCAGCATCAGCGGATAGGCGTAGCGGAGCAGCGCCGCCGGGCCCAGAAAACTCGTACCCACATAAGTCCAGAACGGCAGCATCCACAGAAGCTTTCTGTACTGTCTCCGATAGAGCGCGTACAGCCCGGCATATACGAGCAGCCAGAAATAAAAACCCATGGACAAAAGCTCCCGCAGCACCGGAATCTTCCGGAAGGAAGCGTCCGTTCCCACCGCCGTATAGTATCGGAACAGTCCGTCCACGACCGGCGTCATCCGCACATGCGGATAGTGCGGGTTGTCTTTCTCGATGTCAAAACAGACAAATTCCAGATATTCTTCCGCTGTGCCCGGATACCAGAAGGCCGCCGTAGTGCTCAGCAGCGCATCCACATAAATCTTTTTGTTTCTCCAGCCGACCGCCGCCCACGTCTTCAGAAATTCCGCCCGATTGTCCGCAAACGCTTCCGTATAAAAGAAATTTTTGATCGGATCGGACAGGGCCGGCGTGTACTGCGACAGCGTCTCTTCGCTCATCACCGGACGGATCACATCCATCTCCTCCGGACGGATATCGCCGCCCGCCGTGTACGTGCGTCCCAGCGTCTGCATGAGAACACTGTACGCTTCTCTCGCATCCCCCGGCTGCGCGCCGAGCAGACGAAGGCAGGGACCGTTATAAAACTGATACAGCAGCAGAAGCGCCGCCGCCAGAAGCAGAAGCTTCTTCCAGTACCGTCTCAGCGCCGGAAACAGAAACGGCATGCACAGAAGCAGCGTATGAAACCCGTTGTTACGCAGCAGGAAAAGCAGCAGAAAGCAGCCTCCTCCCACGCACGCCTGCCGCCGGCCGGAGAAGTATTCCTCCGGTTTCTCAACCATCCGGAAAAGCTGCAGAACGCACAGAAGAAAGACACCGGAAAACAGCGTGTCTTTGGTCGTATACACGGACATCATCGCGTGGAAGGGAAAAAGGCACAGATAAAGCGCCGTCCCCGCGCGCAGCCAGACGGGCGCGTTCTCCCGCTCCAGAAACCGGAGCAGCCAGGCGAAAATGCCGGACAGCGCCAGCATCTGCAGGACGCTGCAGACAGCCGCCGCCGTATTGTCGGAAAGTCCCAGCGTCCTTGTGACGGTGAAAATCCCGCACAGAAATCCCGTATGCAGCAGCGGATGATGCGCCGTCAGCCAGCCGGAGAACGTCCAGCCGATCTGATTGGGCGCGTCCGCCGCGAAGATCCCCGGGTATCCGCCCAGCAGCGCAGGCAGAAAACTGACAAAAAAAAGCAACCATGCCGCCGCGAAACGGTACCTTCCGTCCTGCAGACGGTCCGCTACGCTTCCCGGAAGGAGGCGCACATCCCTCCCTCCGGACGCCGTTTCCGCCACTGCTGCACTTTTCCCGCACAGAGCGTCGGTCAAGAGCAGCAGCGCAAGCACCGCCGCCACACTGAATGGCAGACGCAGAATAATCCGGTGCACAATTGTCCGGTGCAGGGGATTCTCCGACAGTGCCCAGATGCTTCCGTACTGTTTCAGCATATACCCGCAACGGTCAAAGGCGGCAAAAAGTATGCCGCCTGTCCATGCAAAAACCCATATTCGCCGCCATGCGCGGCCCGCAACGCTCTTCCCGTCTCTGTCACTCATTGTTCACAAGCTCCTTGTAGTGCCTGTCCACCTCTATAAGATTCATCTCGAACTCCTGCCGGTTCCGCTGCGCTCCCGCCGCCAGGATCAAACCGGCAAAGACCGACTGAATCGCCGCCATCAGCCCGAAACCGCATACAATCAGCGTCGGAAACTTGGGAACCAGGCCGGTGGAGATATATTCAAGCAACACCGGAATAAAGAACCCGATACTGAGTACGGTCAGCAAAAGCGAGAGGAATCCAAAGAAATGCATCGGTTTATAATTCCGGTACAGCCTGGCAATGCTGAACAGTACTTTCGCCCCGTCGGAATAGGTATTTAATTTGGATTCGCTGCCTTCCGGACGGTCCCGATATTCAATGACCACGTTCTCGACCTGCATGTTCTTATCCGCCGCGTGGATCGTCATCTCCGTCTCGATCTCAAAACCCTTCGAGAGCACCGGAAACGTCTTCACGAACGGATAGCTGAACGCCCGGTAACCGGTCATGATATCTTTGATCTCCGTGTGAAACAGGCGGTTGATCGTCCCTCTTACGAGCGAATTGCCGAAATTGTGGAACGGCCGCTTGTTTTCCGTAAAATAGGTAGAGGACAACCGGTCTCCGACCACCATATCCGCCTGGCGGAGGAGTACCCGGTTCACCATCTCTCTGGCAAACTCCGCCGGATAAGTGTCGTCCCCATCTGTCATGATATACACCCGCGCGTCGATCTCGCGGAACATCCGACGGATGACATTGCCCTTGCCCTGCTGATACTCATGGCGCACGACGGCTCCCGCCGCCTCCGCCAGTTCTACCGTACGGTCAGAAGAATTGTTGTCGTACACATAGACGACCGCCTCCGGAAGTACCTTTTGAAAATCCTGTACGACTTTCTGTACGGTCTTCTCTTCGTTATAACATGGAATTAAAACTGCTATCTGGTCCAAAATCTCTGTCCCCCTGATCGTTTCTCTGTATCATAGTATAGCACAACTGTCCGACATTTTCCAAGCCTGTTCTGAAAGTCAGCCTCTTTTACTCCTCCTCGGAATGATCTGTCTGCCGGCGGGCGGCATACGCCGCGCGAAGCAGCAGGAAAAGCAGTAGAAGAAGCAGTAGAAGCAGCAGCGGCAGAAACGAATACCGGAAACCGGATTCGCCTTCCGCGGTCCGGTCCTCTTCTTCCCCGCTCTCTTTCCGGGACGGGGCCGGAGCCGGTTCCTCCTCTTCTGTCCCCTCGCTTTCCCCGGATATTTCCGTATCCGGGGAGGCGGGTTCCATCGCATACAGCCAGTTTTCTTCGTCCATCGGCGCCGTCCCGTCGGACGGTCCTTTCTCTGCACCGGAGGACGGGCGGGACGGCGGACGTCCGGACGGCAGGGAAGGCGAACCGACGCCGGTTTCCCCTTCCTTCCAGCCGCTCTCCTCTGTCTCTTCCCGTCCGCCGCCGGAACCCGAAGAACCCGCGGACGAACCACTCTTTTTCTCCGTCCCCTCGGTCTTCCACGTCATCCGGTAGGTCTGATCCTCCTCTTCCCCGCCGCTTTCATATGCGGATACGGAGATCCATACCTCCTGTTCGCTGCCGGTGCGGTTTTCCCACACAAGCTTCTGCGTCTTCGTACCCGAAGTCCCCTGACGGCCGGACGCAGCGTCTGTCCGCTTTTGCGCCGGCGCGCCTGTCTTTTCGCCGAGAAGCGTTCCCGTGTGGTCTGCGCTGTCATAAAGCCTGATTTCCGGCGTAAAATTCCGGCCGTCCACCCGCACCGTCAGTTTTTCTTTCTTTTTCACGGTCAGATGATATCTTCGGCAGCTTTTGCCGGACACCGGATCCTCATACGTCCCGTATTCCGGCAGTATCTCCTCCCCGAACGTTCCTTTTTTGTCCTCGATCTCCGACAGCCGCCTGAGAACCTGATAGCGGAACACGGCGCTTTCACTGCATTCGGACTCTCCCCGCAGGACCTTCGCACTCAGAACCACCGGATCCTCCTGATATTCCATCCGGATTCCTTCTTCTGTGTACAGCGTACTGTCCGCGCAGGGCTCGCTCCCGTCCAGCGTATAACGGATTTGCGCGTCCGCAGTCGCGGTATGCAGCCGGATCCTCGTCCCCTCGCAGACCGCCCGGCCCGTCGGCACATCCGTCTCCGGAGCCGGCAGGGGCGCCTGCGTCCTGTACCGCTTCAGCATCTCTTCCAGATCAATCATGCCGTAACCGTACAGCGCATCCTTCCCCGGTTCACCCAGATCCGCGGACGTCTCTGCCATATGCTCCAGTACCTGCCCCGGACTTAAATTCTCATCCTCGGACAGCAGCAGCGCGGCGGCGCCGGATACGACCGCACAGGCCATGCTGGTGCCGGATTTCTCCTGATATCCTCCCGGAACTGTACTTTGAATGGCCGAACCGGGAGCACAGAGATCAATCCAGTCTCCATAGTTGCTGTAGGAGGAAGCAAAGGCCACCGTATCACCGGACTGTTTCACCGCGGACACCGATATCGTCTCGTCATATCCCGCCGGATAGTACACGGTCGAAGTCGACGCGTTTCCCGACGCGCAGACTACCACGATCTGTCTCTCGTTCGCCTCCTGGATTGCCTCATGGAGGAGTTCGTTGGTGATATGATTTCCCCCCATGCTCAGATTGATGACGTCCGCTCCCAAATCCGCTGCCTCCCGGATGGCGGCGGCAACCCAACTGGTCATACCTTTTCCTTTTCCACCGGAATTGTCCAGCACTTTGATGGACAGAAGAGCGCACTCCGGCGCGACCCCCGGACTGCCCGATCTGGCGCCTATAATTCCCGCCACATGCGTCCCGTGTCCATGATTGTCCTGCGCTCCCCGATAGCTCTCGGGAAATGTCCCGCCCTCTCCGTAAAAGGACGCCGGAACAGCGGTTCCGCTGTAGAGAACCGCGTCTTTGAGCGCCTCATGCTCCGCGTCGATCCCCGTATCCAGAACGGCCACCTGTACGCCCGCTCCCCGGGTAAGCTCCCAGGCTTTCTCCGCATGAATGGCGGTCAGGTGCCAGGGCGCCTCCGCTTCCTCCGCAGCCGGCAGGTCAACTTCATACGGTTCGTCCGGATAAAGCCTCACCTCTCCCGCCGCGGTGCGGACAGTCCTCTTTTTCCCGGCCGCGCTCCGCGCTGTTCCTCCTTCCCACTCTATGGAAGCAATCCCGTAATAAAAGCCCCGCAGCTCCGCCCCCAGACTCTGCGCGACGCTGCGCGCTTCCTCCTCGCTGTCCGCGTAAAATGCATACGTTTCCTTTGGCCCCGCCCCCATCAGAAGCGGGCAGACCGTCAGCAGCAGCAAAAGAAACGGCAACCGGCGGCCGCTTCTGCCGGCCGCACGCGAAAGAGGCTCCGCAGATTCCGCCTCCTGCTCCCTCAGACTGTGCACAGCCATCGGGAGATAGTACGGCACGCAGAACATGATCGGCATAATATATCTCACCTGGTAACGAAAAGCCGGCGCCGCGACGCAGACCAGCAGCGCCACCAGCAGCGGGACGGCGGACAAAAGATAACGCTTCTGCTTTCCTCCCGCCCAGAAAGCGATCAGAAGAATCGTCATCCAGGAGACAAATCCTGTATTTTCAAACCAGTTCACCACCGGCACCCGGGAGAGAAGCTTCGCAGCGCGCTCTACCACCTGCCGCAGCCCTGCCAGCCGCTCCGGCTGCACGATCTCCCAGCGCACCTCATGTCCCTCAATCTGAGAGGTCATCATGTAGTTGTGCGCATACCCCTCCTGATAGAACCAGCCGTAGGCATTATTCATCGTCGCCTGCACCGCGCTGCCCGGGTGACGGAACAGCTGAGCCAGCCAGAGCCGGAAGTAATCCGCCAGATCCCCGGCGGACTGCGCGCAATAAGTATATTTCACCGGGTCGGAGGTGACAGGGTCGTAAAGCTCCGCCAGATTCTCGTAATCCAGAACCCGGGAGAGTACCTGCTCCTCTTCCTCCGTCAGTTCGTATCCGTAATCCCTCACATAGCGGGCCGTCTGCTGAAACGGGATCGACAACGCCTCCTGCAGGCCGTTGTCCTCTACATTGCACGCCGGCAGCAGAAGCTTCTGGTAGCCCGTGAACAGAACCGCCGGCAGCAGCATGGCCGCCAGAATGCGGACGCATCCGGCACGGTCTTCCTTCCACCGCAGCCTGCACGCGTACACGGACATACTGACGCCCGCAGCCGCCGTCAGGTAAAAGCCTTCGTTGCGGAAGCAGGCCATTCCCAGTCCGGACAGGCAGAAGCCAGCGATCTGCCCGGCGGACAACCGGGCGCCCGTCCTCATGGTGCGCACCAGCTCATAAAGCATGAGCACGAGAAAAATCACACACGCCGTATATGGCACATCCTTCTCTACGATCGTCGACTCCATCGGAAAAAACTGCACCACACAGATGATGCCGAGCGCCAGCCAGCGGAGTCCGTACGGCGTCCGCCAGCGCTTCATCAGCACAAATCCGTAGGAAAACGCCGACAGCAGAAGCGCAAGCTGCACGACCAGATTCAGAAAGAATCCGAACGTATAGGAGGCAATCCGATTGCCGGCCTCCATCAGTAATCCCAGCAGAACCGTATGCACCACGGGATAATAGTTATTGAACGCATTCCAGTAATACTGCCTCATCTCCGCCAGCGTCTCCGGCATGGCGGCTCCCGGATATTTGGCCAAAATATAGGGGGACCAGCAGAGCAGAATCACGAGCAGCGGCCCCCAGAAGGCGTGCCGCTCCATCACCAGTTCGGTCAGTTTCCCCGCGGAAGATGCCTGCTCCTCCCCCGCGCGGCAGACCCGCAGCAGCAGAAGCCGGAAGATCCGGCTGAACAGGACATAGAATCCGGCCGCCATCCCCGCCGCTGTCAGCCGGTGGAACGTATCCATAAAGACCAGATTCCAGGAATTGGTATATTGAAAGCTGTATCCGAACACCAGAAAAAAGGCGGTCAGCATCGCCGGTATCCGGTAGGACCACTTTGAAAGCCGCTCCCGCCACACCGTATCGCCGGTCTTTAAGAAGAACGCAAAGACAAGGAAGGCCAGCACGGCGTTTTTGTAATCAAACACCGGAAGGACGTATTCCAGTTTTTTGATCTGAACCGCAAGGCGGACGAAAAAACCTCCCGCTGCCGCCTCACCGCCGATTCCGCTCAAATCGGCGCCCAGGTTGACCATCAGCGCAAAACAGGCCATCGCCCCCAAGAACCACTCCTTCCATCCGGCAGCCATCGCCCCCAGCGTTTTTACCTTCTCTCTTCCTCTCAGTACCATATCCTGCATCCTCTTTCTGTACCAGCTTTTCTCTCTCTACATTTATAAATCATCCCACGGGTTTTTTCAATACAAAACAGAACATTCCATATTTTCCTCTTGATATTTTCCCGCCCTTCGTATACACTTTTTATAACATTGTACAGAAGAAACGGATACGGAGCATGAATCGAAAACTGCACTTGTCAATACTGATCTTTTTTTCACTGATCCTGCTGTTGCTCTGCGTACAGACCAGGCTGGAGGCCATCAGCAACCCGCCTGCCGCTCTGTCCGCGGAATACGCACCGGAAGATCCCTGGTATGACCAGATCTTTGAGAGCCGCAGCTTCTCCAACCTTGTCGTCTCTCTGACGGCGGACGAAGACGATCTCTACGCGGAGGGAACCGGCATCCTGACCGACCAGTATATGCTGCGGGGCAGAGAGAGCGAACGGCCGGCTCAGGTCTTCGTCTACGAACCGGACGGCACGCCCCTGATCGCGCAGAACGCCGGGCTCCGGGTAACGGGAGCCACCTCCCGCAGCGCCGCCCGCAAATCCTTCCGCATCGTTGCGCGGGAAGAATATGACCGTGCTCATCCGGTCTTCACCTGCGATCTCTGGGGAGGCCGCCGGGTTCTGGACGGAACGGATACCCACATCCGCGAATACAGTTCTTTCATCCTGCATTCCGTACGCCTTTCCGCGGATTCCACCGGAATCCACAACAGCGTGGGCTACTCTCTCGCCCGCAAAGCCGGAATCGCGGACGCCGCGCCCACCACTCCCGCCGCCGTCTATCTGAACGGCGTCTATCAGGGCGCCTGTTTTCTCATGCCCTCCAAAAACGACCACGCCCTGGCGGAGCTCTACCACATCGACTCGCACAAAGACATTGACATTGTATCCGTGTTCGAGGAGGAAAAGACCGGAACGCAGACCGACCCCCAAGTGCTGGAAGAGTACCTTTCTTTCGTGTCCTGGGTTCAGAACTGCGATATCGCGGATCCTGCCGCCGTCGCCGAGATCGAACGGCAGTTGGATGTGGAACAGTGCCTGGAATATTACGCCGTCAATCTTCTTCTGGCGAACGGGGACTGGCTCGACAACAATCTGCGCGTATGGCGCTGCAAAGACAACGGCCTTCCCTGGCAGGACGGCAGATGGCGTTATTTCCTGTTTGACCTCGACTGGGTCGGCAGCTTTCCGGAACTGACGTCCCTGACCTTCTGGCAGGCAACGCAGAGCTACGAACATTACAACATTTTACCTAAGCTGCTGCAGCATCCGGAATATCTCGAGCGCTTCCGGCAGATCATCGCCCGCATGGAAGAGGATGCCTTTTATCCGGAATCCATCGAAGCGGTCTTTGAGGAAGAGGAAGCGCGGATGATTGACGAGATCTCCTATGATTTTCAGTCGGACGCCTTCTGCAGCTACCATCTGTATTCCATCTACAGCGAACCGCCGGCCGAGGACGAATACCTCACGCTGGAGGACCGGCAGTATCTGGTGGAGGATTTCAAAAATCACATGCTGGTCAATGCCGACGTCGTCAACGAATGCCTTGCCGCATACGGGACCTGAACCGCCCACCGTCAGCGGATCAGGCCCATCCGCGCAAGCTCGCGGACTACGCCGTCTTCCTCCACCGTCTCACAGATCCGGTCGGCGATCTTTTTGAGCTGTTCGTCCCCGTTGCCCATCACCACCCCGCAGGCCGCCTCCTGAATCATCTGATAATCATTCATACTGTCCCCAAAAGCAATCGTATCCTGCATCTTCGCCTTCAGATACCCTGCCGTTCTGCGGATCGCGCTCCCTTTGTCCGCCGTCATGGAAATCAGTTCCCCGTTAAAAAACGTCTCCGAGCGCGGCGGAAAAAACGCAACATAAAAATCCTTTTTCAGCGCATGATAGACGCGCTCCGCCTCCGTCCGGTCAAAGACCATGAAAGAGATCTTGGGAATCGGCGCCCGCTGCGGATCCCAGCCGCGGATATCCCCGGTATTTTTCCAGCGGGAAAAGAACGTCTTCCACCGTATGATCTCCGGATTATCCCCCGGCACCGGCTCGCTCTCCGACAGGATCGCCGCTCCTCTCTCCGACACGTAGATTTTCTCGTATCCTTCCAGTATATAAATCGTATCCAGGGCGTTCAGCACTTCAAGAGCGCGCCGCAGACGCGCCTGATCAAACGACGTCCGGAAGATATTCGTATCATGAATCCAGATATCGCTTCCCGCATTGGCGATGACTCCGTCCAGCGTCACATCCTCAAGTTCCTCCGGAAGCATGTGGCAGCATCTGCCGGTACAGATAAATACCTGATGCCCCTGCTCTCTCGCCTTTTGCAGCCCTTCTTTCACCGTCCGGCGGATCCCCTCCCCGGGTATCAGTATCGTTCCGTCAATATCCAGAAATATCAGCTTTCTCTCCATCTGTTCTCTCACTCCTGTAAAATCTGCGGTGCGGACCCTCTCATTTTCCTCCCCGGTAATACCAGGTGAAAAACAGCTTCGTCACTGCGTAGCAGGGCAGATACCACCCGTGCTTCATCATAAAAAGATAGCATTTTACGGAAAGGCCGAGGCGGTCCATCGTATGGTTCTGCAGGGCCTCCCGCACCGAATCGTCCGTACAGATACGCCTGACATTTTTTAAAACGCCGAAAACGGAATCCGTGTGATTCCTCCATATCTCATTCTTGACCGCCATTACGGCAAGGCTCAGAAAATCATTGCGTATCTGAGGGCGGAAATCATAGACGCCTTTGGCGTCCGAGATCGCTTCCATGCGCCGGCGCAGGAGACGGAGCTTCTCCAGATACGCCGGGTCGTGTCCCCCGGTCATGGACGAGAGGTTATACCAGTAATGGTACGGATAATAGTCCGGTACCGTACACACTTTCTCCGCATCGAGGATCGCGGCAAACACCATCTGCAGATCCTCTCCGACCGTGACCCGCTCGTCCCACAGCTCCAGATTCGCTTCCACCACTTTCTTCCGGAACAGTTTCGTCACCCTGGAGGGCTGAAGCCCGCGCCCGATAAAGCCTCCGTCGTTGAGCAGCACCGGATAGAGTTCCATCAGCTCCTGCCGGTCATAGACCGTCCGGTCCATGCGGTTCGTCTCTCTGCGGGGCGGATAGCCGGGATCCTCATAGTCGAAGACGAGGCCTGCCATGGCGATATCCGCCTTCTGCCGGTCAAGCTCCCGCCACAGTCTCTCATACATATCCGGCTCGATCCAGTCGTCGCTGTCCACGAAACCGATCAGGTCCGCACGGGCGTGACGCACCCCCTCCTTCCAGGCAGAGGTCAGCCCGCCGTTTTTCTTGTGAATCACCCGCACATTCTCATATCTTCCGGCGTAGTCGTCGCAGAGCGCCGGACAGCCGTCCGGAGAACCATCGTCCACCAGAAGGATCTCCAGATTGTCATAGGTCTGCGCAAGGATGCTGTCCACACATCGTCCAAGCACCTTCTCCACCCCGTACACAGGTACAATCACACTGATCTTCTCTCTCATGCTGATCCCTGAACCCCTTTCAAAAGTCTCCTGTACAGCGCCGGGCACAGACAGAAGATCCCGTACCCCGTCCGGGTCCGCAGCGGAAGCTTCCGTATCCACGGCCTCCCCTGCCGGAGATACTCCCTCAGGCGCTTCGACAGCCCTCTTTTCAGCCGGTCTTTCTCCTCCACTTCGTCGGTACAGCGAAAATAAAAAGTGATGCACGCATCGCAAAGCCTGCGATACGCCTGTGCCAGCAGGTTCTCGTATCCGTTTTCCTGAAAAAAACGGATCCGCTCCTCATGAGCGGTCAGCCACTGCAGCCTCCTGCGGGAAAACACCGACGTAATGCTCCCCGCATTTTCCGTATAATATCCGTAAAGCGCCCGCTCGGTGAACGCCAGTTTCTTTCCCTCGTGAAACAGCCGGTAGGTCGTGGCCTCATCCTCATGGATCCGCCCCTGCGGGTAGCGGATATGAGCGAAAAGCTCCCTCTTATAAAGCTTGTTCCAGGCTACCACAAAAGGAGTCGCCTCCTCCTCGGGACCATAGAGCTTTGCCATCAGTTCCTCTCCCTCGCAAACAGCGCAGCCTCCGCCTTCTTCCCGCCCAAGTGCCTCTCCTCTCACATAGGCGAACCGGCACTGGCTGATGGCGCTGCCGGTCGTGCGCAGCAGATCGTACAGCGTGCGGATAAAGTCCTCCGCCACATAGTCGTCCGAATCCACGAAGGCGAGATATTCCCCCGCCGCCGCGTCAATCCCGCTGTTCCTGGCCCCGGACAGGCCGGCGTTCTGCTGATGAATCACCCGCACTCTCTCATCCTTTTCGGCATATTCGTCGCAGCGCTGCGGACATCCGTCCGGCGAACCGTCGTCCACCAGAAGAATCTCCACATTGCCGTAGGTCTGTCTCAACAGACTCTCCACGCACCGGTCGAGGTATTTCTCCACCTGATAGACCGGCACGATAATACTGATCAGCGGCTCCACAGCGCACTCCTCCTTCTGCGAATCCAGTGTAGAAACGTCACGAACAGATGCCGCGCAACGCACAGCATATATACGGTCCCCGTCATCCGCCGCCGCAGGAAGAACAGGAGAACTTTATAATCCGCGGAGGAACAGACCGCCTCCGCCCCCCGCTCCCGCACCCATGCGTCGTCCGCAAAGGAACGAACCGTCCGCAGCTTCTCTCCGACCGACAGGCTTCTGTCCGCCGGAAGCTTTCCGCACTCGTCGAGAATCTCGTTCATATAGCGGGTAAAGATTCTGCCGTGTTCCGCCCGCGCGCCCGGGCCGGCCTGCGCTCCCCAGTGCGCGTCGTAAAACGCTTCCGTCTCCTCGCAGAGACGCCTTGCCAGCTTCAGCCGGTCCCTGCGCTTTCCGGAAGAAAGCGTCGTCTTCTGCATGTCCTGAATATAACGGCAGAGCGGTTCCGACAGCACGGCGATTCTTTCGCACCGGCTCAGATAATCCAGATTGAAGAGCAGATCCTCCCCCAGGCTGAGAGAAGTATCAAATCTGCCCGCGCGCTCCTTCTGATACAGCTTGTTCCAGGGCATGTTCAGAAAACTCTGCCCATACAGGGCTAGAAAGTCCTCCCTGCCCTCCTGCAGAGTGAAGACCCTGCTCTTCCCGGGCAGTTTCAGAATATCCGCTCCGTCATAGAGATGATGGAAACCGCACAGAACCAGATCCGCTCCCGTCTCCTTTGCGCACCGGTCCATTTTCTCCAGATAATCCGGCTCCACATAATCGTCGCTGTCCGTAAAAAACAGATACGTCCCCTGCGCCGCATCCATGCCGGCGTTTCTCGCCGCCGATACGCCGGCGTTCTTCTGATGAATCACCCGCACTCTGGCATCCTGTCCGGCCAGGGCGTCGCACAGTTCCCCGCTTCCGTCCCCGGAACCGTCGTCCACCAGAATCAGTTCCAGATCTCCTTTCGTCTGTCCGAGCCAGGATCCGACGCAGCGCTCCAGACTGTTTTTCGCCTCATAAACCGGTATCACCACACTGTACATCCGTCTATCCTGTCCTTTCCTTACACAATCCCCCGCGACCCGCCTACACCATCGTTACCTGCCGGATGACATAGACCAGCGTCAAAAGCTGACCGGACACCGCCGCGGCCGCGATTCCCCGGTCTGCCGGCCGGATCAGGAGAAGACCCGGATTTCTGCAGGCCGTGAGAAGGATCAGCATAAACGGCAGGAAATACCGTCCCTGAACGCCCTCGATAGACACATGGCCCATGGGCGTCCATTGAAGCAGCATTCCCAGAAGAATCAGCCCCGTGCTGCCCGCGCACAGAAGAAACATCCAGAAGCGCGGGAATCTCCCGATGCGCACATACTCGCTCCGGCTGTCGCAGACGGACAGCAGCAGCAGAAACCAGAACAGAAAGACCACGATCATGGACGTCTCGATTTCCACCCAGCCGAGCTTATAGCCCACCAGGGATTCCAGATAGAATCCTCCTTTATCGAGGACCGTATTCACCAGCATATAGACCAGTTCCAGCGGATCGCGCAGAAAATATCCGAGCGTATAACCGGTCAGGTACTCCGCTCCGCCGCCGGTGCTGACCACGCTGGTCGCCTCCGTCGTCCGCACAATCCCCGTCACCATCTGCATATGTTTCATCAGAAAGGCCAGGGCCGGAATGGACAGGAGCGCCCCGGTCGCCGCATATTTCTGTCTTCTGCCCCCGTAACGCGCACAGGGAATCAGAACCGGCAGAAGGCAGAGCGGCAGATAGCTTCCGCTCTTGCAGAACACCAGAAAACAGGCCATCAGCTCCAGCAGCAGCATTCGCTGCCCGCTCATCCGCTCCTCCCCGAAGATGGACTGAAGACAGAGGCAGCAGTAGAAAAACAGCAGTCCATGCACCATGGCATCATGGGAAAAGGAAGTGCACTGCTGCACATTCACCGGCAGCAGCGCCAGCACGAACAGCGTCATTCTGCCGAAGGGAAGCCGCTTCATTCCCGCTCTCGCAAGCAGCGCGAAGATGCAGAGATTCAGGTAACGCGCAAACAGAAGCATGGGCACGGTCCCCCAGCCCAGAATCCTGGCCAGGCTGATTCCGAGAACGGACGGCGCATAGAGCAGCAGGCTTCCTTCCAGGTTGCTGTTGATCGTGGCTTCCACCATCCGGTCGTCCTTCACTCTGGAAAACAGTCCGTAGTAAATCTTCCGATAATTGCCAATCGACGCGGAGGAGGTAAACTCCGTCGCCGCGTCTTCCGCCCGCATCAGGCAGCGGGTATCCTCCAGTCCCTCAAATCCCAGAAGGTCGTTGCTGTAGCGGTACGCCATATCAATGTGCTTGGCTTCATCCGGCACCATCTGCGGCGTCAGCATCACATTGTAGACGAGGCCGCAGAACAGAAGCGTCACAAAGAGCACGTTCTCCAGACGCGCCCTCTTCACAAACGTCAGATACCAGAACAGGCAGACGAACGCCTCCACGCCCAGAAACAGGAAGAAAAAGAAGCGTTTCAGGAAAATCTGAAAGTAGAGATATGCGTTCACGCACAGCCCTTCTTCGCTGGTCATAACCGAAAGTCCGCTGTCCCACAGCTCCCGGGAAAAGACAAGCCGGATCCGGTATTCGTGGTCCGACACGCCTTCCTGCGACTCCTCGAACAAAAGCCCCGCATATTCCCCGGAAATGAACTGCTCCGCCCCGATCACGGTCTCGCACAATACCCGGCCGAGCGTCAGATCCGTCACCGACGCCTGCATGCTCCCCTCCGTCAGCCGGACTCCGTCTTCCAACTGGAAGCGCACTCCCAGCCCGGTCAGCTTGTCCTGCCCCGGCTTCACATCCTGCACCAGAACCTGATGTTCTTCGCTGACCGCAAGCAGGCCTCCGTCCGGCGCAAAAACCGTCTCCTTCTCCGTCGTATTCTGCGCGATCCGAATCTGCGTATCATACAGATAATAGAACGTCAGCGCCGTAACGACAAGCGCCGCCGCCAGAGCGCCCAGCTCCCGCCTCGAAGGAGGCACAAGCAGCGGCTCCCTCTTCCGTCCCGTCTTTCTTCCCGATTTTCCGGAACGGTCTTTCACAAAACCGCCGGCCCCGTAGATCCCGACTCCGAAAAGCATCAGAATCAGGCCCGCAAACACCGGCTCACGGTAACGGTGCACCCACACGATATCGATCAGATTATAGATCAGATTGTTCGGAAGCAGTCTGCCGTTCAGATACGCCTCGCCCGGCGCGGACGCCGACTCGTTCAGCCACACGGACGGTCCCTGCGAAGATGCGTCGGTCTGCATTCTCACCGTGATCGTCTCCGGTATTCGTTCCAGCCGCTCAAAGGAAAGCGGAACGAACAGGAAGCGGTCTTCCGAAAGTTCTTTCAGGCCGTACGCCCTCTCCGCGATCACCGTCCGGCCGTCGAACGCCTGAATCAGAAGCTGCTCCTCCTCATAGGCATGTCCGTTCGGGGTAAAGAAAAAACCGATCTGCTCTGCCGTATCGGTGGAAGGCTTCAGGACAAATTCCAGAACGTCGTCCGCCGTCAGTTCCTCGGTCTTCGTACGAATATTGGCCTGATTCGCGCCCCCGATCCCCTGAGAACGGCGCTGCTTCACCGGAATAAGAATCCCGGCGAGCATCAGCAATACACAGAAGCCAAACCAGACCAACAGATATCTTTTTCGCATAAATCACTCCTGTTATACAGGGCTGCCGCAGGGCAGGCCCCGACCTCTGTGTCGGAGCCTCTCCCCTGCTGCAGCCCCTCTAATCCTTTCACATCATTCTAATGTTCCGCCGTCTCCCGGACCAGCGTCACCGTATATTCCAGACCTGCCGGCGCTTTCAGATGCTCCGGTACCGTTACGGTCACCGGCAGCGTGTACGTCCCCGGTCTTCTGCATTCCAAAAGATCCACGCTCGCGCTCACACTGTCGGCCGTCACGCTCTCCAGTTCGGATTCCAGTCCGCTGACGGTCACGTCCAGCACTCCCGCTTCCGCCAGATCCACTTCCAGACCCGCCGGCAGATTCTGATACTGGATCCGGTCGCCGGTAAACAGATAACTTCTGGACGCATGCTCCGTGATCTCCATCGTGACCACAATCTCCCGCTCATCCTCGTCCGGAATCACGATTCCCTCGTCCAGATAGCGGCTGATATCCACCGTCTGCTCCACGCTTCCCGTCAGGCGGTCCGGATTCAGGGCCTCCGGCGGAATATTGAGATTGTAAATGGAGCGAATCTGGGCGCCGGTGCCCGCGATGGTCACCGTCTCCGGTTTATAGGCGAACGCGCTGAGACCGTATCCGTCCGGCGCCGCCTGGCTCACATCGAAGCTGATCCCCACTTCCTTCTTGTTCAGCGTTGTGACGGTTACGTTAAAGTCCGTATCCTTTCCGTAATAGTCGAGGTACGTCCCGTTGATCTCCGAACCGCCGCTGTCGTACAGCTTCAGTTTTCCGGGCCGCACAACAGTCCCGGTGATTCCTGTGATATTGACGGCCACCTGGACCGTCTTGATACGCTCCACCACGGATACGGGGCCGGTGATCTCCACCAGCGTCTGCTCGGGAATCACGGAACCGGCCACCAGCCCGTCTTCCGGCTTCCCGTCAAGCTTCACCGCCACCTTGAACTGCTCCGTCACCGACTCCTCGATGCTGACGAGTACATTCTCCCGGTTCTGTTCCACCTTCTCGATGACGGAGTCTCCCACATACGCCACTTCGATCTTCACCATACTGCCGTACTGGAGATCCTTCTGCATATCCGCGGTCACTACAAAGTCCGACGCTTTCAGACCATTCAGCACGCTCCGCCTCGCATAGACGGTCAGATCCACCACGTCCGTCCCGTCGGCGACCCGGCACATCTGTCCCTGGGAAGTCAGCGCTTCCATATTCACCATTGTAACCTTTACGTTTCTGATCGGCTTGCTACTCACCGCATCGCCGATATTGACCACGATCAGCCACAGGAAAACTGCCGCCACTACGGAAAGGATCTTCAAAAGCAGATTGTCAAACAGTTTTGTCTTCATTCTTACTCCGACCTTTCCATAATTTAATTTTCCTGCCGTCCTCCGTCTTCGGCTGCAGCTTCTGGAGCTGCTCCTTCAACTGCTCCTGATTCAGATTCCTGAGCAGGCGTCCGTTCTTCGCCACGGAGACCGACCCGGTCTCCTCCGACACGACAACCGTCAGCGAATCGCTCACTTCGCTGATGCCTACCGCCGCCCGGTGTCTCGTCCCCAGAGCCTTACTCAAATTCATATTGTCGGACAGCGGCAGATAACAGGTGGCGGAGCGGATCCGGTTCCCGGACAGAATCATCGCCCCGTCGTGCAGCGGCGTATTTTTCTCAAAGATATTCAGAATCAACTGGCTGGAAACCAGAGAATCGATGGAGATACCGGTTCGCTCATACTCCTGCAGACTGACTCCCTGTTCAATCACGATCAGCGCGCCGGTTCTGGCTCTGCCCATTTCAAAGCACGCCCTGATCAGTTCCTGAATCGTCCGGTCGGCCAGACCCTCCGCCTCCTTCCTGGAACCCTCAAAGGGCACGATAGATGTTAAAAGGTTCTTCTCGCCCAACTGTTCCAGAGCGCGCCGCAGCTCCGGCTGAAACACAATGATTACCGCGGTAATTCCCAGACTGAAAAAGTTCTCGGCAATCCAGAGAATCGTATTCATGTGGAAGAATGCCGCCACCGCCAGAAGCGCAAGCACCACCGCGAAACCCTTCAGCAGGTTCCACGCGCGGGTAGACTTGATCCAGTTCATAATCTGGTAGATAATAAAGGCAAGAATGATGATCTCCGCCACGTCAGTTTTCGTGATGTTCAGCGCATCCCACGAAATATACCGATTCAGCTGTTCAAGACTCATTTCCCAACATCCTCTCTTCACATGATTCCAGGCCTTCTAGCGTCTCCGTCTCGTAGATCTTCTTCTGGAATTAATCCTCTTGACTTTCTTTTCCGATACCGCAATCGACATTTTCGGCACCGCCTTCACATAATAATAATATTCATCGTCTTCAAACTGCGTATATTCGGTTCTGGAATAGTCCACGCTCAGCGCAAAAAATTCCACGATCAGTGCCACCAGCACGCCCACCAGCGTTCCCAGCACGACAAAACCAATCGACACGCTGGCTTTCATGACCAGGCCGCCGATCAGGAAGAGCACCACATTGCTCACCGCCCCGGCGCAGATAGCCACATACCAGGAGTAATCCACGCTCATCCTGCGGATCAGATAGACGATCATCAGCGTGACCGCGAATACAAGGATCGTCAGCAGCATGTTACGGTTATTCAATACATTTTCCACCAGATACAGAAGCCTTTCGGCCATTTTCTCCGTCTCGGAACTGCTCAGCATCTTCTCGTTGTTCTTCATATAATACATCAGATAATAGCAGACCGTTCCGCATGCCAGCGGAACCGCGCAGACCGGTCCGCCCGTCAGTCCCAGAACGAGCGGCAGCACATGTGGGATTTTCAAAAAAAACGCCAGCGGCGTGAGCACCAGCACATAGCCCTGCCCCGGAGCCACCCGGAAATACACGGCGTACATGATGAACAGAATCCCCACCGTCACGGCAAACGTCTCCAGGGACAGAGCGAACGCATGCGCGCACAGCAGAAGTCCTCCGAAAACGGCCGTCATGTTCACCGGCAGAAAAGAGCAGAGCAGCGCAAGCAGCAGAGAAATCGCCGGACTGGACACTTTCTCCATAAACCCGATCTGTCCGTTCATGAACAAAAAGGCAAAAAAAGCCAGCAGAAACTTTATGGCAGGTATCAGATAGATATCATATCTGGAATAAAATATCTTCAGATACTGTTTTATCTCAAGTAAGCTCGTCATGTCTCTTTTCCTCCGTCACGGCGTCCGGCGCCACATGTCTTCTTTCCTGTGCATAGATTTCTGATAGTTTCCTGAGTGTCTGCGTATAGGAACCGACGCTTTTTTTCGCCGCATGATACCGCCAGGAGCAGACACCGTACAGGACACAGAGATAGACCGCAGCCGCAGAAACATAATACAGAATTATGGTCCTGCCAAAATTTTCCAAATCCATTTTATGAAGATTGTCCAGTAAATATTCCATATGACATGCGCCCCACAGGACAACGCAGAGCGCAAAACTTACCGTCATGAAGAACCAGCCGCAGAGAATCTGCAGACTGATGTAGTCATGCCGAAAATATCTGGATATCTTTAATTTTTCTTTTCCCTTTTTTTCTTCATAGAGAGAAGCCCTGGTCATCAGGATCACTTTTTCTTCATTAATCATATACGCAGTCTCCACCTCATACACTCCATAGTATAACACAAATGCCTGGAAATTCAACCAGAAAGCTGTCGCCTGGAAAAATCAATTGCCGTTTCCCACGCAGATACACACAAAATATATGTTTTTCGCACCGTTTTCCTTCAGCACTTTCGCCGCGGCGTCCATCGTACTGCCCGTCGTATAAATATCGTCTACCAGTATGATATTTTGATAAGGGACTTTTCTTTTCCGAACGGAAAAGGCGTCTTTCAGATTCGTCAGCCGTTCCTGGTCGTTCAATTCCTTCTGCGCGCGCGTCTTCTTAACGCGCATCAAAAGCCCTGCATCCGCGGGGATTCCGCTCCGTCCTGACAGCTCCTTCGCCAGAAGCTCCGCCTGATTAAAGCCCCGCTTCCTCCGTCTGGAAGGATGGAGCGGTATGGGGACAAACGCCTGCGCGCGCCAGCCGGCCATGTCTTTCGCACAGCGGTTCAGAATCTCTTCCGCATAAAACGCGGCATATTCTCTCCTGCCGCCGTATTTGTAAGCGGCAATCGACCTCTGCATGACCGAATCGTAGACAAACGGCGCCCTTCCCTTCTCAAACCGGTGCTTCCTTCCGAGGCAGTCCCGGCAGTATTCCTCTTCCTCCAGGACGAGAGGCTTCCCGCATTTGTGGCAGAAATGCGCTCCTGTATACGGAAGTCTTGTGCGGCAGATCAGACAAACCCGTTCGCCTCTGTCCTCCACCGCTTCCTGACAGACCGGGCATCTGCGCGGATAGAAAAGTCCCGCTGCATCCGGTCTCCATTTAATGATTCTCTTCCGATTCATACGTCTCCACCTCCCGAATCCGGTCGAGGAACCCGCTGTAGCGGGCCTGTTCGCAGGTATTTTCTATCATCATCTCGAACGTCTGCTCGCTCCCCACCAGCGTCACGCAGGATCTGGCGCGGGTCACGGCTGTATAGAGCAGATTGCGGTTCAGAAGCATCTTCGGGCCGGTCAGAAGAGGAATCACCACTGCCGGATATTCGCTCCCCTGAGATTTATGTATCGTCACCGCGTAGGACAGCTCCAGTTCATCCAGTTGGGAGAAACTGTAGGTCACCGTCCGGTAATCGTCAAAAAGCACTTCCATGGTCTCCGCCATGGCGTCGATTGTGCGGATCACACCCATATCCCCGTTAAAGACCCCCGTTCCGTGGTCCACGGCCATGCCGTAACGGTTCTTCGCCTCCCATTCCGTCTGGTAATTGTTCTTGATCTGCATCACCTTGTCGCCTTCCCGGAACAATCCGCGGCCGGTCTCTTTCTCGGCCTTGCCCGGCGCGGGCGGGTTCAGATACTTCTGCAGCATCTCGTTCAGCCGTTCCACCCCCAGGATCCCTTTGCGCATAGGCGTCAGCACCTGAATGTCGAACGGTCTGGCATTCACATAGCGCGGAAGCTTCTCCATCACAAGAGCCAGCACCACCCGCAGGATGAGATTGGGATCCTGCCTTCTCAAAAAGAAAAAGTCCCTGCTCCTGTTGTCCAGCGTCACCGGTTCCCCGCGGTTGATTCTATGTGCGTTCACAATGATATCGCTCTGCCCCGCCTGCCGGAAGATCTTCTCCAGCATGACGACCGGATACGCCTCCGAGAGAATCATATGCTTCAGCACGCATCCCGGCCCAACGCTCGGAAGCTGATGGATGTCCCCCGCGAGAATCAGGCGCGTCCCCACGCTGACGGCCTGAAGCAGCGCATGCATCAGATAGAGATCCACCATGGACATTTCGTCGATGATAATCAGATCCGCTTCCAGCGGATTCTCCTCGTTGCGCTCAAAGAAAGCCTGTTCCCGCTCCTCCGACGGTTTGCCGGACAGCTCCAGAAGCCGGTGGATCGTCAGCGCCTCATATCCGGTCGTCTCCGTCATCCGTTTGGCCGCGCGGCCCGTCGGCGCCGCCAGGAGGATCTCCATATCCTCCGTCTCAAAATAGCGGATGATCGCGTTGATCGTCGTCGTCTTCCCGGTTCCGGGGCCGCCGGTGAGAATCAGAAGCCCGTTTCTGACGGCCTCAACCACCGCTTTGCGCTGCATCCTGTCCAGTTCTATGCAGAGTTCCCCCTCCACTTTTCGGAGCTTCCGCAGGATCTGCTCCTCCTCCGTCTCACAGCTCAGCTTCAGATCATGAAGCATCCTTGCCATATGAAGTTCCATATAGTAGTTGCGCGCGTAGAATACCATTGTCCCCTCCGCACTGTCCCGGATGACCAGCTTACGGTCCATGCACAAATTCATCATCTGCGCTTCCGGACCGGAATCGTCCAGCCGCAGAAGCTGAGCGGTGCGCGAAAGAAGCTGCTCTTTCGGCAGACAGGTATGCCCTTCCATGGCCGCCTGCTGCAGCACGTACAGAAGCCCGCTGCGGATGCGGTAATCCGAATCGGTACGGATGCCGATCCGCTCCGCAATCTCATCCGCCGTCTTGAAACCCACACCGGAGATGTCCTCCGACAGCCGATACGGATTCTCCTGAACGACCTGACAGGTCCTCTGCCCGTACTGCCGGTAGATCTTTGCCGCCAGCGGCGCGGAGATGCCGTATCCGGTCAGAAACATCATGACCTGACGGAGCTCTCTCTTCTCCTCCATCTGCTCCGCGATCTCCCGCGCTTTCCGCTCGCTGATTCCCTTCACTTCCGACAGCCGTTCCGGTTCCTCTTCCATGATACGGAAAGTATCTCCCCGGAATCTCCGCACGATGCGGGCCGCCAGCGCAGCTCCAACCCCTTTGACGGCACCGCTTCCAAGATACCGCTCCATAGCCGCTTCGTCTTCCGGCGGCAGCGCTTTCATCTGCTCCACCTTCATCTGCTCGCCGTACAGGGGATGCTCCTTCATCGTTCCCTGAACCTCGATCAGTTCGCCCTCCGCAAGCACCGGAAACGTGCCCACGCAGGTCAGTTCCTCCTCCCCGGATATCAGCTGAAAGACCGAGTATCCGTTATCGGCATTCCGGAATACAATGTGCTCCACATATCCCCTGCGTATCTCCATGCGCCACCTCCTGTCCGGAATGCTTTTTTATCCCGCGATGCGACAAAAGGCTGCTGCAAAAAGTTCCGCAGCAGCCTGTCCTGCATTATTTTCTGCTCTCCGCGTCATAGTAATTCCCGGACAGCGCCTCCACATATTTTCCCGTTCCAATGGCCACGCATTTCATGGGATCCTCCGCCGTCATCGTGTTGATGCCGGTCTTGGATTCCAGAAGCTCCTCCAGTCCCCGCAGAAGAGCGCCTCCTCCGGTGAGCACGATTCCCCGGTCCGCAATATCCGCCGTCAGCTCCGGCGGCGTGCGCTCCAAAACGCTGTGCACCGCTTCCACAATCTGCGCCGTGGATTCTCTGAGCGCCTCCTCGGTCTCCTCGGAGGTCACCGTCACCGTTTTGGGAAGACCGGTCACCAGATTGCGGCCCCTGACGTCAATGCTGTCCACCTCCGCCCGCGGGTAACAGCTTCCCACTTTGATCTTGATATCCTCCGCGGTTCTCTCACCGATCAGAAGATTATGCTTCTTGCGCATGAAACGGACAATCGCCTCGTCAAAATCATCTCCCGCAATCTTGACGGACGTACTGACCACCGTGCCGCTCAGAGAGATGACCGCAATGTCCGTGGTTCCTCCTCCGATATCCACGATCATATTGCCGCAGGGTCTGGAAATATCGATCCCCGCGCCGATCGCCGCCGCGATCGGTTCTTCAATAATATAGACTTCCCTTGC
Source organism: uncultured Lachnospiraceae bacterium (assembly GCA_910587765.1). GTDB lineage: Bacteria > Bacillota > Clostridia > Lachnospirales > Lachnospiraceae > Hominiventricola. Next base: position 44,836 of record CAJUNR010000024.1, read on the forward strand.
GCCGGCCTGATAGGTGGCGTCCTCCACTGCCTTTTTCTCCACTTCCGTGACGCCGCTGGGCACGCAGACCGCGATCCTCGGCTTGCGGAACGTCTTCTTGCCGATCGCCTTGCGGATAAAGAAATTCAGCATCTTCTCAGTCACCGTATAATCGGAGATCACACCCTGGCGGAGCGGACGCACCGCAACAATGTTGCCCGGCGTACGGCCCAGCATCAGTCTGGCCTCCTCGCCGATCGCCTTGATCTTGCTTGTGTCTCTGTCAAAAGCCACCACGGACGGCTCCTTCAGCACTACGCCTTTGCCCTTAATATATACAAGAATACTGGCGGTACCCAGATCAATTCCAACATCAATTCCTGCCATGATATGTTCTCCTTTCGTTCCTTCCGTCTATTTAAAAATATGCACATCGTTTCATTCTCAAATGGTTTTCCAGGGAAACGCCGATTCCGTCACCGCTTCCTCAGAGCCTCCGGCGGATGCGTGCGGCGTCTGCCGTTTCTCTCAGTATTTCCAAAATACCCCGCATTTCTGTCAACGTATGGAAAATGAGGACACATTTTCCATACGTTACATTATAACCAATAAACCGCAAAAAGAAAAGACTTTATTTCACTTAATTTAACTCCGCAATTCTGGATACGCCCACGTAGAGTTCCGATATTTTATACCAGGTCCGGTAGTCGACCGTCCCCGTGACAGGGAGCCCGAAAACGGACTGGAATTTCTCCACGGCCGCCCTTGTCGCCGGACCGTAGATGCCGTCTGCGACGATTCTCGGAAGCGCCGGATATGCGCCGGCGATCACGTTCAGCTCTTCCTGCATCTGCCGTACCTTCGCGCCTGTGGCTCCCTCCGACAGCTCATAGCCCGGCCACGACGAAGGAACGCCGGAGATCTCGACCGCCGTATTGATGTAGATGCTCTCCCCGTAATAGTAGCGGAGAATCTCAATTGCCGAATATCCGCGTTCCCCCAGTTCCTGCGCTCCCCACTGGCTCATCCAGTTAGGACACGTAACCCGCCTTCCGTCGCAGTACTGCGTCAGGATCGGCTGTTTCACGTTCGGTCTGGACAGATAATTGCCGTACATCTCATCCACCACGTCAGAAATGGTCTGGAAGATGTTTCTCCCGTAGATCCATTTCTGATCAAAGGCCGTGGAGGTTGTGATCGTAAAATCATACCCCTTGTTCCGATACCATTCCGTGTAGACCCGGTTCAGCACAAAGGACATGATTGCCAGTACATTGGCGCGGATGGCCGCATCCGTCCAGGTGGCATAGATTTCACTCGAAGCCACGTTCTTGATGTAATCCTTGAACCGCACCCAGTAATTTCCGGCGCTGGAATCCGTGGGCACGCCGTCGTGCACGATCACGTATTCCGGAATCACCACCCGGCTTAAAACTATCTCGCCCGTCTCCGAGGTCGGCTTGATCTCCTCCTCCGCAATCTTGGGCGGGAATGTGCCGAACAGCGTATGCGGTCCGATGACGATCCGTTCAAACTCTTCTTCCGGCACTGCCGCCGGCATATGGATCTCCTGAATCGCCAGCACGTCCGGAAGAATCTCCGTACCTGCCACCTCCACGTCCTCATAGCCTTCCCGGCTGGCGCGGACAGTGTATTCCGCGTAAGGCTGTTCCTCCGAATACTGCGTACTGTACACTTCCGGCGGGGCGGGAAGGAAGATGATCTGCGTCATTCCCGATTCGTCTGTCGTATACTGTCTGATCTCGCTGTCCGGATCTCCTTCATAGGAGATTTCCACCCGTGCCCCGGCAACCGGCTTCATGCTCTGCCCTTCCAGCAGACGCACCTGCAGCCGGCCTTCCTCCGCTGGAAGACGGGGTGTATTTTCAAATTCATTTTCCGGCATAAAAAGGCCTCATTTCGATTATTATTTCTATAATATATGAATGAGGCCCGCTTTAATTCCTTATTTTACCCTGTTTGTCCCTGCTCTATACAAGTTCCTCCAGGCATTTCAGCCACAGAGCGGCGCTGGCGTCGCTCGGCATCCGCAGATCTCCTCTTGGAGATACGGCTACCGATCCGACTTTCGGTCCGTCCGGCAGGCAGGAACGCTTGAACTGCTGAGAGAAAAACCGCCGGCAGAACGTTTTCAGCCATTTTAAGATCACGTCGTCTTCATACTCCCCGCCGAAAGCCTGTCTGGCCAGCCAGTAGATTTTGTCCGGAGCAAAGCCGAACCGAAGCATATAATACAGATAGAAATCATGAAGCTCATAAGGACCGACCAGGTCTTCCGTCTTCTGGGCGATCACTCCGTCTCTGGGCGGAAGGAGCTCCGGACTCACCGGTGTGTCCAGAATATCGAGGAGCACTGCGGACAGCTTTCCGTCCCCGCAGGTATCCGCGTAATACCGGACCAGATGCCGGACCAGCGTCTTTGGCACGGATGCATTCACGCCGTACATGGACATGTGATCTCCGTTGTAGGTGGCCCAGCCAAGCGCCAGCTCCGACATATCGCCGGTTCCCACCACCATGCCCCCGGTCTGATTGGCAAGGTCCATCAGCACCTGCGTGCGTTCTCTGGCCTGTGAATTTTCATAAGTCACGTCATGCCGGCCCTGATCCTGGCCGATGTCCCGGAAATGAACCGTCACCGCTTCTCTGATATCCACCTCGAGAAGCTCGGCGCCCAGTCTGCGGGTCAGCTCGCAGGCGTTGCTGTAGGTTCGGTCTGTAGTGCCGAAGCAGGGCATCGTCACGGCTCTGATGCAGCTTCTTTCAAGCCCGAGAAGATCTGCGGCCCTGGCCGTCACCAGAAGCGCCAGGGTGGAATCCAGCCCGCCGGAAATTCCGACGACCACGCTCTGGCATCCGGTATGCTCCAGGCGCTTCTTCAAACCCATGGCCTGAATCGTGAGAATCTCTTCGCAGCGCTTCTCCCTCTCTTCTTTCTCTCCCGGAACAAAAGGAGCCTTATCGATCTGCCGCTCGAGAGGCGCGTCCCACGGCTTCATGGAATACGGCACGAGGGCATAATCCGGCGCATCCGCCGACACCCGGAACGTCGAGAGTCGCCTGCGCTCCCCAATCAGTCTCTCAATGTCCAGTTCTCCGTAGATGGTCTCATTCCGGAACCGGCGGGATTCCCCGAGGATCGTTCCGTTCTCGCAGATCAGGTGATGACCGCCGAACACAAGATCGGTAGAAGATTCCCCTTCTCCGGCGCCTGCATAGATATAACCGCATACCAGCTTTCCCGACTGGATGCGAAGAAGATCCCGTCGGTAGGCTTCCTTTCCTGTAATCTCGTCGCTGGCGGACAGATTCACGATCACGGCCGCTCCGTGAAGCGCATGGCGGACACTGGGCGGATCCGGCGCCCAGACATCCTCGCAGATCTCGGCCGCCGTCAGAAGGCCGGGCATGTCCCGGCACGAGAAAAGAATATCCGTCCCGAACGGCACCCGGCGGCCTTCCCACTCCAGGAAGGTATATTCTTCCGGCGCTTCCGCAAAATGACGCGCTTCGTAAAATTCACCATAATTGGGAATGCAGGTCTTAGGCACCAGCCCGAGCAGCTTTCCGTCCGAAAAGCCCGCCGCCGTGTTATAAAGTTTTCCTCTGACTTCCAGAGGAAGGCCCACAAAGAACAGCCCGTCCATCCCCTCGCTCGCCTCCACAATCCGCAGAAGCGCTTCCCGCGACCGCTTCAGCAAAAGTTCCTGCAGGAACAGTTCCCCGCACGTATATCCGCTGATGCAAAGCTCCGGAAATACCAGAATCCGGGCTCCGTGCCCCCAGGCTTCCTTCATCAGCCGGATAATTTCCTGCGCATTATACTCCGTGTCCGCCACCCTGATCTTCGGCGCCAGCGCCGCCGTTTTCACAAATCCATACCGCATACTTTTACTCCTTCGTTCCGCTTCTTTCATAGCCGCCGTTCTCTCACCGGCGGCCGTTTCTGATGATTCTTTTTAAATCTTCTGTCGTAAATTCGTACGCCTGGTTGCAGAAATGACAGCGGATTTCAACCGGCTTCCCCTCCTGCACCATCTCGTTCAGATCCTTTCTGCCGATACCGGCGATCACTTTCTCCACCCGCTCTTTGCAGCAGTTGCAGGTGAAGGAAGCCTCCGTCTCCTCCAGAAACTCCACCTGAAATTCCCCGATCAGTTCTTCCAGAAGGCGCTCCGGCGTATACCCCCGGTCCAGATAGTCCGTGACGGACTCCATCGCCGTCAGCTTTTTCTCCAGCCGGCCGACCACCTTCTCCGAAGCAAAAGGCAGAAGCTGAATAATGAATCCGCCCGCCTGCTTCACCGTATTGTCCCGGTTCATCAGCACTCCCAGCCCTACGGAGGAAGGCGTCTGCTCGGAACTGGCAAAATACCAGGTCAGATCGTCCGCGATCTCCCCGGTCTTCAGCTCCGTCTGTCCTACGTAGGGTTCTTTCAGGCCCAGATCCCGAATGACGCTCAATACGCCCAGATCCAGCGCTCCCCCCACATTCAGCTTGCCTCTGGCGTCCGGAGGCAGCATTACCTGCGGCTCCTCGGCAAACCCTTTCACATGTCCTCTGGAATCCGCCGTCACCGTCAGCCCTTTCACAGGCCCGCTGCACCGGATCTGAAGGGTCAGCAGATCCTTTTCTCCTTTCATCATGATGCCCATCATGGCTCCCGCCGTCAGAAGCCGTCCCAGCGCCGCCGTCACTACCGGGCTTGTATCGTGCCTGCTCCGGGCCGTCTCCACGATCTCCCTCGAAGTCATGGCAAACGCGCGGATTTGCCCCTCGGCAGCCGTAGCCCTTACAATATAGTCTCTCAAAATGTCTTTCCTTTCCCTGTTTACAACTCTATTTCGGTCTTCTCCTGCATACCACGCAGACTCTCTCGGAATTCTCCCCCGCGGGCTCCTTCGTGTACGCGTCGCAGATCCGCAGAAGCTCAAGTCCGGACTGCTCCACAAGCCTCTGCACCGTGTCGATCGTATAGGCCCGCTGGTAATGGCACTCCTCATATTTTCTATAATACCCCGAATCTTCGCGGATGAAAAGGGTCAGATCGTATTCGTTGATCATTTCTTCTTCATCGTAGCTGTTTTCCCAGATAAAACTCCCTTCTTCCCGGTTCTCCGCAATCGTCTGCTCCCCCAGCAGCTCCCGGTACTTGTACTCGGTATTGAGATCGAAGACGAACAGCCCGCCGTAATCCAGATAATTCCGCGCGGCCGCCGTCAGTACGTTCAGAAAATCCGCTTCCTCCAGCAGATAGTTCATGGAGTCGCAGACGCTGACAATGGCGCGCACCGTGCCGTACAGCTCAAATTCTCTCATATCCTGACACAGATAAAGAATGTCGTGTCCGGATGCCTCTCTCCTCTGTACGGCTACCTCCAGCATCTCTTCCGACCGGTCGATACCGATCATGTCGTACCCCGCCTGCGCGAGCAGCTCCGTCATCCGGCCGGTCCCGCATCCCAGATCCAAAACCAGGCCGTCCCGGACCCCGTATTCCTCCAGCAGTTCCCGGATCCACAGACTCCACTGGGCGTACGGCACGTCCTCCATAAACAAGTCGTAGACTTGTGCAAATCCTCCGTATATCTCCATCCCTGCCCCCTTTCCTTCAATGTACAAACTTGAAGACCCCGCGGCAAACTGCGGGGTCTTCGATCATCTATCATATCATCCTGCTTACTCTTACTGCTCCTGCTGGTTATTACTGCTCAGATATTTTTCGATATTCTCAATCGCATCCACTTCGTCGCTTCCCTCTGCGGACACCAGAACCGATTCTCCCGCAGACAGGCCAAGCGTCATCATACCCATGATACTTTTCGCATTGACCTTCTTGTCACCGATCTCCACGTATATCCTGCTGTCATACTGACTTGCCACCTGGACCAATACTGCTGTCGGTCTGGCTTCCAGTCCATCAGCGATCTGAATCGTGATTGGTTTTTTGATCATTTTACTCCTCCTCGCCCTTACGCAATTGTTCTGCAATAAGACTCAGCTTACGCAGACGATGATTCACTCCGGATTTCCCGACCGGGGGAGACAGCATGTCTCCCAGTTCCTTCAGGCTTGCATCCGGATGTTCAAGCCTCAGTCTGGCAATCTCCTCCAGACTCCCGGAAAGTTCGTGCAGTCCTTTGCGGGCCTCGATATAACGAATATCTTCCGCCTGACGGACCGCGGCGGCAACCGTCTTGTTCAGATTCGCGGTCTCACAGTTTACCTTCCGGTTCACCGTGTTGCGCACCTCTTTCACAATCCGTACATTCTCGAGCTGCATCAGCGATACATGAGCCCCCATAAGCCCCAGAAGCTCCACGATCTGTGAACCCTCTTTTACATAGACCACATGGTGCCTCTTTCTCAGCACGATCCTCGCATCAATCCCGTACTGTCCCAGAAGCACCTGAAGCTGCCGGGCTTTTTCATCCGAAGAACACACAATCTCAAAATGATAGGATTTCTCCGGATCGCTCACGGATCCCGCTGCGAGAAATGCACCTCTGATAAAAGCACGTCTGCAGCAGTTCTGCTTCAACAGCCGGTTATGTATCGGCGACATGCACTCTTGAATGTTTCCGTCCGCGTCGAGCAGATGCGTTTCACTCAGCAGCCTTCTGGCTTCCCGGTCCCTGCGTACCACGACCGAATAGAAACGCGCCTCACGGCTCTTTCGGACAGCCACCTCCGCTCTAATATTAAATGCTTTTCTCAATAATGTAAAGTACTTTCTTGCAACTGGAAGATTTTCCGTCTGTATTTTTACGCAGTAGCGGTTATTTTCTGTAATGATAATCTTTCCGCAGAGGCTTAAAACAGCAGCAGTTTCTGCCAGTCTGCAGTGACGGCCCGCAGACGCCGGGCGGGAAAGTTCTTCCTTGATATCTGAGGAAAATGACATGACCCCGTCCTCCCTGCCGTTATTTGCCGCGGGCAGCGTCCTTGCCGATGTCGCGGTGGTCCAGCTTGACGCCGTAATCGTTCTGATTCTGCAGACGCTCATACAGTTTGTTGGCCAGCGTGACGGACCGGTGTTTGCCGCCCGTGCAGCCGATGGCGATGACCAGTTGGTTTTTGCCTTCCAGAACATAGTTGGGGACCAGAAAACGGACCATATCGTCCAGCTTGTCCAGAAATACGTGCGCCATATCAAAGCTCATGACGAAATTCTGAATCTGCGGATCATTGCCGGTCAGACGCCGAAGCTCCTCATAGTAGTAGGGATTGGGAAGGAAACGCACGTCAAACACCAGATCCGCGTCGCTGGGAATCCCGTACTTGAAGCCGAAGGACAGAACCGTGATCATCAGGTTCTTGAACTCCCGGTTCTGAACGAAGATTTTGTCCAGCTCCTGCTTCAGTTCCCGCACGAGAAGCTGGCTGGTATCAATAATATAATCTGCGTGTTTCTTCAGAAAAACAAGCCGCTCCCGCTCCAGAATGATCCCCTGCTCAATCCTTCCGGACTCGGCAAGGGGGTGCATCCGCCTGGTCTCCTTGTAACGCTTCACCAGAATCTCATTGCCCGCGTCCAGAAAGAGAATCTCATAGGGAATACCCTGTACGACCATGTGTTCCAGAATCTGCTCCATCTGTCCGAGCGCCTTTCCGCTGCGAATGTCCAGGCCGACCGCCACCTTTGTAATCTCGCTGTTGCCCGACGCGGTCAGTTCCGCAAACTTGTCCACAAAAGGAACCGGAAGATTATCCACGCAGAAATATCCCGCGTCTTCCAGAATCTTCAGCGCCGTCGCCTTGCCCGCGCCGGACATGCCGGTCACAATTACCAGTCTCATACCCGTTCCTCCCCAAATCCCAGAAATTTCACTTCGGTCTGAAGACGGACACCGGAAGTCTCGTACACCCGATCCTGCACCTGCCGGATCAGCTCCGCAATCTCAGACGCCGTGGCATCCCCGCGGTTGATGACAAAGCCGCAGTGTTTCTCAGAGACTTGCGCATCCCCGACGCGAAAGCCCCTCAGTCCCGCGTCTTCTATCAGTTTTCCGGCAAAATATCCTTGGGGACGCTGAAAAGTGCTCCCCGCGCTGGCGTATTCCAGAGGCTGCTTCTTCGTCCGCTGTTCTTTCAGTTCGTCCATCCTGGCCCTGATCTCTTCCGTCCTTCCCGGACGCAGTTCCAGCTCCGCCTCCAGCACGATGCTCTTCTCGCGGGAGATTCTGCTCCTGCGGTAGCCGAAATCCATCTCTTCGTTCGTGTACTCCCGAAGCATCCCGTCCGCGGCCAGCGCCTTCACCCTGCGGACCACATCCTTCATCTCCCCGCCGTACGCGCCCGCATTCATCACCAGAGCTCCGCCGACCGTCCCGGGAATGCCGGAAGCAAATTCCAGCCCCGCAAGTCCCTCCCGGCAGGCCGCGTTCGCCGCCCGCGCCAGCAGCACGCCCGCCTCGAGAGTCATCCGGTTCCCCCGGACTTCAAGGCGCGACATGTTCCGGAACAGATGGATGACAACTCCGTCATAACCCGCGTCGCTCACGAGGAGATTGCTGCCGTTTCCCACGATGGTATAGGGCATCCCCGCCCCACGGCAGGCCTCAATGACCCCCGCCAGTTCCCCCGCATCCTTCGGCTCCGCCAGATAACGCGCAGGACCTCCTACACGGAACGTCGTATGTCCTTTCATGGGCTCATCCGCCCATACATGCTCCGTCCCCACAAGTTTCTGCAAAATTTCCAACATCCCAGATTCCACCATTTACCTGCTTTCCATATAATCTCTTATGATACAACAGATTTTCCTTTTTGCAAATACTTTTTCACATAACAGCCTGTGTAAGAGGATGAAATCTCCGCCACTTCCTCCGGCGTTCCCTGCGCGATCACCGTGCCGCCGCCGTCTCCGCCCTCCGGACCCATGTCGATGATATAGTCCGCGGTCTTGATGACGTCCAGATTGTGTTCGATCACGATGACCGTATTGCCGCCCTCCGTCAGCCGCTTGAGGATCTCCGTCAGCTTGTGTACATCCGCAAAATGCAGTCCTGTCGTCGGTTCGTCCAGAATGTAGACCGTTCTGCCCGTGCTGCGGCGGCTCAGTTCCGCCGCCAGTTTGATTCTCTGCGCTTCTCCTCCGGAGAGGGTTGTGGACGGCTGCCCCAGTTTGATATAGGAAAGCCCCACGTCGTAAAGCGTCTCGATCTTCCTGCGGATAAACGGTACGGGCTCAAAAAACAAAAGCGCCTCCTCCACCGTCATATCCAGTACATCATAAATGTTTTTGCCTTTATATTTTACTTCGAGTGTTTCCCGATTATACCTCTTTCCCTGGCAAACTTCGCAGGGAACATACACGTCCGGCAGAAAGTGCATCTCAATCTTCAGGATACCGTCGCCGGAGCACGCCTCGCAGCGTCCCCCCTTCACATTGAAGCTGAAGCGCCCCTTCTTGTAGCCCTTTGCCTTTGCGTCCGGCGTGGAGGCGAAGAGATCCCGGATCATGTCGAAGACGCCGGTATAGGTCGCCGGATTGGAACGGGGCGTCCTCCCGATCGGCGACTGATCAATGCAGATCACCTTGTCAAGCTGTTCCATCCCTTCGATGGAACGGTGCTTCCCCGGTATGGTCCGGGCGCGGTTCAGTTTCTTCGCCAGGCTCTTATAGAGAATTTCGTTGACCAGAGAGCTTTTCCCGGAGCCGGATACGCCGGTCACGCAGGTCAGTACGCCCAGCGGAAAGCGCACGTCGATATTTTTCAGATTGTTCTCCCGCGCTCCTTTCACCGTCATCCAGCCGGCGGGCTCCCGTCTCGTCTCCGGAACGGGAATGCGGATCCGCCCGCTTAAATATGCCCCCGTCACCGAGTCCGGATTGTTCATCAGCTCCTGCGCCGTACCGGTGGCGACGACTTTCCCGCCGTGCTCTCCCGCTCCCGGGCCGATGTCCACCACATAGTCGGCGGCCAGCATCGTATCCTCGTCATGCTCCACCACAATCACCGTATTGCCCAGATCCCGCAGATGGCAGAGCGTGTTCAGAAGTTTATCATTGTCCCTCTGATGCAGGCCGATGCTGGGCTCGTCCAGAATATAGGCGACGCCTACCAGCCCGGAACCGATCTGCGTGGCCAGACGGATGCGCTGCGCTTCCCCGCCCGAGAGCGTCCCGGTGGCCCGGGTCAGGGACAGATAGTCAAGCCCCACGTCCATCAGGAACTGAATGCGGGCACGGATCTCTCTTAATATCTGCTCCCCGATCAGAAGCTGCTGTCTGCTCAGCTCCATCCCTTTCAGAAACGCCTGCAGATCGCGGACCGACTGGTTCGTCACTTCATAGATGTTCCTGCCGCAGACGGTGACCGCCAGCGAACCGGGCTTGAGCCGCTGTCCCCGGCAGGAACGGCAGGGGGTAATGCGCATGAACGTTTCGTATTCCTGCTTCATCGTGTCGGAACCGGTCTCCCGGTAACGCCGCTCACAGTTTTTGATCAATCCTTCAAAAGCGACCGCATAGACGCCTTCCCCCCTCTGGCCCTTATAGTGCACCTGCACCTCTCTGCCGTCGGTTCCGTGGAGCAGAATATTCTGAATTTTCTCCGGAAGTTCCTCATACGGAGTGCTCAGATCAAACGCGTATTCCTCCGAGAGCGCCTTCAAAATCCCGTGGGTAAAGCTGGACGGATCCGTACAGGACTGCCAGCCCATGACCTGAATCGCCCCCTCCGCCAGACTGAGGGAACGGTCCGGTATCATCAGATCCTCATCAAACTCCATCTTGTAGCCAAGGCCGAAGCAGTCCGGGCAGGCGCCGAAGGGATTGTTGAACGAAAAGCTCCTCGGCTCCACCTCTTCCATGCTGATCCCGCAGTCCGGGCAGGCATAGCTGGAACTGAAGGTCAGAAACGTTTCCTCTTCCCCCATGACCTCCACCACCAGAAGACCGTCGGACAGGCCCAGCACCGTCTCAATGGAATCCGCCAGACGTTTCTCGATACCGGGCTTTACGACCAGCCGGTCGACAATAATTTCTATAAGGTGCTTGATATTTTTTTCCAGTTTGATTTCCTCGGACAGATCGTAGACATTCCCGTCGATCTTCGCGCGCACAAAGCCGCTCCTTCTGGCTTTCAGAAGCACTTTGCTGTGCTCCCCCTTGCGCCCCTTGACCACCGGCGCCAGCAGTTGAAGCTTCGTCCGCTCCGGCAGGTTCATGATCTGGTCCACCATCTGGTCGATCGTCTGCTTTTTGATCTCCCTGCCGCATTTCGGGCAATGCGGGATGCCGATCCGCGCATAGAGCAGACGGAAATAATCATAGATCTCCGTCACGGTCCCCACCGTGGAACGAGGATTGCGGTTCGTGGACTTCTGGTCAATGGAAATGGCGGGAGACAGCCCCTCGATGCTCTCCACGTCCGGTTTCTCCATCTGTCCCAGAAACTGCCGCGCATAAGAAGACAGAGACTCCATATACCGTCTCTGTCCTTCCGCGTAAATCGTATCAAAAGCAAGGGATGACTTGCCGGAACCGCTCAGCCCCGTCATCACCACCAGTTCGTTCCTCGGAATCTCGAGGTCAATATTTTTCAGATTGTGCTCATTGGCTCCCCGGATCCGGATGTATTTTTTCCGTTCTTCTTTCATCTATGGCTCACTCCTGTCGTTGGTTTTTCTATGGATTTCTGGTATTATAGCACACCTGACCAAAGAAACGCAACCAAAAGTGAACATTCGTTCTTATCATAATTGCTGTTCTCATTCGCCACCCGGACACCGGGCGAGGGCAGATCATCCTTCCAGGCCCCGCTCGCGCTTAATGAAGGGACGCAGCGGTATTTATGCCCTTTGGGTATTTATGCCCTTGGGGTACTAAGGCGCGTGAAAAAACGCGCCTTAGGACCGGCGCCCTTCAATGGGCCTTTCAGGATGATCTGCCCTCGCCCGGCTGAATATCGTATATACAAACAGTAACCTGTTTATTTAAGAAGCGAAAGCGCCTCCTTATAATATTCGCCCGCGTTTTCTGTATCTACCGTACAGATCACGCGCTCGCACTGTGCGATCAGCTCCCTGGCACGCTCCACGGCGCACTCGTCCATCCGTGCGAACGGTTTCACGCCGACGACCTCCGACGCCAGCGCCTTCGCCGCCGGATAGTCCAGATCGTTCTCCCACAAAATCCCGGTGGCAAAAGGCGTCCCTTCTCTCTGAAGACGGCGGTAGACCGGCGTACCGCTGCCGCCTCCGGCCAGCACAAACACCTGCGGCTTCCCCTTCACCGCCTCCAGTTCCAGACTTCCGGTCCGTTCGTCATAGGAGCCGGTCTGCATCTGATACAGCTCCTGCATGTATCCGCCCGTAAAGATCTCCTCCGGTGTCCCGAAGCGGTCCACATGATCTCCTTTTATACAGGCAATCTTGTCGGAGATCCGCTCCGCCAGATCCAGCTCATGAAGCGACATGATGACCGACAGGTTGCGAGAGCGGGACATATTCTGAAGAATGGACAGAAATTCAAGCTTGTATCGCATGTCCAGAAAAGAAGTGGGTTCATCCAGAACAATGATTTCCGGCTCCTGACAGAGCGCCCGGGCCAGCATGACCCGCTGCTTCTGTCCGTCGCTGGTGTGCAGAAAATCGCGGCCGGAGAGTTCCCCGATATGGACCCGTTCCATAGATTCCTTCACAATCCGCCGGTCTTCCTCCGACAGCACGCCGAACCGTCCGGTGTAAGGATAGCGTCCGGTCGCCACCACATCCTCGCATGTCATCAGTTCCGGACGCACTCTCTCAGTCAGCACGACCGACAGCCTCCTGGACAAATCCCGCCCTGTCATGGAGCCGATCTCCCTGCCGTCCAGACAGACCACGCCGCCAAGCGGCTCCAGCTGGCGGATGATGCTTTTTAAAATCGTCGTCTTCCCGGCTCCGTTCGGTCCGATCAGCGTGAGGATTTCCCCCTTTTTCAGACAGAGTTCGATATCCCTGATCAGCGGCACGCCGCGGTATCCGACCGTCAGTCCTCTGGTATACAGATAATACTCTTCCATCCCCACTGTCACGACCTCTCTCTTCTCTTTCTCACCATGATGAAAATCACAACCGGCGCGCCGAATACAGCCGTCACCGTACTGATACTGAGTTCTGTGGGGGCAAAAACGACCCGCGCCAACAGATCGCAGAACAGGCAGAAAGCCGCTCCCCCGAGGAAACATCCGGGAATCATCAGTATGGGCCTGGCCGTCCGGAAAAGGCTTTTCACCAGATGCGGCACCGCGATCCCCACGAAGGAAACCGGACCGGCAAAAGCGGTCACGCAGGCGGACAGAACGCTGGACAAAAGCACCAGAAGCACACGGAAGCGGCGGATGTTCAGCCCCATATTCTGCGCATAGGCTTCCCCCATCTGATAGGCGCTGATCGGCTTGGACAGCAGAAACACGCACAGAAGCGCCGCGAAAATCACAGCCGACAGCATCCCCACGTTGTCCCAGCTGATCCCGGAAAAGCTCCCTTTCGACCAGTTGTGCAGATTCACGATATCCGCGTCCTCCGCGAACGTCACGACGAAATCGGTAATGGCCGAACAGATATAGCCGATCATGACGCCGCTGACGATCAGCATGGACATCTGGTCCATGACCCTGGACATCAGCAGCACAAACCCCATGGAAATCATCGCTCCGATAAAAGCGGCCGCGATCATGGCCAGCGAACTGACCTGCACCGCTCTCCCGAGCGCCATTACCATCACCAGCGCAACCACCAGCTTCGCCCCCGAGGAAATTCCGAGAATAAAAGGACCGGCAATCGGATTGTGGAAAAAGGTCTGCAGAAGGTAACCGGACAGTGCAAGCCCGCCTCCCAGAACCGCCGCCGCCACCGCTCTCGGAAACCGGATCTGCAGGATAATGTCCGCATACACCTCGTCCGTTCCCTGTCCGCCGAACACCTTTAAAACCTCCGAAAAAGGAATGCCCACGCTTCCGGCACAGATATTGACCGCCAGAAGCACCAGCACCAGAAACGCCAGAGTGAGATACGCCAGTCCGTATCGGCTGTTCTTCTTCATCGGCCCTCATCCTCCAGTCTGTACAGATAGGTCAGCTCTTCCTCTCCGCCCGACAGCATCCTGTGGAAATCCCGGATCAGTACGCCCAGCTCCATGGAGGACTGGTACAGATTTTTCGTCGTGCAGTACACATGCCCTTCCTGCACCGCGCGGAAATTGCCGAGCAGGCCGCTCTTATCCAGCAGTTCCCCGACGGAAGACAGCTCCCCTTCCACGGCGCTGTTATAGATGATATAGTCGGCGTCCTTCGCGGCCGCGTAGAACTCCTCCATCTGCATGCTCATGGTGGAAGAAGCCGCGTCCTCCTCTTCCCCCAGATGCTCCGGGAGATATTTCCCGCCCGCCAGTTCAATCATTCTGGGCAGATAATCGGAAGATTTCCTGACATTGGCCTCCCCGTTGGTTGTGATATAGAAAAAAGCCGCCGTCTTTCCCGAAGCCTCCTCCCCGCTGACCGATGAAAAAGCTTCCATCTGAGCGGCAAACGCTTTCTCCGCCTCTTCTTCTCTGCCCGCCAGCAGTCCGTAGAGCTTCACCCATTCCGTCCGTCCCAGAGGCTCCGGTTCATAGCTGGAATAATCGACCAGAACCGGGATCTCAAAGCGCTCCAACTGCTCCTTGACTTCCGGCGTGTGGTAGATCATCGTATTTTCGATGGCCAGTCCGCAGCCCTCCGAGACGATCCGCTCATAATCCGGAGCGGAATATTTTCCCGCATAGAGAATATCCCCCGCTTCCATCGCCGCTCTCGCTTCTTCTATGTACCAGCCCTCCGCCTTCAGGCTGGAAAAACGGATCCGGTCCAGCGCCCCGATCGACGTGAACATGTCCATCACCGCCGAAGCCGACAGATAGATCTGATTCAGCGGCTGCAGAAGCGGTACGACATCCTCCGCAAGCCCTTCCGGCACTTCCTTTCCTTCCGGCACAAGCAGAAAACGCCCTTCCTCCGCAATGGTAATCAGGGCATAATCTTCTTCATAATAATCCACCGCAAACCTCTGCGCGCAGACCAGCTCCATGCTGTGACTGTAAGTGAGCTCCTCACTGATCCTGGCGGACCTTTCCGTCCTCTCTCCTCCTGCAGCTTTGCACGATACGCAGGTCCACATCAGTATCATGCAAAGCCCAATCACTGTCAGTTTTCTCATCGCCGCGTCCTTTTTCTTCTCTTCTTTATCCATGACACCGCCCCGCATACGGCCGCGATCCCGACTGCCATATACACCACTTTCTTTGCCGCTGCCTGCGGAGTCTCATCCGCGGACATGATCTCGTCCCCATGAAAGATCAGCGTATATTCCACTTCATGCGGGGTGCTCATGGCCGTCGTGTCCGCGATCACCGGCACCGGCTCGTTAAACGCCGTAATCGGAATCTCAAACGTCGAATATCCTTCTTCATTGACCGGAAAATACTGTTTTCCCCCCACGATCATATAATCATAGCTGGAACTGCTCCACTGAAGCCTTGCAAACGCATGTCCGTCCAGCACGATCAGGCCCGCCGGAGAATTTACCGTCGATCTCCCGCTTCCGCCCGTCAGCTCCACGGCAATCGCGTACTCTCCGTCCTCCATCTCGATCAGCGCCGGTTCGGGAGAAACCGCGGCCGTCTGATCCTCCGGTTCCCGTGCCTGCCCCTCTTCTTTTTCTGCTTTTAACGCCGCAATCCGGCGTTCCTTCGCCGCCTGCCTGAGCGCCTCGTAATCCGGCAGCTCCGTCCGCACCGCCTCGCTCGGAAGGCTCTGCGCCTGGAACAGAATCTGCCGGTCATACCACTTTTCTTTGTTCCTGCTGAACGCGGCGCAGTCAATCGGCAGATCCAGCGCCTCCACAGGCACCTCGTAACTGAATTTTCCCTCCTCGTCCTCTGTATAGGGAATAAAATCCGCCGGCTCCGCCTTCGCCGCCTCCGCGCCGGTTCCCATGTAGAGCATCCGGTATCCGGTCCCGCTCAAAGTGAGAACCGCACGCATCTCTCCTTCACGGACCGTCAGTTCCGCCTTCTCCACCCGGAACATGGGAGAACTGGATTCCACCTCAATCCCGTAGACTCCGTCCGCCACATCCCCGCCGTAGATCGGGTACATCCCCTCCATCCCGACTTCCTGATGCGCGGACATCTCTTCCTCCGACGCAACCTGATCGTAAGGATTCCCGGCCTCCGCCGCAGAGACCGCCATCGGCCCAAACGCCGCGGCCGCCGTCAGCAGAAATCCCGCTAAAATATAACCTCCGATCCGTTTCATCATCTTTTCACTCCTGTTTCTCCGTAAATTTCTCTCTGCAGAAAATCACGCCGCCCCTGCGATAAAACGCGATGAGGCTGATACGGGAAACCCGCCGAATAAGCTTCTGGACAGCCTTCCGCATCAGCCCTGCCGCATAAAGGCAGCCGCCTTCTGTATTTATCTGCTTAATTTAGCAGCCGCATCCCTGGCATGCTCCACATAAAGATCACAGATGCCGGGCAGTTCGCCGAGCCCCTTCAGTCTGCACTCTACTTCGTAGCCTTCCGCTTCCAGCACCGTCTTCCAGGAATCCGCTTCGTCGCCGGCCATGTCGTTGTTGGCATGATCCCCGGCCACCACCATCAGAGGCTGCAGCACGACCTTTTTGTACTTTCCGGCCGCTTTCAGAGCTGCGCACACATCGTCCAGCGTCGGCTCCGCCTCTACGGTTCCTATGTAGTAATTCTCATAACCCGCAGCCGCCAGCTTCTCCTGCATGTTCGCGTAGACCTGATTGGACTCCGCTTCCGTTCCGTGGCCCATGAAGACGATGGCGGTCTCCCCGTCATCATAAGACTTTGTGTCCTCCGTGATCGCCTTGATGACGGCTTCATAGTCCGCGTCGCTCGTCAGAAGCGGCTCTCCGAGCACCACCTCGTCAAAATCGCTCTCATAATCCTCCAGCTCATCCGCCAGATCCGCGTACTCCAGACCGTTCATCAGATGGGTCGGCTGCACGATCAGCGTCTTCACTCCGTCTGCCACCGCACGGTCCAGCGCCTGCGTCACGTTGTCAATCTCCAGTTGATCCCGCTCTTTCAGCTTGTCGATAATGATCTGCGCCGTAAACGCCCGTTTCATATCGTACTGCGGAAACGCCTCCGCGATGCTCTCCTCGACCGCGCCGATCGTGATGTCCCTGCTGTCATTGTAGCTGGTTCCGAAGCTGACAACCAGGATCCTCGTATCCGCTTCCTCCGCCGTCCCGGCCGTCTCCGCTTCCGCAGGCTTCTGCGTCTCCTCCGGAGCCGGTTCCGGCACAGGCTCCGCCGCTGCCGGCTCTTCCGCCGGCGCTTCCGATGCCGCCGGTTTGCTGCCGCACCCGCTCACGCAAAGTCCGAGTACCAGAATCCCTGTCAATACTGCCGCCATTTTGTTTCTCATAAAAATTCCTCCTTTTCGGTTCTGCATCCGCCCGGCGGTTCCGTAAAACCATTCAGGCCCGGATGCTGTTTTGCAGCGGCTTCTGCCGTCTGCCGTACTGATTCTGTCACGGGATACCTTATATTTTCCCATATGACAAAAAGACTGCTGTCTGTAAGAACAGCAATCCGGGTAAAAGGACGTATTATGATCTCGCATTTCCTGCTTCTCATCTGTTACGACCAGTTACTCGTGGTCCGGGGATACCCCCGATGACATTGCAGGCAGGTCTCCTGACTCACAGATCCGCATATGGTATCCGCCTTCCCAATCGCTCAGTGGCATCATGGATTCCATACTCCCTGATTACAGTGACGAGTTCGTACAGGACTTTCACCTGTTTCCCTTTTCACCTGTCCGGGCATCCCCTTCCAGGCACCTGCAAAAAGATTCAAGCGCAGCCATGGCGTAGCTGCATATCTAATATAACACACTTTTACCGTCTTGGCAATTTCCAAAATGATTCTATTTATGATTGAAAAATTTTTTTCAAATAGTATAATAAATCCATATATTTTACAAAAAGGAGATAAATTATGACAGGAATCTTATATGGCGTCGGCGTCGGCCCCGGCGACCCGGAACTTATGACCCTGAAGGCCGTGCGCCTGATCCGCGAGAGCGAAATCATCGCCCTCCCCGGTCCGGTTGCCGAGGAAACCGTCGCTTACCGGATCGCCGTGCAGGCGGTCCCGGAGCTTGGAGAGAAGACGCTCGTACCCGTGGCCATGCCCATGACCCACGATCAGGAGGAGATGAACCGCAACCATGAGCAGGCGGCGGATCTTCTGGAACCGTATCTGAGAGAAGGACGGAACGTGGTGTTCCTGACGCTGGGCGATCCGACCATCTATTCCACTTATCTGTACGTGCAGAAGCGGATCGCCGCGCGGGGATATGAGACCTGTCTGATCAGCGGCATCACTTCTTTCTGCGCCGCCGCCGCGCGGACCGGCACGCCCCTGGCCGAATGGCAGGAACCGCTTCATGTACTGCCGGCAGTCCACCGGCTGAACGACCGGCTGGAGCTTCCCGGAAACTACATTTTGATGAAATCCGGCAGGAAGATGGGACAGGTCAAAAAAATCCTCGCCGAAAGCGGCAGGGACGTGGTGATGGTAGAAAACTGCGGTATGGAGGACGAACATATCTACCGGAGCGTGGAGGAGATCCCCGACGACGCCGGATACTATTCGCTGATTATCGCCAGGGAACCGCGTGCCTGACATGATCGAGTTGAAACATCTGACCAAAACTTTTGAGGACAGCACGGCCGTTGATTCTCTTGACCTGATCATCGAAACCGGAGAATTTTTCGGCCTCCTCGGCCCCAACGGGGCCGGCAAAACCACCACCATCAGCATGCTGTCCACCCTTCTTCTGCCCAGCTCCGGCGAGATCCTCATTGACGGCGAGCTTCTGAGCAGAAAGCGGCAGGATATCAAACGGAAAGTCAGCGTCATCACCCAGGAATATTCCATGCGGCAGGATATGGACATGGACGAGATCATGGAGTATCAGGGACGTCTGTATTTTATTCCGGTCAGGCAGATCCGCTCCCGCACGGAAGAGCTTTTCCGGTTCGCCGGGCTGACCGCGCACCGGCATAAGACCATCCGCAAGCTCTCCGGCGGCATGAAACGCAAGCTCATGGTCTGCCGCGCGCTTCTGACGGAACCGGAAATTCTTCTTCTGGACGAGCCGACCGCCGGCATGGACGCTATTTCCCGCCGGCAGATGTGGAATCTTCTGCGGCAGTTGAATGAACAGGGACTTACGATCCTTCTGACTACTCATTACATCGAAGAAGCCCAGTCTCTCTGTCACCGCGTGGCTCTCATGAACGACGGACGGTTAAACGACGTGGACACCCCCGCGCACCTGATCGAAAAGCTGGGTTCCTTTGCCGTGGACGAACAGTGCGCGGACGGTATCCGCAGCCGTTATTTCCCCGAGCGCGCGCAGGCAATCGCGTATCTGTCCACGCTGGAAGGAAACTGTACTTTAAGAGACACGACTCTGGAGGATGTCTTCGTGGAACAGGCGGGAAAGAGTCTTTCCTGACATCCGGCGGTTTCCCCGCTTTTCGGCCTGCCGCACCAAATATCAGCAAGGAAGTATCATTATGGGAATTATTACTATTTTATGGGAAAAATGGCGGGAATTTCTCCGTGATTTTTCGCGCATCACACTGGCCGCCATGGTGGCGCCGCTTATGTATCTGATCGTCTTCGGCTGGGGCATCCGCACGACCATGAACGGACAGCCCTATCTGTACTTTCTGATTCCGGGCGTCGTCTCCCTGACGACCATGAACGGCAGCTTCAATGCCATCGCCCAGAATCTGAACGTCCAGCGCCTGTACGAGAAGGCGTTTGATCAGGTGATCATCTCGCCCACCCCCCTCTGGCAGTTTATCGCCGGGCAGATCATCGCGGGCGCCCTGCGCGGACTTTATGCAGGAGGCATCATCCTCCTTCTGGTCTCCCCGATCAAGACCGGACTCATCTTCAATCCCGTATCGTTTTTTATCCTCTTCCTGAACGGAGCGGTTTTCTCTTCGATTGGAATTGTAGTGTCCTTCCTGGCCAGAAACCACGCGGACGTACCGCGCTTCTCCAACTATTTTATCATGCCCATGGCTTACCTGTGCAATACGTTCTTCTCCACGGACAATATCCCTCACGGCGTACGCGAATTTATCTCCGTTCTGCCGCTGTCCCAGACCAGCCGCATGGTCCGCGGGATCGCGTCCGGCGAACCGGTCAGCCTGATCGGCATCCCGCTGCTTCTCGCCTACCTCACCGTATTTACACTGTTCGCCCTCTACTTTGTATATAAAAAGAAAAATCTGTAAAATTCCCGCACATCTGCTGTTCACCCGGCCGCCAGTGTACAGCCCGCGCAGGCTGATTGTCCTGAAAGACCCATTGAAGGGCGCCGGTCCTTAGGCGCGGTCTTTCACGCGCCTTAGTACCGCTGCGTCCCTTCATTAAGCGCAAGCGGGGTCTGGAAGGACAATCTGCCTGCAGCGGGCGTCCGAATGCGCCGAAGTGAACAGCAGTCCGCGCACGCCGCAAATTTTACGGTAATCCGGCGCATGATTGACAGCCCTGCTTTTCATTTGTTAAAATACCCCTGAAATGACAGGACTTCATACGGAAAGGAATGAACGATATGCCCCGATTAAACGAGAATTATCTTAATCTGAAAGAAAGCTATCTGTTTTCCGAGATCGCCCACCGGACGGCAGCCTATGCGGAGAAGCATCCGCAGCAGGGCGCCCAAATCATCCGGCTCGGCATCGGAGACGTGACAAAACCGCTTGGAAAGACCGTCCTCGCCGCCCTGCACGAAGGCGTGGACGCCATGG
This sequence comes from uncultured Lachnospiraceae bacterium, assembly GCA_910587765.1. Lineage (GTDB taxonomy): Bacteria > Bacillota > Clostridia > Lachnospirales > Lachnospiraceae > Hominiventricola. The sequence goes on from CAJUNR010000024.1 coordinate 65,681, forward strand.
GTTCCGCCGAGACGTTTAAAGGCTACGGCCCGGAGCAGGGATACGAAGCGACCAGAAACGCCATTGCCGCCTATTACAAAAGAAACGGCGTGAACGTGGATCCCGGCGACATCTTCGTCTCCGACGGAGCCAAAAGCGACACCGGCAACATTACGGACCTGTTCGGACCGGGCAATGTGATCCTCATTCCCGATCCGGTCTATCCGGTCTACGTGGACACCAACATCATGTGCGGCAACGAAGTGACCTTCCTGAACGGCAATGCCGAAAATCAGTTCCTTCCCATGCCGGATCCAAAGCAGCATGCGGACATTATCTACCTGTGCTCGCCCAACAACCCGACCGGCGCCTGCTACAGCAGGGAACAACTGAAGATCTGGGTGGACTACGCGCTTCAGAACAACGCCGTGATCCTCTTTGATTCGGCCTATGAAGCCTTTATCTCCGATCCGGAGCTTCCAAGAAGCATTTACGCCGTCGAAGGAGCCGAAAAATGCGCGGTTGAATTTTGCTCCCTGTCGAAGACCGCCGGCTTCACCGGAACCCGCTGCGGCTATACGGTCGTCCCCAGGGAACTCGTCTTCCGGTCCTCCACCGGAGAGCGAATGTCTCTGAACGCGATGTGGAACCGCCGTCAGTGCACGAAATTCAACGGCACCTCCTACATCGTCCAGAAAGGCGCGGAAGTCGTATTCTCGGAGGAGGGGATCCGGGAATGTCAGGAAAACATTCAGTATTACAAGCGAAACGCAAAGGTAATCGCGGACACGCTGGAGAAACTTCAGATCCGCTTCTTCGGCGGCGTCCATTCTCCCTATATCTGGTTCGAGTGCCCGAACGGCATGGACTCCTGGAGCTGCTTTGACTACCTGCTCGAGAACATACAGGTCGTCGGTACGCCGGGCGCGGGATTCGGGGAAAACGGCAGAAATTATTTCCGTCTGACGGCATTCGGCACGTTCGAGAAAACCACCGAGGCCATGGAACGGTTTGTAACGCTGTTCGGATAACGGCAGCGGACGGCAAAGACCGGGAAAGCAGGCAGGCTGCAGCGCCGCCCTCTTTTCCCGGTCTTTTTTGCCGCTCGATTTTTTGATCGGTATTTCATCCTCTCATCCGCTCATAAAACTGTCCGTAGAAATCCGCCGCTGTCCCGTACGGCTCCATATAAAAACGCCGGAGCAGTTCCAGACTGATCTCCCGGATCCGCTCCGGATCCGCCTCCACTTCCTCCCGAAGCGCCTTCAGATGGTCGTGCCAGTCAAGAATAAACCGTTCGTAACGTCCGATCTCTTCGATGCCCAGCCATTTTTTCACTTTTATTTTTCCCTTCTTTTCCTTCGGGCACTCATGGACCTGCAGAAAATAGCGGAAGCCCCCGTTCTCATAGTATCTCCCGAGCGGAAAGAGGCGGCACATCCCCGGACGGAAGCCGTGGATGCCGCAGCGTCCCTCCCCGCTTAAAAAGGTGCAGGCTTCCTCTTCTCCCGCCATTTTCAGGTTCGGCAGTATCAGGCGGTCCGCAAGATTCAGCTCGACCCGCTCCTGCAGCAGCTCCTCGAAGCTCATCCCCAGCCCGGCGCACAGACAGAAGCTGTCGTAAGGATCCAGAATGACGGAAGTTCCCATACCGCGGCAGCAGGCGGAACACCCCCGGCAGCCGCCGCAGTCCGCCTTCACCAGATCGTTTGCCGTGTAAAATCTTCCGTCCGACACTTCCTGCATATCAATTGTCCGTTCCATAGATCAATCCTGTTCCTCTCCCATCTTCTTTCGCCCCAGCCGCACCTCATTCAAATGTTCCGCCAGTTCTTCCGGCAGATAATCGAACAGGTAATTCCTGCTCCCCGGAAACTGCTCCACATAGTCCGTGCGGATCTCCTGATTGATGCGCTCGATCTCCGTCCTCAATTCCCGCGCGGACATCATGATGCAGCCCTGTCCGCGGATAATAATCTGTTCCAGTCCGTCGGACGTCGCCACCGTAACCTGATATTTTCTCCCGATCGCATGCACCGTCCGCTCGATGTACTGATCGGCCGTCTCCGCTTCCCTCGTATAGACGATGTGAATATTGTGATATTTCAGCACTTCCTCCGCGTGCCCCTCCACCCGGTAGGCGTCAAATACGAGAATCACGCTGCATTTGCGGAAGCCCTGATAATTGCACAGGATATCCGCCAGTTTTCCTCTGGCGCCGTCGATGTTCGTCTCCGCCATCCTGCTCAGTTCCTCCCACGCGAAGATCACGTTATAACCATCCACCAGCAGGTACTCCGGAAGCTTTTCCTTAGGCCGGTATACGCGGGGCTTATCCTCCCCCGCCCTGCCGAACGCCTCCACGCGGGCATCCCCGCCGCCGCTTCTCTGCCTGGGCGCTCCGAAGGTGCGAACAAAAATCTCTTCGAGCTCCTTTTCCTCCGCCGCCGTTTTCGGCCTCCCGCCCCTCTTTTCCCCGGCGTCCGCCCCGCGGGCGGGCATCTCCCGGGAAACGGTTCCGGACAGAACACACGGCAGATGCATATGCTGCGCCGCCTCATGCCAGGGAACGACCGTCCCCGCCCCGTGGTAACAGAAGACGGAATCCGGCGGATTCTCCGTATCCAGCTCCGGAACATAGCCGCATCCTTCCACGACTTCTTCCGCGTTGTGACAGGGAACGTAGCCGTCCAGCCGGCAGGTCAGACGTCCTCTTCCTTTCGTATAGGCCGATACTTCCTGCTGATAATTCCGCATGGCCGACACCGGGGCCGTCCCGCGCAGAACCGCCCGCTCCCCCTCAAGTTCCGGCGGTTCAAAGGAACCGTGCATCTTCTCCACATCCGCCATGGCCCGTCCCACCGCATCCGACGGAAGCTCCAGCCGGAATGCGTAGCACGGTTCCAGCAGGACGCTTCGGGCCTGCATCAGTCCCTGCCGGACGGCGCGGTAGGTGGCCTGACGGAAATCCCCGCCCTCCGTGTGCTTCAGATGCGCTTTCCCGGACACCAGCGTGATCTTGAGATCCGTGACCTCCGCTCCGGTCAGCACTCCTTTGTGAACCTTCTCCTCCAGATGCGTCAGGATCAGACGCTGCCAGTTGCGGTCCAGAACGTCCTCGCTGCAGGCGGAGGCATACTGCATCCCGCTCCCTCTCTCTCCCGGTTCCAGCAGAAGATGCACTTCCGCATAATGGCGGAGCGGCTCAAAATGACCCACTCCTTCCACCGTATCCGCTATCGTCTCTTTATATACGATCTTACCGGTCCCAAAATCCACGGACACGTCAAAGCGCTCGCGGATCAGCGTCTTCAGGACCTCGATCTGCACCTCCCCCATAAGCTGCGCCTGAATTTCCTGCAGGCGCTCGTCCCAGCGGATGTGAAGCTCCGGTTCCTCTTCTTCCAGAAGCCGCAGTTTCGCCAGCATCTGTCTCGCGTCCACGCCCCGGGGCAGCCGGATCTCAAAGGTCAGCACCGGCTCCAGAAGCGGCAGGCTCCCGGAACGCTCCGCGCCGAGTCCTTCACCCGCGTATGTCCCGGCCGGCCCGGTCACTGCGCAGACCGTCCCCGCGCCCGCCTCCTTCACCGTCTCGTATTTTTCGCCGGAATAGATGCGGATCTGGTTGACCTTCTCCTCCCGTCCGTCCGCACCGCCTGCCGACAGGGACATTTTCACGGTCAGAAGCCCTCCGGTCACCTTCAGCCAGGTCAGGCGCTGCCCCTGCTCATCGCGGCTGATCTTGAACACCCGGGCGCCGAACGCCGGCCCGTACTGCGGACAGGACATATACTGCTCCATCACCAGCAGCAGTTCCTCCACTCCGTCTCCTTTCAGCGCCGAGCCGAAGCAGCAGGGAAAGAGCTCCCGTTCCCGAATCAGGCTCTGAATCTCCTCCCGGGACACCGTTCCCTCCGCCAGATAACGCTCCAGCGTCTCTTCCCGGCAGACCGCTACGTTTTCCAGAAATTCCTCCGCGCTGCGGTCGCCCGAAAAGTCCACGCACCGGTCATCCAGCCTGGTTTTGAGTTCCTCCATAAGCGCTTCCCGGTCCGTTCCCCGCTGGTCCATCTTATTGACGAAGAGAAAGACCGGAATCCCGTATCGTCTCAGCAGCTTCCACAGCGTCTCCGTATGGCCCTGTACGCCGTCTGCGCCGCTGACGATCAGCACCGCATAGTCCAGTATCTGCAGGGTCCGCTCCATCTCCGCCGAGAAGTCCACGTGTCCGGGCGTATCCAGGAGCGTGAACTGCTTCTCCCCCAGGGCAAACACCGCCTGCTTGGAAAAAATCGTAATTCCCCGCGCCCGCTCCATCTCGTAGTGGTCGAGAAAGGCGTCCCGGTTGTCCACCCTTCCCAGCTTCCGGATCGCGCCGCTCTGATAGAGAATCCGCTCCGACAGGGTCGTCTTGCCGGCATCCACTTGGGCCAACAGGCCCGCACAAATATGTTTTTTCGCTTTTTCAGGTTCCTGTTCGCCCATAAAATGCCTCCTTCTGTGATTACATACTTTTCAAGTATACCACAAGAGGAGGAGTTAGTCGAGATGCAGCATCAGGTCAGTTGCTGCTCAGAGATTTCATTATCAAAAGCAACTATTTTAAACATTACATATTTTCTCCGTTAATCTTCCGTATTACATGACAGGGGTTGCCTGCTGCCAATGAGTTTTCTGGTATATCTTTTGTGACAACGCTTCCGGCTCCTATAACAGAACCGTCACCTATTGTTACACCCGGAAGGACAATAACGCCTCCACCTAACCAACAGCCATTTCCAATTTTTATTGGCAATGCACAGGTATGCCGGACTAACTGACCCGTTTGTGGATTCTGAACATATCTTTCCGCTAACGGGACAGGGTGTGTGGCTGTATAAAGCTGCACATTTGAAGCAATCAGCACATTATCTCCAATGATAATTTCATTGCAATCTACAAAAGTACAATTCATGTTGACTGATACATTATTTCCCATGAAAATATTTCGCCCATAATCGCATATAAATGGTGATGCAACAGATACTTTTGTGCCGATCTTTCCACATAACTCTTTTAGAATTTTTTCTTTTTCCTCTCTCTGTTCATATGCAAGGGCGTTGTATTCCTGCAGCAATTTTCTCGCATGGCTTTTAAAGTCCAGAAAGATTTTGTCATGACAGTTATAATCTTCTCCCGCCATACATTTTTCCAATTCGGTCATAATGCCACCTCCGTGTTTTATGGTAGAAAAAAAACTGTTACACTGCAAGTAACAGGCTGTTTCCTTATATTCTTTTTGCAAGTGTTTCAATAACAAAAATGACTGGAACTTGTGACGTTCCGTTATATCCACCGTTAATCCGTTTCGTGTTTAAGTTATAAGAGAAATTCCAATCTGATAATTTTGCCAAAGTTGACAGTGGGGAATTAGTAATGCTTAACACGCAGCATTTCTTTTTCTTAAACTGGTTAATTGCTTCAATCAGTCTTTCGGTTTCACCGCTTTCTGAAAAAGCAATAACGACTGTGTTCTTCCACCAAAAAGAATCTATCGGATAAAGCGCATCTTCAAGCCCTACGGCAAAATGCCCCATATTGGAAAAATATCTTGCGCCGTATTTTGCCAATGTTCCTGATGAACCCATTCCGATAAAGATTATCAAATCAGCTTTTCTGAGAACGTCAATCGCAAATAATAGTTTTTCCTCAAAGGCACTTGAATTTGCCCTTGTAAAAAAATCCGAAAGTTCCTGCAAATCTTCCATAGGCGGGCAGGCAGCCTGCAAGGTAATCTCTTTTTTCAGAGCTTCTTTAAATTCTGAATACCCGTCAAAATTGTTTTTATTGCAAAAACGCAATATGGTAGACGTAGATACGTGGAGTTCTTTTGCAAGTTCTCTAATGGTCATGTATTGTATTTTGTCAATATCAGAAACGATATATTTGTAAATACGAATATCTGTTTCGTTATACTTTTGTATTTCTTCATACGAAAACATACGGTATCTCCTCCAACGTATCAGATACCTTGATTATATACTGATTTTGTACGCTTTACAATTACCGGATATATACAGGAATGAATGAGTGCGCCGCCCTTTCCGTTAGCCGCCTGCGGTAAGCAAGCGGCTATAGTACAGGCACAAAAAAGCTGTCTGCTCTTTTCAGAATAAACAGCTTTCATTATTGCACGATATTCACTTTTTTAACGGGCAAAACCCAGGCTTTTCAGCATCCTATACCTGCAGCGACCGTCCATCGGCTCATACAACAGCGACAACGGTTACATAGGTTTTAGATTTTTATTGAGCCTGTCCACCATCCATGCAATCCGCTTTTGCCGTCCGGCTTCTGTCTTTGCGTCAAAGTACGCCCGTGTATAAGTCTTCTTTACAGACAACGACATGGCCTGAAAATTTGTGCAGGCAGGCTCATAGCTTTCCAGAATCGCAGAAAGCTGTGCAATCTGCTCTTCCGTAATAACTGCCGACGAATTTCCCGCGTCCCATTGGCCGTTCTTTTTGGCGTCCTCGATTTTCTTTCTGCCAAAATCGGTCATGCGCCCCTGCTCTTCCAGCCGCATGGCCAAAGCCTTGTTTTTCTCCGACCACCTGCTTTTCTCCCTGCGCATGGAAAAATACTTTTTATAAGTTTTGTCATCTATCTTTTTCATCTGGCCGTCAATCCATCCGAAACAGAGCGCTTCTTCCAGCGCCTCTCCTGCTTTTATTGTCTTCGGCCCGCCGGCCTTACCAAACAAAATCCAAATGCCGGCACTGGAAAGACAGTTATCAGAGAGCCATTTTCTAAATTCTTCTCTGTCGGAAAATTCCATGATATCGCTCATTATGCGCCGCTCCTTTCGTATGACCGAGCCGTCAAAGACTCGCCGTCGCCTCACTCAATCAGTCCATGCTTCCGCAGCCTGGCGCGAATCGCGCCGCTCGTGCGTCCATGCCCCTCTGCGATCTCCGAAATCTTCATGCCGGACTCATATTCCGCCTTCACCTGATCGTCTTCTTCGCTGCTCCACAGACTGCCTGTGTTCATCTTCGCCTTCGTTTCCGCCGCTTCTTTGTCCGCCGGAATGCTCAGAACCGCCTGCGGATGCTCCTCGAGAAATCCCGCGATCTCATCCAGAAACCGCTGTCCGTATCTGCGGAATTTGTTCTCCGCCACGCCGGATACGGCGAGCATCTCCCGACGGTCTGCGGGCGCTTTCGCGCACATGTCGATGAGCGTCCGGTCGCTGAACACAATATAGGGCGGCACTCCTTCCTCTTTGGCAATGACAAAGCGGAGCTGCCGCAGCCGCTCGAACAGTTCGTAACCCATATGGGTAAGTTCGTCCGTACTCCGCTTCTTTCCTCCTCTGTTCCCGGCCGGTTCCGCCTGCTTCTGCCGGCTGCGGACGATCACGCGCGTATTCTCGTCTTTCAGGGCTGCGATATCCCCCATCCGCAGAACGCTGTACTCCTCGTCGGTCTGAATCACATACCCGTCCGCCAGCATCTGGTCCAGCAGCAGACGAAGCTCGCTTTCTTTTCTGTGACCCAGAACTCCGTAACATTTATAAGAGGGGGCGCCGATTTCCCGCAGCCTCGCCCGGTTCGCGCCGAGCAGGATGCCGAGCACGATCTGCCGGCCGTACCTGCCCCGCGTCTCCGCGATGCAGTTGATCAGCCATTTCGCGTCGGCCGTCATGTCGGTCTGCGTATATTCCTGATGGCAGTTGCCGCAGTTGTCGCAGGGCGCTCCCGTCTTCTCCCCGAAATAATTGAGAATATAATTTCTGAGACAGGAAACGGTCCGGCAGTATCCTTCCATCACCCGCAGCCTCTGGAGATCTCTCTGCCTGACAAGGCCGATCTCCTCGTCCTCCATGCCCTCGAACTCCTTTTTATCCAGAAGAAACCGGTTGATCATCACGTCCTGCGCGGCATACAGAAGAATGCACTGGGCATTCTCTCCGTCGCGCCCTGCGCGTCCGGCTTCCTGATAATAATTTTCCATGCTCTGCGGCATATTGTAGTGAATAACAAAGCGGACGTTGGATTTGTCAATCCCCATGCCGAACGCGTTCGTGGCCACAATCACCGGCGCACGGTCGTAGATAAAATCGTCCTGATTCTTTTTGCGCGTCCCGTTGTCGATGCCCGCATGATAGCGGGTCGCCGCAACGCCTGCGCCCGTCAGTTCCTCATACAGAGCGTCCACATTTTTCCTCGTGGCACAGTACACGATTCCGCTGTCTTTGGGATGCTCCCGGATATAATCAGCGACAAAACGGTCCTTTTGTTTTCCGGCAGCCGGCTCCACACGGTAATACAGGTTCTCCCTGTCAAAGCCGGTCACGACAATCTTCGGATCCCTGAGCTTGAGGATACATTCGATGTCCGCTTTCACTTCCCCGGTAGCGGTCGCCGTAAAAGCGCTCACGACCGGCCGCCTGGGCAGCCGGTCAATAAAATCGACAATCTTCAGATAACTGGGCCGAAAATCCTGCCCCCACTGCGAGATGCAGTGAGCCTCGTCAACGGTGACCATGGAGATATCGGCGCTCAGCGCAAATCTGATAAAATCCGCGCTTTCCAGACGTTCGGGCGCCACGTAGACGATCTTATAGACGCCCTGAAGCGCCCGCCCGAGCGCTTTCGCAATCTGAATCTCCGTCAGAGAAGAATTGATATAGGCCGCATGGATTCCCGCCGCATTCAGAGACTTTACCTGATCCTGCATCAGAGAGATCAGCGGCGAGATCACCAGCGTAATCCCCGGGAGAAGCATGGCCGGCACCTGATAGCACACGGACTTCCCGGCGCCGGTCGGCATGACCGCCATCGCGTCCCTCCCCGACAGGACGGACTGTATGATATCCTCCTGTCCTTTTCTGAATGTATCATAACCAAAGCAGGTCTTTAAAATCTGTGAAGCGTTCATCGTTTCCCCGTACCTCATCTGAAAATTTCTCTGCAGTCCAACTACTGCCCTGCATTCTATTATACGGAAACGCCCGGCTCTTTTCAATCTTGAATTGAAATCGGAGGGGGCAAAAAACCGACGCTCTGTTACTGTTCACACCTACGCCGGTTTCAGCCTGATGCGGGCAGCTCATCCTGAA
>CAJUNR010000025.1 GCA_910587765.1 uncultured Lachnospiraceae bacterium
TTAGAGCGCCGCCCTGTCACGGCGGAGGTCGTGGGTTCGAACCCCATCCGGGTCGCTGAGACGCAAGTCTTACGGAAAAGAATTACATATGGGATCTTAGCTCAGCTGGGAGAGCATCTGCCTTACAAGCAGAGGGTCATAGGTTCGAGCCCTATAGGTCCCATTACAGTGTTGCCTGTATCATGCCGGCGTGGCGGAACTGGCAGACGCACAGGACTTAAAATCCTGCGGGACTTATCTCCCGTACCGGTTCGATTCCGGTCGCCGGCACTTAACAGAATATGTGCGCGTAGCTCAGCTGGATAGAGCGTCTGACTACGGATCAGAAGGTCGGGAGTTCGAATCTTCTCGCGCACGCTTAAAACCATCTGTGCAGAACGGGTGGTTTTCTTTTTTTATGCATACGGGCGCCTAAGGAAGATTGTCAGCAGAGCTGACAGGCGCCCGATGCGCGAGCAGGGAAGAAGGCTTCCCTGCTCGATTATATGCGTGTCCGAATGAAATATGTCAGCAGGCTGACGGACGCCCGGAGGTCGTTTCCGGTTCAAAATCAGAGAATTAAAAAAATCAGGTATAATTTTCGGAGGGAAATCTCATACTAGTCCTGTAAATATTATTACAGGAGGTCATTGATTATGAGTTCTAACAACACAAGCAATTCTACCAACACGACAAACGCAAACAATGCGAACAACGCGAACAATGCAAACAACTCCAAAAACAGCAGCTCCAAGAGCAGCAAGAGTTCCAGTTCCAAGAGCTCTTCTTCCAAAAACGAGAGCTCTGACAACTGCAACTACTAAGAGCCATATACGAGAGCGGGGCGCGGACGATTTCGCGCCCCGTTTTCGTGTGCCCTGCGCTTCCTGTCATGCATATACTATCTAAATAAGAAAAAAAGGAAAAGAAGATGTCAGATATTGAAACAATCTCTGCAAAAGAAATAGACCGGTATATTTTTAATCCGGCCTATCTGCTGGTGGATGTAAGAAAACCGGCGGAATACCGGAAGATGCATATTAAAGGCGCGGTCTGCATCCCTCATGAATATCTTCTGCAGCGCATGCGGGGCCTGGGGAGGGTCGTTCCGATTCTGTACTGCGACAGAGGCGGTCTCAGTATGCAGGCGGCCCGGGAGCTGCTCGAACACGGATACCGCGCCGTATCGGTGGTCGGCGGCATCCAGGCTTACCGGGGCCGTTATCTGGAGCGGGATATCCGGTGACTGCCGCCCATCCGCGCGCGGACGGGTACGGGACCGCACGGTCCGCAGCGTTCGGCACGGAAATGATTGACATTACGGCGTGCTGCGGATAAGATATACTTATTGAATCAGGAACAGATCAGGAGATACCGGAGAGGACGTCAGATGGGCAGAGTGGAACTGGTCGCGCCATGTCATTTTGGACTGGAAGCGGTTTTGAAAAAAGAGATTACAGACCTGGGATATGAGATCGTTCAGGTGGAGGACGGAAGAGTTACTTTTCAGGGAGAGGAGGAGGCTCTTTGCCGCGCCAATATTTTTCTGCGCACGGCGGAACGAATCCTGCTGAAGGTCGCAAAGATAAGAGCGGTGACGTTTGAGGAGCTTTTTGAGCAGGTCAAAGCGCTTCCGTGGGAGGCATACATTCCCTCCGACGGGAAATTCTGGGTTACCAAAGCGTCTTCTGTGAAAAGCAGACTGTTCAGCCCGTCTGATATCCAGTCAATCGTCAAAAAGGCGATGGTGGAACGGCTGAGGACGGTCTACCATGTGGAATGGTTTCCGGAGACAGGGGCTGAGTATCCCATACGTATCTCGTTTATGAAGGATGAGGCGACGATCTGTCTGGATACTACAGGCCTGTCTCTACATAAAAGAGGGTACCGCACTATGGTCAGCAAAGCGCCTGTGAAAGAGACGCTGGCGGCCGCTCTGCTTTTGCTCACTCCATGGAAGAAGGATCGGATTCTGGTGGATCCTTTCTGCGGAAGCGGGACCTTCCCCATCGAAGCGGCTATGATTGCCGCCAATATGGCGCCGGGAATGAATCGTTCTTTCACGGCGGAAAAATGGACAAATATCGTGCCCAGAAAGCTGTGGTATCAGGCGGCGGACGAGGCGGACGAGCGGATGGACCTGAACGTCCAGACGGACATTCAGGGGTATGACATCGACGCGGATATCATCAAAGCGGCAAGGCAGAACGCGGCCTCGGCAGGGGTGGATCATCTGATTCATTTTCAGGCGCGTCCGGTCAGTGCGCTGAGCCACCCGAAAAAGTACGGGTTTCTTGTCAGCAATCCGCCTTACGGGGAACGTCTGGAGGAAAAGGAGCATCTGCCCGCTCTCTATCGGGAAATCGGAGAGCGTTTCCGGGAGCTGGACAGTTGGTCCATGTATCTGCTCACCGGCTATGAAGATGCGGAAAAATATATCGGGAGAAAGGCGGACCGGAACCGTAAGATCTATAACGGAATGCTGAAGACCTATTATTATCAGTTTCTGGGTCCCAGGCCGCCGAGGAGAAAAGAACATATGTTTGAAACAGAGCAGGAAACGGATGAGAACAGGAGGTGAATAGCGGATGTTCGGCAGGATCTTGTTTGCCACGGAAAATGAAGGGAAGATGCGAGAAGTACGAATGATTCTTGCGGATCTGGGGATTGAGATTCTCTCTCTGAAAGAGGCGGGCTTCCGGTCGGAGGCGGAGGAGAACGGGACAACCTTTGAGGAAAACGCGGTCATCAAAGCGACGGAGATTATGAAAAAGTCCGGGGAAGTCGTGCTGGCAGACGACTCCGGGCTGGAGGTGGATGCTCTGAATAAGGAGCCGGGGATTTATTCCGCGCGTTATATGGGACACGATACTTCTTATCACATCAAAAACCGGAGCCTGATTGAGCGTCTGGAGGGAAAGCAGGGTTCGGAAAGAAGCGCGCGGTTCGTATGCGCGATTGCCGCCGTGTTTCCGGACGGAAGAGTGCTGACGACAAGAGGAACGATGGAAGGTGAGATCGGTTACGAGGAACGCGGGGAGAACGGCTTCGGCTACGATCCGATCTTTTATCTTCCGGAATACGGGTGCTGTTCCGGAGAGCTGCCGCTGGAAATAAAGAATCAGCTCAGCCACAGAGGGAAAGCGCTCCGGCTGATGAAGGAAGAACTGAGAAAGCTGAGAGAGGAAAAGTAATGAAAATATTGATCGTCAGCGATACCCACGGCAGGGAGGAAAATCTTAAAAAGGCGCTGGAGAAAACAGGGCGTATTGACCGGCTGATTCATCTGGGCGATGTGGAAGGCTCCGAAGAACACATCCGTTCCCTGACGGACGTGCCGGTCAGCATGGTAGCGGGAAATAACGACTGGTACAGCGAACTCCCCAGGGAGGAGATCCTCTCGATCGGCCGTTACCGCGCACTTTTGACCCATGGGCATCACTATTATGTGGGGGCGGGGCATGAAGGCCTGATCGAACAGGCCGCGTTAAAGAAGACGGACATCGTCATGTACGGACATACGCATTATCCGTGTCTCGTACATATGGAAGGACTTACGATTCTGAATCCCGGCAGTCTGTCTCTTCCCAGACAGGACGGCCACAGACCGAGCTATATTTTGATGGAACTGGACCGGGAGGGAGAGGCTCATTATCACATCTGCTATCTTGGCATGAAGCAGGAGAGGCGGTTCTGGTTCGGGAGCCGGTAGAGGTGATTTCCTACCCAGACGTCCGGGAGGCGCGGTTGTGAACCGTATCATACAGAGGAAAGGCAGGAGAAAAGAAAATGGAATATCTGGTCATTGGGGCCGGCGGGACGGGCGGCTGCATCGGCGCGTACATGACGGAAGCGGGAAAGGATGTGACGCTGATCGCGAGAGGCGCGCATCTGAAAGCCATGCAGGAGAAAGGGCTTCGCATGGAAACGACAAAAAAAGGGAATTATACGGTGTACCCGGTGAAAGCGTCGGATATGGAACATTATGAGGGGCATCCGGATATTATCTTTGTCTGTGTGAAAGGATATTCGCTGGAAGAGACCGTGCCTTTTATCCGCAGGGCGGCGAAGCCGGAGACCGTCGTCATCCCGATTCTGAACATCTACGGCACCGGCGGCAGGCTTCAGAAGCAGCTTCCGGAGCTTCTGGTGACGGACGGGTGCATCTATATTGCGGGTGAGATCAAAGAACCGGGATGTCTGTGGCAGAACGGGGATATTTTCCGGGTGGTGTTCGGCGTGCGGGAGCCTTCGGAGTACCGGAAGGTTCTGGAAGAAGTGAAAAAGGATCTGGAGGAGAGCGGAATTACGGCGGTGCTGTCGGACCATATCCGCCGGGATGCGCTCCAGAAGTTTGCCTACGTGTCTCCGGCGGCCGCCTGCGGGCAGTATTACGACGCCATGGCGGGGGACATGCAGAAACCGGGGGAGATCCGGGAGACGTTTGCGGCCTTGATTCATGAGATTGATGTGCTGGCGGATGCCATGGGAATCCGCTTTGAGACGGACATCGTGCAGACAAATCTGGATATCCTCGACAGTCTGACGCCGGAGGCGTCCACCTCCATGCAGAGAGACGTGAAGAACGGGAAAGCGTCGGAGATGGACGGACTGATCTTTGAAGTGGTGCGGATGGGAAGACAGTATCATGTGGAGCTGCCGGTGTATGAGAAGATTGCGCGGAAGCTGGGGGAAATATACGGTCCGGGCTGAAATCCTGTATTTGTGAGTTTGATATTATTGACATATGTCAGAAAAGGAGTATAATGGAGGTACAGGCAGAGATCGGGAAAGTCCGGCTGCGGGAAAGGACGCCAGGTCTCTGAGGGCAATCGGAGGTAGGAAGATGCCAAGACCATGCAAAAGAAGACGCATCTGCGCAAAGCCCGGCTGCGAGCGTTTCGGTCCAGTGGGCGCTGCGGCGCCTGGAGAACGGATTGCCATGACGCTGGACGAGTTTGAATGTATCCGGCTGATGGATCTGGAGCATCTGACACAGGAGCAGTGCGCGGCGCAGATGAAGGTGGCGCGGACTACAGTGCAGGCGATCTACAGCAGTGCCAGGGAAAAGCTGGCGGATTGTCTGGTGCGGGGAAAGGAGCTTCATATTGCGGGCGGCAACTATGTGCTTTGCGAGGAGCGGAGATCCTGCTGCCGCGGACATTGCAGGGAGATTGCCGGAGAATTTCAGGAAAAAGGAGAGAGCAGAACGATGAAAATTGGCGTAACTTATGAAAACGGACAGATTTTCCAGCATTTCGGACATACGGAGCAGTTTAAGGTGTACGAGGTTCAGGACGGGAAAGTAGTATCCTCCCAGGTTGTGGACACGAACGGGAGCGGACACGGCGCGCTGGCCGGATTTCTGAAAGAATATCAGGTGGAGACATTGATCTGCGGCGGAATCGGCGGCGGCGCACAGAACGCGCTGGCACAGGCCGGGATCAAACTTTACGGCGGTGTGACCGGGGACGCGGACGCGGCGGTGGAAGCGCTCTTAAAAGGAGAACTTGATTACAATCCGGATGTGCGCTGCGATCACCATGGAGAACACCACGGCGGAGACTGCGGCAGTCACGGATGCGGGGAGCATACGTGCGGATAAGGACAGAATACAGCAGAATACAGGGAAATCAAGAAAAAACGAACCTCCGGCCGTACGGCTTTGGGGGTTCGTTTTTTCATAAACATCCGGGATTTTTTCCTTGAAAACGGTATCTCTTGATAGTATACTGAAATTGTTAAGAGAAGGGGCGTGATGATGCCTCGTCCGGCCGATTCCGACGGCGGTCACATACAGGAGCGGACAAATCCATGAAGCGCATAACCCTGGAAGCTCTTCTTGCCGGGAAACGGCAGGAAGATTACAGACAGCAATATAACGAAATTATTCATCTGCTGGAAGCGGGGAAGATCAGGCCGCTGAAGGCGTCCGGCAAAAACGGCAGAAAACCGGCGCTCTATCTGGAGTACTGGCTTCTGGAGGAAAAGGAGGACGCAGGTCCGCTTCTGGAGGAGTTGCGTTTCCGTCTTGTGCCGTCTATTTCCATTGATTATTATCTGGCCCACCCGGAGGTCTATCGTCAGGAACGGCCGTGGGTCCTCATGCTGGATGCGTGGCTGCGGAACAGGAAGGACGGGCGTCTGTACCCGGAGTCCGTCAATGAGCGCAGCTTTGAGATCTGGGGCAGGGAGAAATTTCTGACAAAGGAACAGGGAAAGAAAATCCTCAAACATTGCGGCGTCTCCTGGGAGACGCTGTACGTTTATGAAACGACAGAGCCGCTTTCTTATTATTCCCATACAAGAACCGTTCCGCAGAATCTGCTGATTCTGGAGAACAAAGATACGTTCTACAGTATGCGCCGCCATCTCCTGAGCGGGAGAGGCGCGATTTTCGGCGTACCGGTGGAGACGCTGATCTACGGCGCCGGCAAGGGGATTTTGCGTTCTTTTCAGGATTTTGATCTCTGTGTGGAGCCTTATATGACGGATGAACGCAATCAGCTCTGGTATTTCGGGGATTTGGATTATGAAGGGATCGGTATCTGGGAAAATCTCGCAAATTTATGTCAACCACGAAGAGAAATCCGGCCGTTTGGCCCGGCTTATGAGTCCATGCTTGGGAAGACGGAGCGGACAAAGCGTCTGCCGGACACCAAAGAGCAGCAGAATCGAAAGATCGGCGACGGATTTTTCCGGTATTTTTCGGAAGAGACCGGCGCGCGGATGAAGCGGATTCTGGAGAGCGGTACGTATATTCCGCAGGAGATTTTAAATATTGCGGATTTTGGCGGATGCGGCAGCGATTACAAGACAAAGTGAAAAGAAAGGCCCTCTATGCAATACGATTTTTTGAAGCATTTTCCCCGCCGCATGAAAAGCGTCGGGCTTCATTTTATGCTGATTCAGAACAGCATCCAGAAGACGACCTGGAAGCAGTACGGCTTTGCGTCCGGTGCGGAGCAGATCAATCTCATCTATGCGGTTCTGCTCTATATCATGGAGCAGTCTCTGCGGGAGGAACACTGCACCATGGACGACATCGGCGCCTATATTGATTCGGTCAACATGCAGCATTTCCGGAAGAGCCTGAACTATGACCAGTGCAGGCAGCTCGGCGATTTTATCGTCAATGTAATCCTGTCCAACGAAGGAAAGGCCATGTATTTTGACGGCTTTGACTTTGAGGAAAACGAATATCAGAACATGCACATCAGTTATGTGGCCAACCGCATCGTCTATGTGGACCAGGAATTTCGGCGCACGTCGTATTATCTCACGGATGACGGGTATAATCTGCTGCTTTCCACCCTGGAAATCGAGAATAACATGAAGCTGACCGTCCACGAGATGATCTTTCAGATGCATCTGGAGAAGCAAAGCTATGACAAAGCCGTGGACGAGATCAAAAACGTCTTCAATCTGATGCGCGTTCAGCTTCAGAAAATTCAGGACGCCTGCGGAAAGATCCGCAGGAATGCCCTGAACTATTCGGTGCGGGATTATGAGACGATTCTTGTGGAAAATCTTGATACGATTCAGGACACCAAGCAGAAATTTCAGAATTACCGGGAGATGGTGAAGAGCCGGGCGAGAGAACTGGAGGAGAAAAATATCAATGTGCAGCAGCTTCTGCCGAGAGAGGAGGAGAAGCTGAATCATCTGCGGGAGATCGAGGCTTATCTGAACCGGACCATTGATGAACATCAGAAAATTCTCAGCGGGCATTTCGACCTGAAGGCGCTCTATACGAGGGAGCTGGAGCAGCTCTCGCGGATGTCGCTGATTCAGCGTTTTCCGCTCAGGACCGGCCTCTACGACGAGGTGCTTAAAAATGCGGATACCCTCACAAGGCTGGATTATTTCCTGCGCCCGCTGTTCAACCGGGACCCGGAGAAAGCCTATAACCTGAACCGGGCGTTTCAGCTTCAGCGGCCCGCCCGCCGGAGGACGGAAGCGGACAGCGAGGAAGAACTGGATTTTGACGAGGAGCGCTGGAGAAGGGAGAAGGAGCGGCTTCGTCAGGAAAAACTGAAAAAATACGAGGGAAGTCTCGGATGCCTGCTCCGTCATGCCTCCGGGGAGGACGGTATTTCTCTGCTGGAATTGAGCGGCCGGCTGGGCGAGGCGGAGCAGGAAGAACTGATTCCGGACGTGGAGATTTTTAAGGAGATCATGGTGGAGCTGATTCGGAACCGGGACATTGATCTGACGGCGCTTACAAAGGAGCGCAGCGAATACCTTCAGGACGGCGCCGAAGAGTTCCAGTTGAACGATATGCTTTTGAAGCTGGCGGATGCGGAGGCGGAAGCCGGGAAAAAGCGGATCCGCAGGATCCATGTGTCCAGGATCGAGGACGGAAGTACGGTGCTCTTTGGCGGAATTTTGGCGGAAGACGGAAGGAGAAGAGAGATCCGGTGCTCCAACGTGCGGCTCCGGGTATTCAGGGAGGAATAGCGGTTATGGCATATGAACTTCAGACAGTCAGACTGAGCCAGGAGATTTTTTATTATCTGCTGGAACATCATGAATTGAAAGAGGAGGAGGAAACGGCGCTTTATCGGGCCTACACGGAGCAGGAGGAGGTGCAGAATCTGGTGAAATCTCAGGGGGAAGCTGCTGACAGCATCATAGAGCGCTATGGGAACGTCGTCTATCTGATTCCCCGGGAAGACAACGATTATCTGGGATATTCCAAAGGACAGTTGAAAAGCATTCTCTGCCGCTCGGGGGCCACGGACCGGGACTATTATCTGTCGCAGTTTGTGATTCTGACGCTTCTGGTGGAATTTTACGACGGACAGGGGAGCAGCAGCAAGGCGAGGGAGTACATCCGCACTGGAGAACTTCAGAACTGCATTTCCGCCCGCTTGAAGGAAGGGGCGGAACAGATGGACGAAGAGGAGGAAGAGCGTCAGGGCATCGCGTTTACGGACATGCTTCAGGCCTATGAGGCGCTGAAGTCCGACGAACGGGGTTCCCGGGCGAAGACGACGAAGGAAGGATTTCTCCATTACATTCTGCTCTTTCTGGAAAAGCAGGGGCTGGTGGAGTATGTGGAGCAGGACGAGATGGTTAAGACGACCAAAAAGCTTGACAATTTTATGGACTGGAATCTTCTGAATCAGAACAATTACGGAAGAGTCCTGAAAATACTGGGGGTAAGAAGCGATGAGTAAGATCAATGCCGTGCGGCTGATCAATGTCAATTATAACAACAACGCCATCCGCATCAGCGACGAGACGTTTTATTTTCACGGAGAAAGCACCCTTCTGTCCCTCAGAAACGGCGGCGGGAAATCCGTGCTGGTGCAGATGATAACGGCGCCTTTTGTGCACAAACGGTACCGGGATGCCAAAGACCGGCCTTTCGAGAGTTATTTTACGACCAGCAAGCCTTCGTTCATTCTGGTGGAATGGGTGCTGGACCAGGGGGCCGGATATGTACTGACCGGGATGATGGTCCGCAGGAGCCAGGATGCGGAGACGGAGAACGACGAGGCGCTGGAGATGGTGACGATCATCAGCGAATACCGAGAGCCGTGCCTGCAGGATATCCGTCATCTGCCGGTGGTGGAAAAAGGGGCGAAGGAGATGGTCCTGAAAAATTTCGCGGCGTGCAGGCAGTTGTTTGACGCTTATAAAAAGGACAGTTCCCTTCGCTTTTTCTGTTATGACGGCGCGAACGCCGCCCAGACCCGGCAGTATTTTAACAAACTGGCGGAATATCAGATCAACTATAAGGAATGGGAGTCCATCATCAAGAAGGTGAATCTCAAGGAGTCCGGTCTGTCGGACCTCTTCTCGGACTGCCGGGACGAGAAGGGACTGGTGGAGAAATGGTTTCTGGACGCGGTGGAGAGCAGGCTGAACCGGGAGAAGAACCGGATGAAGGAATTTCAGAATCTGCTGGAGAAATATGTGGCCCAGTATCAGGACAATCAGGTTAAGATTCGGCGCCGGGATATCATCCGCCTGTTCCGCGAGGAGGCGGTCCCCATCCGGGAACAGGCAGAGCAGTATCGGGAGGAGGAAGAGAAGGAAAAGGAACAGATGCATCTGCTGGCGCAGTTGATCGAAGAGCTGAACCGGTTGAAGGGGCTGTCGGAGGAGGCGCACCGGACGGTTTTGGGGAACATGGAGGAGATACTGGAGCAGCTCGCGAGAATCGAGTATGAGAAGCTGTCCGGGGAGATGCACAGGCTGGAGGAAAAGCTCCGTTATCATATGAGCAATCGGGACATGATCGAGGCGGAGCAGGAGGCTCTGACGAGAGAGGCAGAAAAGGTGGAGCGCAGGCTTCATCTGCTGGCGTGCGCCAGACAGCAGGAATATCTGGCGGAGATCCGGGCGGAGCTTCTGGAGATCCGGCAGCGGATCGAGGTGTCCAGACAGGAGGAAGCGGAGCTTGCGCCGGAGCGGAACCGGATCGGCAGAACGCTGTATGAGCATTATGGACGCGCCGTCGCCGAAAACGAGAGCGCTTTTGGCAGAAACAGGGAAAAGTACGAAGCGTTGAGCGCACAGACGGCGGCGGAGAAAGAGAAGCTGACCGGATATGAGAAGTCTCTCAGGGAAGAGGCGTCCAGGCAGGGGGCGCTGAGGAGCAGGGTGGAGTCCTACGACCGGCAGGAGGAGCAGTACAACCGCATTTACGGAGAACAGCTTGCCCGCAGCATTCTGGGGGAGTATGAGCCGGGGACTCTGGATATCCGCAGGGAACGGGTCCGGAAAGAGCTGGAGGAATGCGTCCGCGGCCGTCAGAGGATGAAGAAGCAGCAGGAGACCGGGACGGACCGGCTGAAAGGTCTGGAGCGGAGTCTGCAGAGCCTGAACGCAGAACTGGTGCGGAAAGAGGCGCAGAGGGAGCAGCAGGAGGCGCAGAAGGAGAGCTACGACAGGGAACTGAGGGAGCGCAGGGTCGTGCTTCAGTATCTGGGCCTGCCGGAGGAGACGTGTTTTCAGACGGAGGAGATTCTGCAGGCCTCCGGCAGGAAATTAAAAGAACTGGACGGTCTGCTTCAGAACCTGAGACAGGAGGAGGGGCGGCTGAAGAAGGAGCATCGGCAGTTGACGGAAGGGCGGACGCTGGAGCTGCCGGAGGCGCTGGAGAGCGAGCTTGCGGAGCTGGGCGTGCCCGTCGTCTACGGTATGGAGTGGCTGCGGAAAAACGGGTATACGGAAGAACAGAACCGCAGGCTGGTGCACAGTCACCCGTTTCTCCCCTATGCGCTGATGCTGTCAAGGAAAGAACTTGACAGACTGAGGAAACAGAAGGGAAAGATTTTCACCTCTTTTCCGGTGCCCATTGTCGTGCGGGAGGAACTGGAGGAGGGGACGGCCAGGGAGAGCGGCGGCGTCCTGAATCTGTCCGGCGTACATTTTTACCTGTTGTTCAATGAGAATCTGTTAAATGAGGAGAAGCTGCGTCTGCTGGTGGAAGAGAAGGAGCAGGAGATCCGCAAAATACAGGAAGCAGTCGGACGCCGGAAGAGAGAATACGACGAATCCTACGAGCGTCAGGAGAAAGTGCGAAATCAGTCGGTCAGCAGGGAGCGGTACGAGGAGAACGAGCGGCGTCTGCAGGAGCTTTCCCGGGAGCTGGAGGAGACGAAGGAAACGATCCGTATGAGCCGGGAAGAGCAGGGCGCGCTGGAGCAGGAGCAAAAGGCGCTGGAGCAGAAACTGCGGGATTCGGAAAAAGTGCTGGAGCGGCTGCGGAGACGGCAGGAGGATCTGGAACAGCTCTGCCGGGATTACGAACAGTACGGGCAGAACCGTCAGGAGCTGGAGTGGTGCGGGCGCGCCATCAAACGTCTGGAGGAACGAAAGGCGCTGGCGCAGGCCAGTCTGGAACAGTTCGGCGAGGAACAGAAGTCGCTGGAGCTGGAAGCCGGCCGGCTGGAAGACAGCGGCAGAAAGCTGAAGGAAAAACGGCAGATTTATGAAACGTACGCGCAGTGCGGGGAAGGCAGGGAACCGGAGTCTCCGGAGGAAGCGGAGCTTCTGGAAGCCCGCTATCTCGCCATCACAAGCCGTCTGTCGCTGGAGCTTCGCAGCATGGAGGAGCAGGAGAGCCGTGTGGCGAAGCGGTACGAGACCGCGGCGGAGGATCTGGAACACACGCGGCTGCGTTATCGTCTGGAGCCGGAGGCATGGAAGGGGACTCCCTGCAATAAGAAGGAGGAACTGCATCAGGAGGTCCTTCTGGAAGACTGCAGAAGAAAGCAGGCTCAAAAGCAGGGGCTTTTGACCGAGGAAGAAAAACAGATCTCGGCGGCGGAGCAGCAGAAGAAAGACTGCCTCCGCCGGATACAGGAGACGTGCGGGAAGGAGAAGGCGCTCCCCAAAAGCGAGATTCAGGAGCAGGATCACGAGGCCCGGAAGAAGGAACTGGAGTACCGGAAAAAAGAACTTCAAAAGGAGGCGGAGAAGCTGCAGGAACGCCTGCAGGGCTATGAGGAAAATCTGACGGCGCTGTCCGAGTACCGCGGGTTCCCTCTGGGAGAACCGGTGGAATGGGAGCGCGATCTGTCGGAACTGAACCGGCAGGAGCTGAGGGATTTTCAGGGCATCCGGATCCGGGAATACCGCGACAGCACCCAGAACAGGCAGAAAGCGAGAAACCGGCTGGATCAGGTATTGAACCGCGTCGTCCGCATGGAGGTGTTTCAGGAGGATTTTTACCGGAAACCGCTGGAGGCCATGCTTGAGCTGACGGATGAGGCGGGACAGGTTCTGCGGCAGTTGTCGATGACGCTTTCGTCCTATGAAAGCCTGATGGAGAAGCTGGAAGTAGACATCTCTCTGGTGGAGAAGGAAAAGGAGAAGATCGTGGAGCTTCTGGAGGATTATGTGAGAGAGGTTCACCAGAATATGGATCGCATCGACGCCAATTCCACCATCACGGTCCGGGAGCGGCCGGTGAAGATGCTGAAGATTCAGCTTCCGCAGTGGGAGGAGAACGAGAATCTCTATCGTCTGCGCCTGCAGGATCTGATCGATGAGGTGACGAAAAAAGGCCTGCAGATTCTGGCGGAAAACGGGAACGCGCAGGAATATTTCGGCACGCAGCTCACGACCAGGAATTTGTACGACGCGGTCGTCGGCATCGGAAACGTACAGATCCGTCTGTACAAGATCGAGGCGCAGCGGGAATATCCGATCACCTGGGCGGATGTGGCGAAGAACTCCGGCGGCGAAGGCTTCCTGTCCGCGTTTGTGATCCTGTCCAGTCTGCTCTACTATATGCGCAGGGACGAGACGGACCTTTTCGCCGACCGCAACGAGGGCAAGGTGCTTCTGATGGACAATCCTTTCGCGCAGACCAATGCGGCGCACCTTCTGAAACCGCTGATGGAGGTGGCGAAGAAAAGCAACACGCAGCTCATCTGTCTGACCGGGCTGGGAGGCGAGTCGATTTACAGCCGCTTCGACAATATCTATGTGCTGAACCTGATCGCTGCCAGCCTGCGAAGCGGGATGCAGTATTTAAGAGCGGATCATCTCAAGGGCGGCGAACCGGAGACGATGGTGGTATCGCAGATTCAGGTGATGGAGCAGCAGGAGCTGATCTTCTGATGCGGGAGGAATACGGTTACAGATTACATAGACGGCATGAATCGCCAGGGAACTGTCCGGCGCGCCGCAGGACGGCGGAATACGGACGGACAAGGGATTTCATACAAAAAGGAGTGTTTCGAGATGGGGAAGAAGATCAGAATTTTATGTTATGGGGATTCCAATACCTTCGGCTATATTCCGGGAAGGGGCGGCAGGTATGACCGCCATACCCGCTGGCCCGGGCGGCTGCAGGAACTTCTGGGTAGCGGTTATCAGGTCGTGGAGGAGGGGCTGTGCGGCAGAACGACGGTCTACGAAGATGCGTCGGAGGCGGGCAGGTGCGGTCTGGAGCGGATCCGGGATGCGGTGGAAAAAAGCCGTCCTCTGGATCTTTTGATCCTCATGCTCGGAAGCAACGACTGCAAGAGACGGTTCGGGGCGTCGGCTGCGGAGATTACAGAAGGACTCGGAAAAACAGCGGATGCGGCCGACGACTGCGGGGAGCGGGCGTTCGCGGTGCTTTTGATCGCTCCGGCGGCCATGACGGAACGGGTCATGCACAGCGGGTTCGGCCCGGAGTTCGACCGGCGGTCGATCGAAGTGTCGAAGGAACTGGCGCAGGAATATGAAAGGCTGGCCGAGAAGTGCGGCTACGGCTTTCTGGATGCCTCGAAGGCGACGCAGGTCAGCGAGGCCGACGGGCTGCATCTGGACGCGCAGGGACACCGGAAGCTGGCGGAGGCGGTGTCGGAGTGGGTGAAAAGACAGTGGTGACGGAGGGGACTTTATGATAGAATAAAGTATCCGGATGATGCAGGAGACAGAATGCGGCCGGGGAATAGGTTCCGGAAAGGAGAATAAAACACGGATGAGCAGGACATTTAACATTGCGGCAGACTGTAAGCCCGGTCTGCATTATATGGTGGATCTTCACTCCCGACTGGAGCAGATCAAAGGGTATGTGGACAGAGGCGAGTATCTGTCAATCAACCGCGCCCGTCAATATGGAAAAACAACGATGCTTCGCGCATTGAATGAGTATCTGAAAGACATCTACTATGTGGTCGGCATGGATTTTCAAATTCAGATGAGCGGTGCAAAATTCCGCAGTGAAAATGCGTTTTCGGTTGCGTTTGCAAGAGCATTTGTCCGCATCATGCGTAATCTGAATGTGGTATTTCCGGAGAAGATGGAGCAGGAGTTGAATCAGTTGCAGGAGGCAGCGCGGGAAAAAAGCGAAGCTCTGGAGCTGGTAGAGCTTTTTCAGCGTCTGAATGATATCTGCAGGGAATCGGATCGGCCTCTGGTGTTGATCGTTGACGAGGTTGACAGTGCGGTAGATAATCAGGTATTTCTTGACTTCTTGGCTCAGTTGAGAGGATATTATATTGACAGGGATCGGTCGTCTACATTCCAGTCGGTCATTCTGGCAGGTGTGTACGACATCCGAAATCTGAAGCGGAAATTTCGTTCGGATGAAGAGCACAAGTGGAACAGTCCATGGAACATTGCGGTGGAATTTAAAGTGGACATGAGCTTTTCCGCAGACGAGATTGCGGAAATGCTGAAAGATTATGAACAAGATCATGCGACAGGAATGGATATTGCAGAGATGGCCCGACTGGTTTATGAGCATACATCGGGTTATCCGTTTCTGGTGTCGAAGCTTTGCAAACTGATGGATGAAGAGGTGGCTGGAAGCGAGAGCTATTCGGGAGTAAAGGAAGCGTGGACGTACGCCGGATTTCTGGAAGCAGAAAAGATACTGATTGGAGAAAAAAATACGCTGTTTGAGTCTATGGTGAATAAACTGTATGATTTTCCGGAACTGAAAGAAATCGTTTATTCTATTCTGTTTACGGGCAAAGAAAGCCCCTATAATGTATTGAATCAGGCAATCGCAACGGCGGAGATGTTCGGTTTTGTAAAGAATAGGAACGGTGTGGTGACGATTGCCAACCGTATTTTTGAGATGGTATTTTACAATCTGTTTTTGACATCGGCAAAGGAACAGAATACGGATATTTATAAAGCGGCGTTACAGGATAAAAATCGCTTTCTTTATGCCGGACATTTGAATATAGAGTTGCTGCTGGAGCGCTTTGTAATGCATTTTGATGAACTGTACGGGGACCGTCCGGACAAATTCAAAGAAGAGGACGGAAGACGGTATTTTCTGTTATATCTTCGACCGATCATCAACGGAACGGGAAATTATTATGTAGAGTCCAGAACCCGGAACATGGAACGGACAGATGTGATCATCGATTACCGGGGAGAACAAAGTATTATTGAATTGAAAATCTGGCGGGGAAATGCGTATAACGAACGCGGGGAAGAGCAGCTTATGGAGTATCTGGACCATTACCATCTGAAAAAGGGATATATGCTGAGTTTCAATTTTAATAAGAAAAAAGAGATCGGGATCAAGCATATCGTGATTGGGGGTAAAGTGCTGGTTGAGGCGGTGGTGTAGATGTTCACTTCACAGCTTGCTGCAACATTTCATTGTTAGACAGGAGGTCTATGTGGGTTCATCCGGCAATAAGCCGGGCATTAAGTGTAAGAGTGTCATCCGTCCTACAAATATTTTCAGATAGTCAAGAACAGGCTTACGAAGTAATGGACAATTCTTTCGCATAGACCAATACGGTACTTACAAAAGAAATATGGGATATCCCATTCAGACTAACGGAGAAGAAATATGAACAACCAAATAATCGCAAAAATGCGTCAGGGGCAGGAAACGGCTTTTATCAATCATACAAATCTTTCAAACCTTGCTTACAGGCCGCAATTTATTTCCAATAATTATCATGAGGGAAGAAAAGTGCTGTCTTCTATTGAAGATGAACTTTTGTCCTGTGATCAGTTCTCCATTAGTGTAGCATTTGTTACTATGGGCGGAATCACACCGCTTTTGCAGACGTTAAAAGAATTGGAGCGAAGAAGAGTACCCGGACGGATTCTTACTACGGATTATCTGACTTTCAGCGAGCCGAAAGCATTGGACAGGCTGGCAGGGCTGCAAAATATTGAACTGAAAATGTATTGTGCAGGCGAGTCCAGGGAAGGTTTTCACACGAAAGGCTATATATTTCGGTCGGATGAAATCTATCGGATCATTATAGGCAGCTCCAATATGACGCTGAGTGCACTCACCCGAAATAAAGAGTGGAATACAAGAATTGTCTCCACGATTCAAGGGGAATATGCCATTCAAATGGTAGACGAGTTTGAGCAATTATGGACTTCGGAATTTACCAAAGATTATGAGGAATTTATTCATAGCTACCGGACGATTTATGAGGTGGTCAAAAAGCAAAAGTCGATTGCAAAGCAGGAAAAAATCCCTTCCATAGAACAGTATCGTCTAAAACCAAATAAAATGCAGACGGCATTTATTGAGCGTCTTCAGAAAATCCATCAGGTAGGGGAGAAACGGGCCTTGCTGATTTCGGCAACAGGTACAGGGAAAACATACGCGTCTGCATTTGCGCTGCGGGAAGAAGCTCCGAGACGAGTGTTATTTTTGGTACACAGAGAGCAGATCGCAAAACAAGCGTTGAAGAGTTTTCAGAGAGTGTTCGGAAGAACAAAGACGTTTGGCCTTCTTTCAGGAAATTCCAAAAAGTATGAGGAAGATTATTTGTTTGCAACAATGCAGATGATGGCGAAGGATGAGACACTTCTCAGATATCAGACGACGGAATTTGACACCATTATTATAGATGAGGTACACAGAGCGGGTGCTTTGAGTTATCAAAAAATCATGAATTATTTTGAACCGCAGTTTTGGTTGGGGATGACGGCGAGTCCTGAGCGTACCGATGGTTTTGATATTTATGATTTGTTCGATCACAATATTGCCTATGAGATTCGTCTGCAGCAAGCATTGGAGGAAGATCTGCTCTGTCCATTTCATTATTTTGGAATTACTGAATTGGAGATTAACGGCGAGGTATTTGATGACACTACGGGAATGAGAAATTTTTCTTATTTGGTATGTAATGATCGGGTTGATTATATTCTGGAAAAAGCAGTTTACTACGGATACAGCGGCGATCGTGTGAAAGGCTTGGTTTTTTGCAGCCGAAAAGAAGAGGCTAAGGAGCTGTCACGAAAGTTCAATGAAAGAGGATATCGGACGGTATTTTTATGCGGAGACGACTCGCAGGAGGAACGGGAGCGATGCATGGAACGGCTGACTGCGGAGGATACAGAGGCGTGCCTGGATTACATATTTACCATTGATATATTTAATGAAGGTGTGGATATACCAGAGATTAATCAGGTTATTATGCTTCGTCCGACAGAGAGTCCGGTGGTCTTCATACAGCAGCTTGGGCGGGGGCTTAGGAAAGCAGACGGGAAGAAATATGTAGTCATTTTAGATTTTATCGGGAATTATCAAAATAATTTTATGATTCCGGTTGCGCTATCCGGAGATCGCTCTTATAACAAAGATAACATGCGGAAATATGTATCCGGGGGAACTCGAATGATACCCGGCAGTTCCAGCATTCATTTTGATGAAATTGCAAGAAAAAGAATCTATGCTTCTATTGATGTGGCCAAAACCAATGATTTGAAGCTTCTGCGGGATTCTTATAAAACTCTGAAATATAAGCTGGGCAAGATTCCGTCGATTCAGGATTTTGGAGATCATGGCTCTATTGATGTGAATAAAATTTTTGAAAAATGTGGCTCTTACTATGCATTTCTGGTAAAATATGAACAGGAGTATACGATCCGTTTATCTGATGAAGAAGCAGAAATTATTGAATATTTATCTCGAAAAGTGGCGAAGGGAAAACGGATTCATGAGCTGGAAGCGCTGAAAAATCTGGTTCGTCAGCAGAACCGGGTGTTGGCCTATTGGTACGGAAGAATGAGGCAGGTGTATGGGATTCAACCGACAAAAAGAGAAGAAAAGTCCGTTGTTTGGAATCTAACCAATGAGTTTCCGAAAGAGGAAGAGAAGAAAAAGTTTAAAAAATGTGTTTTTATAGAAAAAGATCATACAGGTGAATATCGGATTGCTTCCGGTTTTCAGAAACTATTGGCTCATCCGGAATTTTTCCATATGGTGACGGAATTACTGGATTACGGAATCCGCCAATACAAAGAAAAATATGCAAGCCGCTATAAAGATACAAATTTTCAGCTATATCAAAAATATACTTATGAGGATGTATGTCGTCTCCTGAATTGGAAAAGGAATATGAATGCACAGAATATTGGCGGTTATTTTTATGATTTGGAGACGAAGACACTTCCGGTCTTTATCAATTATGAGAAAGCAGAGGATGCGATTGCCTATGAGGATCGATTTGTTTCGTCAAGCGAACTGATTGCATTGTCAAAGCATCCAAGAAAAATCACTTCCAGTGACGCAGAAAGAATTTATAAAAAAGGCATCGAAAATGCCGACAACAAGATTTACCTGTTTGTCCGGAAAAATAAAGATGATAAAGAGGCAAAAGAGTTTTATTTCTTAGGTGAAATTTTTGCAGTTGGGGAGCCGCTGCCAATTCACATGAAGACAACAGATGATGATGCATTTGAGATTACTTATCATCTGGATATTCCCGTCCGGGAAGACATTTACAACTATATAAGAGGAGAATAACGAAAAATGAAGAACATAGAGGTCGCCGCCGCCGTCATCACCCATGACAATCGGATTTTCGCCACTCAGCGCGGCTACGGCGAATTTAAGGACGGCTGGGAGTTTCCCGGCGGCAAGATCGAGCCGGGGGAGACACCGCAGCAGGCGCTGGAGCGGGAGATTCGGGAGGAACTGGATACCGTGATCGACGTGGGAGAGCTGGTAGAGACGGTGGAATACGATTACCCGGAGTTTCATCTGACCATGCACTGCTTCCTGTGCACCATCCGTTCCGGGAATCTGGTGCTGAAAGAGCACGAAGCGGCCAGATGGCTGACCGGGGAAGAACTGGACGGCGTGGACTGGCTGCCGGCGGATGTGGCGGTGGCGGATAAGCTGAAAGCGATGATGAAGAAAGGATGACGGAGCACACATGACAACCCGCAGACAGGCCGTTGCCTTCTGTCTGACGTTCCCCCACACCTACGAGGACTATCCCTTTCACGACTCCAACTGGACCTGCATGCGGATTCGGACCACGAACCGGATTTTCGCGTGGATCTACGAGAGGGAGGAACGGATCTGGGTCAATGTGAAATGCGACCCTGAGTGGAGGGATCTGTGGCGGAAGACGTACGAGTCGGTGGTGCCGGCCTATCATATGAATAAGAAACACTGGAACTCTCTGATTCTCGACGGAACGATCCCGGAGGACGATATCCGCAGGATGATTGCCGAGAGTTATGATCTGTGCGCGAAAAAATGAGGAAACGATGAGAGAGAACGAGAATTTCCTGAACCTGAAGCAGATCTATAAACTGCAGTTGACGCCGGAACGGAAGGTGGAGGCTTTCCGGCGATTTGTGATCAAACTGAAGCAGCAGAAAAGCTACGGGAGAAGTCTGAGCAGCCGGGATTACTTTCAGGTGGATGTATCGCTGTTCCGGGAGGAGGCGCTGTACATGAAAGATCTGGATGTGGAAGCGGATACCCACATCCGCCTGACGAAGGAAATCCGTTGTCTGGAAGAGATGACGGACGAGCAGATCCTCTGCTATTACACGCTGGTAAAGCGTTTTCGCAAGAACGAGCTGGAACGCGCAAGCATGGCGTACGCCAGATATTATATGCTGGAAGTAGTGAATCTCATTTATCAGGAGACGCCGGAAGAGGCGTATGAAGTCCTCTTTTCTTTCTGGGAGGCTCTGAACCGGAATAAAAAGGTAAGCGGCGAATGCGCGGAATATTTCTGCCAGATCTGCCAGCTCTTTATGCTCGCGCATCAGCAACTGATGCCGGACATGCTGCGGGAGCTGGAGCGCCAAAACGGCAGAGACTGGACCGGGGAGGCATTCGCGCAGGTGGAGCAGGGAGATTACAGCGGCGCGGCGCGGTTCGTGCAGCAGAATGCCCGTCTGCTGAAGACGGAGGAGGTCCGTTCGGATGCGGAAGACGTCCGGTATGTGTGGGAAGCGATGCCTTTCGTGTTCCGGGCGCTGGAGGAAAAGCTCGCGGACTATGATTTCCGCCATGTAATTATGAACGGATTTTATACGTCGGTATATATTGGTGATTATCCTGTGAAAAATGCTTCTCTGGAGCGGCCGAAACGGGTATCCCTGTCCAAATATATGTACTATGAATATCAGGAATATTCCGGTTACTGGAGATTCTGGTATTATGTACTGCGGCGAAGCGTACAGGATCTGCTGAATGTGATCCGCCAGTATACAAGAGCCTGTGTCCGCCGGTATCTGAGGCTGTCCGGCGGAAAATGCACGGCTGCCAGACTGCTGAATAAAAACTACACGGGCGGCGCGGATCGGCCGCAGGAAGTGGAGCATCTGAAACGCATGGTAGCGGATCCGCGGTTCGAGGCTGCGGTGCAGGAAGGGGTGTCCTCCTTTCTGCGGGAAAATGAGATCCCGGTTCCGGAGAGAAAGCGGAGAAAAAATGTCAAAGAGCAGGCGGACATGGACTATGAGAGGGCGGCGGCCTCCCCGGCCGTTGACCTCTGCAGGCTGGAAAAGGCGCGGGCGGACGCGGATCTGGTTCTGGGCATGCTGAGCGAGGGCGAGATTGCCTATGCGGAGACAGAGCCGCGGGAGCCGGAGAACGTACCGCCGGATGCGGAAGGTTTGGAAGCGTTTTGGATGCCGGAAAACGAACGGTACGGCATCGGGAACGTGTTCGCGGGCACGGAACGCCTGGGTCCGGATTCCGTATCGGGGGAGACGCAGGCGGATGCGGAGGTTTTACAGAAGCAGGGAGCCGCGGCGGATGAGAAGGACGGCCTGGCGGACGTCCGCTGGAGTCCGGAAGAGCGGGAGTATCTGCGCCTCCTGAGAACCGGCGGCGGGGAAGCGGCCGCGGAATGTCTCCGCGCCCTGCAGATGCCGGAAAATATCATGATGAAGCAGATCAATGAGAAGGCGCTGTGCCTGCTGGGGGACCTTCTTCTGGAACGGAGGGAAGGCGCGGTCTGCGTCATCGAGGATTATGAGGAAGACGCGGACAGGATAACAGAGGAGAGACCGTGATGGAATACAGAATCAACAAGAGAATTGCGAAGACGGTGCTGCACGCGCTGGCGGGCGGCACCGTACCGGACAACGGACTTCCGTATATCGCAGTGGGGCGAAAGGACGAAGTGGCCGCGATTACCCGGGATATGACGCAGGTGGCGGAAGGGTATTCGACGTTCCGCCTTTTGGAGGGTGCCTATGGGACCGGCAAGAGCTTTATGGCAAAGCTGGTGAAAAACGAGGCGCTTCTGCGGGGATTTGCAGTCATGGAATGCGAGCTGGCTCCGGAACGGAAGCTGTGCGGTACGAAGAGAGAAGGACTGGAGACGTACCGCTGCCTGCTGGCGCGTATGAGTACCCGCACCTGTCCGGGAGGCGGTGCGTTGGAGGAGGTGCTGGATACGTACCTCTATGACTGTCGGCAGCGGGCGGGAGAAAAAGGGATTTCCGGCACGGAGGAGCTGCTGCAGGAGATCCTGTCATCCGGACAGCCGCTCAGGAAAAAGCTGGAGGCGCTGCCCCACGGATTTGATTTTTATGAGGTGTTCCGGCAGTATATAGAAGGGTATTTAAAGGGAGAGCCGGAGCGGAAGAACTGTGCGCTCCGCTGGATGCGCGGAGAGTACCGCAGCCGGACGGAGGCGAAGAAGACGCTGCGGGTGAACGCGGTCATCGGCGACGGGGACTGGTTTTCCTACCTGAAGCTGTGGGCGGTGCTCGTTCGGGAGGTCGGTTATGCCGGGCTCTATGTGCTTCTGGACGAGCTGACGCAGATTACGAGAAACATCGTAAATTCCATCACCAGAGAGCACAATTTTGAACGGCTGCTTTCCATGTATAACGACTGTTATGGCAACGAGGCCAGATATATGGGAATCATCCTCTGCGGGATTCCGTCGTCGATTCATGACCGCAGACGGGGGATTTTCTCCTATGAAGCGCTGAAAAGTCGGCTGTCCAATTCGGCGCTTCAGGGAGACGAAATCTATCATGCGCCGATTATCCGGCTTTCCATGCTCACGGCGGAGGAATTTATGACGCTTCTGGAACGGCTGGAGGACATGCATGCGATGCTCAATGACCGGGGGCGGTATTTTACGGAGGAAGAGCGGATTCTGTTTGTCAACTATGAATACCGGCGGATCACGGCCGCGGATCATCTGACGCCGCGGGAATTTATCCGGGATTTCCTGACGATTCTCGACCTGAAGAGCACCGTGCGGGCGGAAGACGGGATGCAGGACTTCCTGGGCGGAGAGAAAAAGGTGGAGATGACCGGTTCCATGATCGGCGCGCAGGATGTGGAAGCAGCGGAGCGTCTGGGGAAATACGAAGGATTTACGCTATGACAGAGAGAGAAGCCTACGGGAGGCTTGCCGATTTTATTCAGGATTATATTTATGACAAAGACTGGGAACATCTGAATACCATGCAGATCCGCGCCGTGGAGAAGGTGCTGGAGAAGAAGGATAATCTGCTCTTCACCGCCGGCACGGCCATGGGGAAGACGGAGGCTGCACTGATGCCCGCGCTGACGGATCTCTATGAGCATCCGGTGGACAGCGCGGGCATTCTCTATATCAGTCCCCTGAAGGCGCTGATCAACGATCAGTTCTGGCGGATTGAAGAGATGCTGGCCGGTACCGGACTTGCGATTACCAGATGGCACGGGGACGCGCCGTTTTCCGGGAAGGAGAAGCTTTTGTCCTGCCCCTGCGGGATTGTGCAGACGACGCCGGAATCCCTGGAGGCCATGCTCTGCCGTCATCCGGAACAGGTGCGGATCCTGTTCTCCGGGCTGCAGTACGTTGTGATCGACGAGATTCACTATTTTATGGGAAATCAGAGGGGGCTTCAGCTTCTGGCGGTACTGGAGCGAATCCGGCGGATCATCCGGAGGGACCCTGTCCGCCTTGGGCTCTCCGCTACGGTCGGCGACGCCGGGAGCGCGCTGGACTGGCTCAGCGCCGGGAGCGGCCGGAGCGGTTCCGTGATTGATTATCAGGAGGAACGGCGGCAGTATCTCGTCTCGGTGACGGCGACCCGGATCAAAACGGCGGAATATCCTTCCTCCTATGGCAAGAAGATACTGGCGCAGTCTCTGGGGAAGCGGGTCCTTCTGTTTACCAATTCCAGAAGGGAGTGCGAGCTTCTGGTTTCACAGCTTCGGCGGCTTGCCGTCGGCGCCGGATATCCGGACTGCTATCATATCCATCATGGAAGCATCTCGAAATCGCTCCGGGAAGAGACGGAATTCCGGATGAAGACGGCGGAGGGGCCTGTGCTGACCGGGACTACGCTGACGCTGGAGCTGGGGATTGACATCGGGGATCTGGACGAGGTGATTCAGGCCGCGCAGCCGCTGCGCATCTCCAGCATGGTCCAGCGGGTGGGGCGCAGCGGAAGAAAGACGCTTCGGTCGAGCATCGCTTTCCATCTGCGGTATTTTGAGGCGGCGGACGGCGCCGTGGAGAATCTGGATCTGGGACTGGTGCGGACCGTCGCCATGGTGGAGCTGTATTTTCGGGAAAAATATCTGGAGAAAATGAAAAGATCGGAATATCCGATGAATCTGCTGGTTCATGAGACGCTGGCGGCGCTGTGCGAGCGGGGCTGCCTGCATCCGCCGCAGCTTGCGCAGGCGGTTCTGGAGCTGTCTGTTTTCGGCAGGATTACGCAGGAGGAGTACAAAAGCGTGCTTCGCTCCATGTTCCGGAAAGGATACCTGAAGCAATATGAGGACGGAGCCATTGGGCTGTCGGACAGCGGGGAGAGAATCTGCTGCAGTCTGGAATTTTACGCGGTGTTTGAGTCGGAGGACACGTTCAGCGTCCGCTGCAACGGGCAGGAGATCGGAACGGTGGATCGGGCTTACAAAGCAGAGGAATCCTTCTTCCTCGCAGGCAGGACCTGGCGGGTGCTGGGCTGTGATCTGAAACGAAAACGAATGGATGTGGAGCCGGGAAGCGCCGGAGCGGATATTCATTTTAACGGCAGGGGCGCGCTGTATACGGACCGGAGAACCATGGAGAAAATCCATCAGGTGCTGGTTTCGGAAGAGCGTTATTCTTATCTGGACGAAGAGGCTACGGAGATTCTGCAGGAGATCCGGAGGACGGCCGGACGCCTGGGACTTCGGAAGCTGCTGGCGGAAGAGCCGGGGACGGATAACCTTGTGCTCTTCCCGGTGCTGGGAACCGATACGATCCGGACATTGTATTATCTGTGGAATTCCAACGGAGTGGTCTGCGAAAAGGTGGCGCTGCGGGGCTTTCTGTACGGACTGCGGCTGTGCTCCGTCGGCAGGCGGGAGCTGCGGCGGTTGACCGTGCGGATGCTGGACAGCGGATGCAGGGTGGACCGGGATCTGCTGCTGAGGAAGGAGCGGGTAGAAGGAAAATATTTTGAGGTGCTTCCGCAGGAACTCAAGTACCGGCAGTTGAAAGAGGACGCGTTGGATCTTGGGGGAGCGGAAGCGTTCCTGAGAGAGTTGGTAGATATCCTGTAACGCCGGCCGGCTTTTTATTTATGCCGCTCGGACACCCGACACGGGCAAATCATCCTTCCAGACCCCGTTTGCACTTAATGAGAGGTCGCAGCGGTATTTATGCCCTTAGGGTACTAAGGCGCGTGAAGAACCGCGCCTAAGGACCGGCGCCTCTCAATGGGTCTTTCAGGATGATCTGCCCGTGTCGGGTGTCCTGTAACAAAAATTTCCTCTTTACAAACAAACATAAGTTCGGTATAATAGAGAAGAACAAATGTTCTGCGATGGGAGAGGAAGAGATATGGAATATCGGATCGAACAACAGATGGATTTAAAGGAGAAGCTTCAGATTCTGTCAGACGCGGCGAAATATGACGTGGCCTGTACTTCCAGCGGAGTGGAGCGGAAAAATACCGGGCGCGGAACCGGCAACTGTATTATGCCGGGGATCTGCCACAGTTTCAGCGCGGACGGCAGATGCATCTCTCTGCTGAAGATTCTCTTTACGAATGAATGTATCTTTGACTGCAGGTACTGCATCAACCGCCGGAGCAACGATGTGCCCAGAGCGTCCTTCACCCCTCAGGAGGTGTGCGATCTGGTCATGGGATTTTACCGAAGGAATTACATTGAGGGGCTGTTCCTGAGTTCGGGGATTTTTATGAGTCCGGATACGACCATGGATCTCCTGTACCAGACTCTCTATAAGCTGAGGCGGGAGTATCATTTTCAGGGGTACATCCATGTAAAGGCGATTCCGGGGGCGGACCCGGAGCTGGTCGAGCGGACCGGATATCTGGCGGACCGGATGAGCGTGAATCTGGAACTTCCCACGGCGGAAGGCCTGCAGGCTTTGGCTCCGCAGAAGCAGCGGCCGAAGATGCTGGCTCCGATCCGGCAGGTGTACCGGCAGAGGAAGCAGAACCGGCACGAACTGACGCTTTACCGGCATGCGCCGAAATTCGTGCCGGCGGGTCAGTCCACGCAGATGATCGTCGGGGCTTCGGGGGAGAGCGACTGGCAGATTATGAAGGTGGCGGAGCATATGTACCGGAAATATGAGATGAAGAGGGTGTTTTATTCCGCCTTTCTGCGGGTCAATGAGGACCGTCTTCTCCCGGTGCTTCCGGGAGGGCCTCCGCTTCTTCGGGAACACCGGCTCTATCAGGCGGACTGGCTGCTGCGGTTTTACGGATTCGGAACGGAGGAACTGCTGTCGGAGGACAGGCCGGATTTTAATCTGCTGCTGGATCCCAAGTGTGACTGGGCGCTGCGCCATCTGGAGCAGTTTCCGGTGGAGGTCATGCAGGCGGACTACCATACCCTTCTGCGGGTGCCGGGAATCGGATACCGCTCGGCCGAGCGGATTGTCAAAGCAAGAGGCCTGGGAACGCTCGATTACGGGAACCTGAAGAAGATGGGCGTGGTGCTCAAGCGGGCGGTCTACTTTATCACCTGCGGCGGCAGACAGATGTATCCGGTGAAACTTCAGGAAGATTACATTCTGCGGAATCTTCTTGACGGAAAGGAGAAGCTGCCGGCGGACGCCCGGGATACGTCCGTTTATGAGCAGTTGTCGTTGTTCGATGATCCGCGTTTTTCAGTGTGAGGACACGCTCACGGGGATTCTGACCGGGGTCTACGACGCCTGGGACAGCCGGCTGGGACATGCGCATGTGAGGCTGCAGACCGCATGCGGCGGGAATCTGGAATTGTTCTGCGAATATGTGACGTCCGAACCGGATCTTGTGAAAGCGGAGAAAGTACTCCGGACCGTGAGAAGGCGGATGGGGGAGGAGGCTTACGAGATGATCGCCTATGCCGCTTCCTGTCCCGACGACCAGAAAGCGGATGCGATTTACCGGATGATCGTGCTGGGGCTTCATCTTCCGGACGGCAGGGAGATCACCGGGATGCTGACGCATCCGCAGGTGCGGCTCGTATTCGAACTTCGGAGAAAGGCATGGCACATCGCGCACCGGTATATGGGATTTGTGCGCTTCCGTGAACTGGGAAACGGCGTGCTCTTTTCCGCCATTGACGCGGAAGCGGATGTACTGGCGCTGATCGCGCCGCATTTTGCGGACCGGCTTCCGCTGGAGAACTGGGCGATCTATGACCGGCGCCGGCAGAAAGCGGCGGTTCATCCTTCCGGAAAAGGCTGGCTGATTCTGGAGGACGTGGAGGAGGAGCGTTTTCTGAAATCCGGGGATTCCGGGCAGGAGGCGGAGTATGAGGTGCTCTGGAAAGTCTTTCATCGCGCCGTCGGGATTCAGGAGAGGGCCAACGGGAGGCTTCAGATGTCGCTGCTGCCGAAGAAATTCCGGCCGTTTATGAACGAGTTTTCCTGACGGTTTTTCCGCGTACGGGGACCGCGGCCCGGGGTGCGTAGAAGAACCGGACGGTTGACATAACACCGGACAAAAATATGCATAAATCTGCTAATTTTGTAAAAAATGCAAAAAAAGAAAAGCCGGAAAAAGGCCTTGAAATGCATAGGTTGTAAAGAAAAAACAGGGGGATTTTTTGGGGAATCGGCTTATTCTATAAAAAGAAATGGGAACGTTTTGTGGAAAATTATGCATTTTATACAGAAAAACGGCGCCCGTGAAAACGACTCTGAAATTTGACAGATCGGGAAAGATGAGTATAATTTATTTCATAAACAAATTCATAGACGACCCAGTTGACAGACACGATTTGTAACCGACGTATTCTTTGATTTATGAAGGAGCATGATTACAATGAGAGAGACGAGAATTAAACTCACGGTGGAAGATGTAAGTGACTTTGTAAGAGCGGCAGCAGAATGTGAGTTCGATGTGGATGTGAACTATAATAGAGTTCTGGTTGACGCGAAATCCATCCTCGGTGTTATGAGTATGGATCTGAACAATGTCCTGACTGTGAAATACTACGGGGAGAGCGAGCGGTTTGAGCGCTTCCTGGAGAAATACGCAGTCGCTTAATGTGCCAGTTTCTATGTTTTGTACCCTATAAATACCCCCTTTAAAGGACAGTTCCCTTGCGGAACTGTCTTTTTCCTTGCTATTGTTCCGACTTGCGCCGCCCGGACGCCCGGCAGGTTTGAGCAGCAGCTTTCATCTTCCGCATCGGGCGTCCCGTTAGCGTGGGTGTAAAATGTAACCTTCCGCAGGTGGGGGGAGGGGGATACGAACCCCGCATTGTAAATCGTGGGGAAAGTTGTTATAATGTGGGACAGGAAGACCGGCGGCTGTGTGAAGCGCGGGTAAGGCGGCAAAATCCGGAGAAGAATGAGGGGAAAACAGCCATGGAACAGGCAGTGATACGGATATCGGTCCGGAATCTGGTGGAATTTCTGCTGCGGAGCGGAGATCTGGACAACCGTTACGGCGGACGGAAGGAAGCGGAGGCCATGCAGGCTGGAAGCAGGCTGCACCGGAAGATGCAGGGCCGTATGGGTTCCGGCTATCGGGCGGAGGTGCCTCTGAAGCATCTGGTAACGCTGGAGGACGTCTGTGTCAGCGTGGAAGGACGCGCGGACGGGATTTGGTCGGACGGGGATCTGGTGACGGTGGATGAGATCAAAGGGACTTACCGGGATGTCACGCAGATGGAGCAGGCGGTTCCGGTCCATGTGGCGCAGGCCCGCTGTTATGCCTGGATTTATTCGCAGCAGAATGATCTGAACCAGATCCGCGTCCGGATGGTCTACGCCAGTCTGGAGACGGAGGAAATCCGCTCCTTTACAGAAGAATATACAAAGGAAGAACTGACAGAATGGTTTCAGGCGCTCATGACGGAATATGAGAAATGGGTCGCCTTTGAAGTCCGGTGGAAGCGGCAGCGGGAAGCTTCTTTAAAGAAACTGTCGTTTCCGTTCGAGTACCGGAAAGGGCAGCGGGAGCTGATCGTGAGCGTATACCGGACCATCCTGCGCAGGAAGCGTCTGTTCATACAGGCGCCTACCGGGGTGGGGAAGACGCTGTCGGCGCTGTTTCCTTCGCTGAAAGCCATGGGGGAAGGGCTTGCCGACAAGATTTTTTATCTGACGGCGAGGACAATCACCCGGACGGTGGCGGGAGACGCGCTGGAGCTTCTGAGAGAGCAGGGCATGCGGCTGAAATCAGTTGTTCTGACGGCAAAAGACAAGCTTTGTATTTGCGAGGAGACGGTCTGCGACCCGGACCACTGCCCTTATGCGAAAGGGCATTTTGACCGGATCAACGAGGCGGTCTATGATCTGTGGACCGGCGGACCCGATTCGCTCACCCGGGAAGCCGTTCTCCTGCAGGCTCATAAATACCGAGTCTGCCCTTTTGAACTGAATCTGGATCTGTCCTCCTGGATGGACGTGATTGTCTGTGATTATAATTATGTCTTTGATCCCAATGTATATCTGAAACGTTTTTTCGGCGAAAATGTCAAAGGCTCCTGGCTCTTTCTGGTGGATGAGGCGCACAATCTGGTGGAGCGGGGACGGAGCATGTACAGCGCCAGTCTGGTGAAAGAAGATTTTCTGGAGATGAAACGGCTGGTCCGGGGAAAAGACGAGGGAGTTTTCCGGGCGCTCGAGCGGTGCAACCGGCATCTGCTGACTTTAAAGCGGGAATGCGAAGGGGGCTGTCAGAGACTGGAACAGGTGGGCGGCTTTACCATCCATCTGATGCATCTGATGTCCGAGCTGGACCGCTGTCTGGAGCGGCCGGTTCCGGAAGAGTTCCGCAGGCCTCTGACGGATTTTTATTTTGCAGTGCGGGATTTTCTGAATATCAGCGAGCGGGTGGATGAGAACTATGAGATTTATACGGAGCTTGAGCCGGAAGGAACGTTCCGGATCCGTTTGTTCTGTGTGCGGCCGGCAGTCAATCTGCGGCTTTGTCTGGATAAGGGAATCAGCACCGTCTTTTTCTCCGCCACTCTGCTGCCGGTCAATTATTACAAAGACCTGCTGACAGGGGAAGCGGAGGATTACGCGGTCTATGCCCGGTCGCCTTTTGATCCGGAGAGGAGGCTGCTGCTGGTGGGAACGGACGTAAGCAGCCGCTATACGAGAAGAGGGGAGTCGGAATACCGGCGGATGGCGGATTATATCTGCCGGACGACGAAAAGCTGTAAAGGAAATTATCTGATTTTCTTTCCGTCTTATCGGATGCTGGAGGAAGTGTATGAACTCTGCAATGATCAGGAGGGGCTTCTGTGCGTCCGTCAGGAATCCGGGATGGAGGAGGAGGAGAGAGAACAGTTTCTTGGCCGCTTTGAGGAGGAGCGCGAAGAGAGCATGGCGGCGTTCTGTGTTCTGGGAGGAATCTTTTCGGAAGGGATTGATCTGGTCAGTGAAAAGCTGATCGGAGCGCTGATCGTGGGGACCGGGCTGCCTCAGGTCTGCCGGGAACGGGAGATTCTGAAAGACTATTTTAACCGGAAAGGGATGGACGGATTTGCCTATGCCTACCAGTATCCGGGAATGAACAAGGTTCTGCAGGCGGCGGGACGGGTCATCCGGACCGACAGGGACCGAGGAGTGATCCTCCTTCTGGATGAACGGTTCTGCGCGGACCGCTACCGGAAACTGTTCCCAAGGGAATGGGAACGGCATGGATACTGCCGGATTGATTCGGTGGCCGGGTACCTTACGGATTTCTGGGAGAGGGCGTCCCGGGAAGAACCGACGTGAACGGTATGCGGGTTCGGCAAAATCAGGAAAATGCGGATGGAAGCGATGATTTAATAAACACTTCCATAGAGCAGATAGAGGGCGAGTCCTGCCTGCAGGATCAGGATGGCCGGCATTCCGACGACAAAATACCAGTGCTTTGTCTTGTGGCGGAAAAAATACATCCCGGCCAGCGTGCCCACGGACCCTCCAAGAAGGGCGGCGAGAAACAGCGTCTTCTCCGGAATCCGCCACTGATTCCGGCGCGCTTTCCGCTTGTCGGAACCCATGAGACAGAAACCGAAGATATTGATAATGAGCAGATAGATACGGCACAGGCCGGAAACGGATAACACAGGCATTCTCTCCTTTTTCGCGCCGGCGGGGAAATGAGGTTCCTGGACGGCGCCTTTTTATGCATATGGGCGCCCAGGGAAGATTGTCAGCAGAGCTGACAGGCGCCCGATGCGCGGGTAGGGGAAGAAACCTTCCCTACTCGATTGCATACGGACGTCCAGATGAAATATATCAGCAGGCTGACGGACGCCCGGTGCGCGGGTAGGGGAAGATAAAGCTCCCCTGATTGATTTGATCATAACAGAAATCCGGCGGGAAAGGAAGAGGAAAAGAGCGAATAAGAGCGAATATTTTTTATTTTCATGTTGAAAAATAGAAGTAACCATGTTAAAGTGTTGGTTGTGACAAAAACAAGTGTCTTTGAGAGAAAAACATCACAGTTACAGGAGGAACGTATGTATTCATTGGATGAAGTCAGGGCAGTGGATCCTGAAGTGGCGGCAGCGATTACGGACGAGATGGACAGGCAGAACAGCCATATCGAGCTGATCGCATCGGAGAACTGGGTGAGTAAAGCGGTGATGGCTGCAATGGGCAGCCCGTTGACGAATAAGTATGCGGAAGGATATTCCGGAAAAAGATATTACGGCGGATGCGAGTGCGTGGACGTGGTGGAAGATCTGGCGATTGCCAGAGCAAAGGAAGTCTTCGGATGCGAGTATGTGAACGTGCAGCCCCATTCCGGCGCGCAGGCCAATATGGCGGTCTTCTTCGCGATGCTGGAGCCGGGGGATAAGGTGCTCGGCATGAATCTGGCGCACGGCGGTCATCTGTCTCACGGGAGTCCCGCCAATCTGTCCGGAAAGTATTTTGAGGTTCATCAGTACGGAGTCAACGACGAAGGCTTCATTGATTATGACGAGGTGCGCCGTATCGCGCTGGAATGCCGTCCGAAGCTGATTGTGGCAGGGGCCAGCGCCTATGCCAGAACGATTGACTTTAAGAGGTTCCGCGAAATCGCGGACGAGGCGGGCGCTTATCTGATGGTGGATATCGCGCATATCGCGGGTCTGGTGGCGGCCGGAGTGCATCCGAGCCCGATCCCGTACGCGCATGTGACGACGACGACGACCCATAAGACACTGCGGGGGCCGCGGGGCGGCATGATCCTGTCCGATGCGGCGACGGCGGAGAAGTTTAATTTTAACAAGGCCGTCTTCCCGGGGATTCAAGGGGGGCCGCTGATGCATGTGATCGCGGCGAAGGCCGTCTGTCTGAAGGAATGCCAGACGGAAGCGTACAAGGAGTATCAGCGGGGCATTGTTAAAAATGCCAAAGCGCTCTGCAGAGGGCTTATGAACCGCGGAATCAAAATTGTGTCCGGCGGCACGGATAACCATCTGATGCTGATGGATCTGACCAATCTCGATCTTTCCGGAAAAGACGCGGAGAAACTGCTGGATCTGGCGAACATTACGGCCAATAAGAATACGATTCCCAACGATCCCCGCTCGGCCTTCGTGACCAGCGGCGTCCGCCTCGGCACGGCTGCCGTGACGAGCAGAGGACTGAAGGAGGCGGACATGGATACGATTGCGGAGGCGATTGCCATGATGCTGAAAGAGGGGAAGAGCGCGGCGCCGGAAGCGAAAGCGCTGATTCAGGGACTGACAGAGAAATATCCGCTCTGCATGTAATACAGGGGAGCGTTTTATGGGAGAACTTGTAGAAGCATTCATCAGCGGATTCTGCAGAAGCAGCAACGAGACCCGGACGGTTGCCTGTGAATACGAACGGCAGCCGGACGGACGCCTGAAGCTGACGGAATTTGACTGTAACCATGAAAAATGTCCCAACAGCAGCGCGTGCCTGATTTATAAGGAAGCCGTGGAGCGGGAGTCCGGCGAAAAACGGTGACGCACTGCGGGGGAGGACACAGTAAAAGAAAGAGAGTACATGCAAATGAAGAAATTCTTTGAGGAGTTTAAGAAGTTTATTTCCAGAGGAAACGTTATGGATATGGCAGTCGGTGTGATCATCGGCGGGGCGTTCACGGCCATTGTTAATTCTCTGGTCAACGATATCTTCATGCCGCTTCTGTCCCTGATCACCGGAGGTCTTGATATTTCCGGGATGTCTGTCTCCTTCGGACTGGGAGAACAGGCCGCGGAGCTGAAATATGGTTCTTTCCTGTCTGCGGTGATCAATTTCCTGCTGATCGCGCTGGTCGTTTTCTGCATCGTAAAACTGCTGAATACGGCGAAGGACAAGATGGTGCGCAAACCGGAAGAGGCGCCTAAGGCGCCGACGACCAAAACCTGCCCGTACTGTATGTCCGAGATCGACATCAAGGCGACCAGATGTCCGCACTGTACGTCCGAGCTGTCCGGCTCATGAGAACCGTTCAAGCGTTGTCTGAACGGTTGCGGTTCATGACAGTTTCCGGACCAGAATCGGGATGGGAGGATGATTCGGCCGGTTGTAATAGGAGGAAAGGATCACCAGATAGTCTCGGGAATCCAGCGTTTTCAGAAACGGCAGTAGACGATCCTGCTCTTCAAAACCGGTGTCTTTGCCGCTGTAGATGCACAGCAGAAGAAGTCCGTCTTTTTTGAGCAGGGACAGTCCCTGACGGACGGCGGCCAGGCTGCTGTCCGCTCTGGTGGCAAGGGCGTGATCTCCTCCGGGCAGATATCCGAGATTAAACGTGATGCAGCTTACCGTGCCTGCGTCGACATATTGTTCCATATGGCTGTGGGAATCCAGGATCAGCCGGTAATTATCCGGTGCTCCTGCTTCCGACAGCCTTTTTTGTGTGTTTAAGAGCGCCTGTGGCTGGATGTCAAAGGCGAGCACCCGGCCGCGTTCTCCGGCCAGCCGGCACAAAAGTTCCGTGTCGTGTCCGTTTCCCATGGTGGCGTCGATGCAGCAGTCGCCGGGCTGCACCTGCAGTTCCATGAAATGACGGCACCAGTCTGTGATCTGATACATGATAACAGTCTCCCTTCTGAATCCGGACGGGATCCGGATATGCTCTGATCATAACACGTTCTTTTCCCGATTGCCACTGTCTTCTGAGGTGTGCTTTAGCGCCTGTCCGGCGCCTTTCAATGGGGCGTTCAGGAAAATTAGTGCGCGCCGGGCTGGAAAACGGCGTGAGTGCGGGGACGGTTCCCGACTTGGCCCGCGCTTCAGGAGGGAACGCAGCGGCATTGACGAATTGCGGCGGAGCGGTTATACTGACAGCAGCCAGACGGTTTCCTGCGGATTTTACCTGAATTTTACGCGGATATCTCCTGTCTTTTACATAGCGGTATTAATATGACAAACGAAAACGGGAATATTAATGTTGACTGTGAAAAGACGGCATCTGTCCGCGCACCCCGGAAGAGGGGCGGGAAAGATGCAAAATCTGGAGGGAAATCAAATATGGACATTTTCGGCGTACTTACGATGGCGGGGGGACTGGCTCTCTTTCTCTACGGCATGGAGACGATGGGAAAGGGGCTTTCGCAAATCTCGGGCGGAAAGCTGGAGCGGATTCTGGAGCGGCTTTCGTCCGGCCCGTTACGGGCGGTGCTTCTGGGCGCCGCGGTGACGGCGCTCATTCAGTCTTCTTCGGCTACGACCGTTATGGTGGTGGGCTTTGTCAATTCCGGAATCATGAAGCTGACACAGGCGGTGGGCATTATCATGGGCGCCAATGTCGGCACGACCGTCACCTCCTGGATTTTGAGTCTGTCCGGTATCGAGAGCAGCAGCCTGTTCCTGCGGCTTTTGAAGCCGTCTTCCTTTGCGCCGGTGACGGCGGTGGTCGGCGTCTGTCTGCTGATGTTTTCCGGAAAGGAGAAACGAAAGGAACTGGGAGGGATTCTGACAGGTTTCGCAATCCTGATGACGGGGATGGACGCCATGAGCGGCGCGGTGAAGCCGCTGGCGGACGTTCCGGAATTTACCGGTATGCTGACGATGTTTTCCCATCCGC
Organism: uncultured Lachnospiraceae bacterium; assembly: GCA_910587765.1. Classification (GTDB taxonomy): domain Bacteria; phylum Bacillota; class Clostridia; order Lachnospirales; family Lachnospiraceae; genus Hominiventricola. The sequence goes on from CAJUNR010000025.1 coordinate 35,089, forward strand.
TTGCGGGCATGCTCTGCGGAGCGCTGCTGACGGCGGTCATTCAGAGTTCCTCGGCGTCGGTGGGGATTCTGCAGGCGTTGTGCGCCACCGGGGCGGTTTCTTTTGGGACGGCGGTGCCGATTATTATGGGGCAGAATATCGGTACCTGCGTGACGGCGCTTCTGTCGGGCATCGGGGCGCATAAGAATGCGAGGCGGGCGGCGCTCGTTCATCTGTACTTTAATGTGATCGGCACGCTGATTTTCATGACGGTATTCTACGGCCTGAATGGACTGGTGCGGTTTGATTTTCTGGAACAGCCGGTGAACGCAGCCGGTATTGCGGCCGTGCACTCGGTGTTCAATGTGGCTGCCACCGTGTTCCTGCTTCCGTTTTCCGGATTTTTGGTGAAGCTGGCCTGTCTGACGATCCCGGATTCCGGGGCAAAGAAGGGGCCCGGGAATGAAGATGCGAACGAGCTCAGGCTTCTGGACGTGCGTTTTCTGGATACACCCGGCTATGCGGTTGAGCAGTGCCGGATTGCGGCGGTGAAGATGGCGGGGCTGTCAAGAGAGGCGTTCCTGCGGTCGGCAAAGCTGCTGGAGGCATTCCGCGAAGAGGATGCGCAGGAAGTGAGGCGGCTGGAACAACTGGTGGACCGGTACGAGGACGGGCTTGGCAATTATCTTCTGAGGCTGGGAAGCCGGGATCTGACGGAGCGGGACAGCCGTACGATTTCCATGCTTCTGCACTGTATCGGGGATTTTGAGCGGATCTGCGACCACGCGGTCAATCTTGCGGAGACGGCGGAGGAGCTTCACCACAAAAAGCTCCGGTTTTCGAGGAACGCGAAGGAGGAGCTGGAGGTATTGACGGGCGCCCTCCGGGAAGTGCTGGACACTGCGGTAGAGGTGTTTGAGAGAGAGGATACGGCAAAGGCGGCGGAAGTCGAACCGCTGGAAGAAACGATCGACGATCTGAGCAGGGAACTCAGAAAGAGGCATGTCAGGAGGCTGCGCGCAGGCGAGTGTACGATCGAGCTGGGTTTTGTCCTTGCCGATCTGATCACCAATTTTGAGCGCATCTCGGATCACTGTTCCAACGTGGCCATCGCCCTGCTGCAGTCGGGAGAGGAAAGTCAGGAGGCGCACGAATATACGGCGGAGCTTCACCGGGGAGAAAATGCGGAATTTCAAAGAGCGTACGAAGCATATAGAAAAAAATATACGCTTCCGTAAAAGGATCTCAAAAGACGGAGGGAATGTTTCTATGGCATTGATTTATATCGTAGAGGACGATACTAATATCAGAGAGATTGAGCGTTTTGCGCTTCAGAACAGCGGATATCAGGTGGAAGAATTTTCTGATGCGGGAGAGTTCTATTCCGGTGTCTTTTCAAAGACACCGGATTGTGTTCTTCTGGACATTATGCTTCCGGGAGAAGACGGTCTGACGGTTCTTCAGAAATTCCGGCGGCTGCCGGGAATGAAACGCATTCCTGTTATGATGGTAACGGCGAAAACGACGGAGCTCGATAAAGTGAAAGGTCTGGATCTGGGAGCGGATGATTATATAACCAAACCCTTCGGCATCATGGAATTGATATCAAGGGTGAAAGCGTTGCTTCGGCGCAGTATGGGAACAGGGGAGGAAGAACCGCTTTTTGCCGACCCGATCATGCTCGACGGGATTAAACGAATGGTATATGTACACGGGCAGCCATGTACGCTGACTTACAAAGAGTATGAACTTTTGAAATTTCTGCTTCAAAACAGAGGGATTGTTTTATCCAGAGATGTAATTATGGAACGAATATGGGATGTCAGTTTTGAAGGGGAATCCAGAACGCTGGACGTACATATTAAAACGCTGCGGCAGAAGCTTGGGAGCGCCGGGAAGCTGATCAAAACCGTACGAAATGTGGGCTACAGAATCGAATGAGGAACTCTGGAGGAGGGATGGAAGAATGAGGAGAAGGATTCGCGGAGAATTTATTCTGGTAGCGTTTGTATCAATCTTTTTGACGACGCTGTTGATCATCGCCGTGTTCTACCGATGCTTTCAAAAGGAAATTATGGATGAGCTGGGGATCTGTACCCGTATGCTTCAGAACATGGAAGAACCGGCTGTTTTGGAAAAAGCGGACAGGAGCTACGACGGGCTGGAGCTTCAGGGAATCCGTCTCTCTCTGATCAGGCGGGACGGAGAGGTGCTGTATGACAACGGAGCGGATGTGGGAGGCATGGACAATCACGGGAACCGTCCGGAAGTAGAGGAGGCGCTTAGAAGAGGGTACGGCCAGGCGGTCAGAAGATCGGATACGCTGGACCGCAGCGCTTTTTATTATGCGGTGCTTCTTTCGGACGGAAATATTCTGAGAACTGCCAGAGAGTCTTCCAGCATATGGGGAATCTTTGTTCATTCGATGCCGGCCGTGTTTGCGGTGTCGGCATTTGTTTTTTTGTTCTGTTTTTTTCTGTCTGCGCGCGCTGCCAGGACGTTGATCGAGCCTGTCGAGCGGCTTGCGGAGAATCTGGATGAGTGCGACGACGCCCAGGTTTATCAGGAAATGCAGCCTTTTATCCGCAGGATTCGCCGGCAGCATGAAGATCTTCTGAAAAATGTCAGGCTTCGTCAGAATTTTACCGCCAATATTTCTCATGAACTAAAGACTCCCCTTACGTCTATATCCGGTTACGCAGAACTGATTGAGCGCGGCATGGCAGATCAAACGGATACCAGGAGGTTTGCGGGGGAAATTCATAAAAATGCGGCGAGGCTTCTGAGAATGATCAACGACATCATTCGTCTGTCGGAACTGGACGTTATGGAAAAGGAATCGGTGGTATTTGAAGAGGTTCCGCTCTATCAGACGGCAAAGATCAGCGTCGATATGCTCCAGATGCATGCGAAAAAGCATCAGGTGACGCTTTCCATGGAGGGCGCGCCCTGCAGCATCCGGGGAAACAAGGAGATGATAGAGGAGGTTTTGTATAATCTGTGCGACAATGGAATCCACTATAACAGAGAAGGCGGAAGCGTACGGGTTACGGCGGAGCCTGCGGGGGAGCGGGTAAGGCTCTGCGTGGAGGACACGGGGATCGGCATTGCAAAAAAGTATCAGGAGCGTGTATTTGAGCGGTTTTACCGGGTGGATAAAAGCCGTTCCAGACTGACGGGAGGAACCGGTCTGGGACTTGCGATTGTAAAACATATCGCAGAGCAGCATCAGGCAGAACTGACGCTGGAAAGCCGGGAAGGAGAGGGGACGAGGATTGTTCTTCTGTTTGACAGAGTCCAGGGAAAGTAATGAAAGACAAAACAGGCGGAAAGGGCGATAAGGGCGATAAGTTTTATTTGCTACTCCGGTGAAAATGATTTATAATAAGTCACATACTTACTGATGGAAAGTTCAGAACGGGCGGCGGAGCACGCCTTTGTCGTCCGTGACTGTGCAAAACGGTACGGAGTACAGGCAGGGGGAATGTCTATATGAATATGATCGTGGCAGCAGATAAAAACTGGGGAATCGGATACCGGAACCGGCTTCTGGTGAGTATCCCGGAGGATATGAAATTTTTCCGCAGTGCGACGGAAGGAAACGTTGTGGTAATGGGCAGAAAGACGCTGGAGAGCTTTCCCGGCGGACGGCCGCTTGGAAATCGCACGAACATTGTCCTGACAAAAAATCAGGATTACCGGGTACGGGGCGCGGTGGTCTGCCATTCGCTGGAGGAAGTGTTAAAGGAGCTGGAGGCGTATCCTTCAGAGAAAGTGTATGTGATCGGCGGAAGCAGTATTTATGAACAGTTTCTTCCTCTCTGCAACGTGGCGCATGTGACAAAAATCGATCATGCCTACGAAGCGGACGCGTATTTTCCGGATATTGACCGGATGCCGGAATGGACGCTTACCGGGGAGAGCGAGGAGAAGACTTATTTTGATCTGGAATTTACATTCTGCCGCTATGAGAGACTGGAGGCCTGAGGATGGCGGGAAAAAGGAGAGAACGTCTCTTTCATCTGAGCCTTCGGGGGCTGGATACGAACCTTCTGGTGGTGTTGTTCTTCATCATGATCTTTGGCTTCATCATGATTTACAGTGCGAGTTACTATACGGCAGGACTGAGCAAGGTATATAAGAACGATCCCATGTACCTGCTGAAAAGCCAGGTGATCTACAGTATGCTGGGACTTGCGGCCATGTTTGTGGTCTCCTGCGTGAATTATCATTTCTGGAGCATCCTGGTGATTCCGGGTTATGTGTTCTGCTGCGTGCTGGTACTGCTCCTTCAGGTTCCGTCCCTCGGCGTTACGGTGAAAGGAGCGACGAGGTGGCTGAAGATCGGTCCTGTGCAGTTTCAGGTGGCGGAACCGATCAAGCTGATCATGATTATTTTCATGGCTACGCTGATCGTGGTAAAGGGCCGCAGACTGAGAAGCTGGCTGTCCATGTTCCGCATGATCCTTCCGTCGGCGATTGTGGCGGCGCTGATTCTGTATTTCAGCGATAACATGAGCACGGCGGCTATCCTTCTCGGCACGGCGGTGTTCATGGTGTACGTGGTGCATCCCGAGCAATGGAAATTTTTCCTCTGCGCGCTGGGAGTGGCGGCTCTGGTGGCGGGCGTTCTGTATTATGTGCGGAATCTGGATCCGGCGGATGTGGCCGGGGTTAATTTCCGTCTTGTCCGTATCCGGGCCTGGCTGTTTCCTTATGAATATGAGCAGGACAAGGCTTATCAGGCGCTGCAGGGGCTTTACGCCATCGGTTCCGGAGGACTGTGGGGCAAAGGGCTCGGAAACAGCATACAGAAGCTGGGAAAAATACCGGAGCCCTTCAACGATTACATATTCGCGATCATCTGCGAGGAACTGGGAATCTTCGGCGCGGGGCTGATCATTCTCCTGTTCATCTATCTGCTTTACCGGATTTATACGGTCTCCCAGACCGCCTACGATCTGCTGGGACGCATGCTTTCCATCGGCGTGATGTCTCATATCGCGCTGCAGGTGATTCTGAATCTGATGGTGGTGACGAATCTGTTTCCGACGACGGGGGTGACGCTTCCTTTTTTCAGCTACGGAGGGACGGCGTCGGTGTTTCTGCTGATTGAGATCGGCCTTGTCCTGAATGTGAATAAATACAGTGTGGAGAGACGGCTGGAAGACCGCCGGGAGCGAAATGCAGGATACGGATCCGATTTTTGAAAGATACGTGACATCCGGACGCCCGGTGCAGGCTGCTCATCCTTCCAGACCCCGCTCGCGCTTAATGAAGGGACGCAGCCATATTTAAGTCCCTGAAAGGGCATCAAGGCATGTTTTTGTGCCTTGGTGTCGGCGCCCTTCAATGGGTCTTTCAGGAAGAGCAGCCTGCACCGGGCTGCGAATCGGCGCGGATGAGTAAATACGGGATTTTAACAGGAGGTAATCAGAGATGATGCACAGAGAACATACGAGAACCGTGAAGATCGGCGGCCGGGTGATCGGCGGCGGGGCTCCGGTCCTGATTCAGTCCATGACGAACACGAGGACGGAGGATGTGGAAGCCACAGTGGCGCAGATCCGGAGACTGGAGAAGGCCGGCTGCGAAATCATCCGCTGCACGGTGCCGACGATGGAAGCGGCGCTGGCTTTGGGGGAGATTAAAAAGCAGATCGGGATTCCGCTGGTGGCGGATATTCATTTCGATTATAAAATGGCGATTGCCGCCATGGAGAACGGCGCGGACAAGATCCGCATCAATCCGGGAAACATCGGCAGTCAGGAAAGGATCAAAGCGGTCGTCGATACGGCGAAGGAGAGAGGGATCCCGATCCGGGTGGGAGTAAACAGCGGTTCGCTGGAAAAGGAACTGGTGGAAAAATATCAGGGTGTCACGGCGGAAGGAATCGTGGAGAGCGCTCTGGACAAAGTAAAGATCATCGAGGACCTGGGCTATGACAATCTGGTCATCAGCATCAAGTCGTCGGATGTGCTGATGTGCGCCCGGGCGCATGAACTGATCGCGGACCGGACGGATCATCCGCTCCATGTGGGCATCACGGAGGCCGGCACGCTCTATTCCGGCAATATCAAATCGGCGGTGGGCCTTGGCATGATTTTAAGCCGGGGGATCGGGGATACCGTGCGGGTGTCGCTGACCGGGGATCCGGTGGAAGAGATCCGCTCCGCCAAATTGATTCTCCGGACGCTGGGGCTTCGGAAGGGGGGCATCGAGGTGGTGTCCTGTCCTACCTGCGGCAGGACGAAGATCGACCTCATCCGCCTGGCGAACGAGGTGGAGCTCATGGCGGAGGAATATCCGCTGGATATCAAGGTGGCGGTCATGGGCTGTGTGGTCAACGGTCCCGGTGAGGCGAAGGAAGCGGACATCGGCATTGCCGGCGGAATCGGCGAGGGACTGCTGATCAAACGCGGCGAAGTGGTGAAGAAGCTGCCGGAAGGGGAACTTCTGGAGGCGCTCAGACAGGAGCTGGAGCACTGGGGCCATGAATGAAAAGCCGTTTTTTGAAGTGTTCAGCAGTCTGCAGGTGGAACAACCGGTCCGGGCGCTTCTGGAACAGGTTATGGTCACAAAAGTGTCCATGACGCCCGCGCAGGATATGCTGAGGGTTTATATTACGAGTAAAAAGCTGATTGCCAAGGATCAGCTTTTTCAGTTGGCGAAACAGATCCGCCGGCAGATCTTCGGTTACCGGAGGGTACAGGTACATATTCTGGAAAAATTTTTCCTCTCGGAGCAGTATACGCCGCGGAAACTGTGGGAGGCCTACGAGGACAGCGTTTTGACGGAGCTCGAAGCGTACAGCCCGTACAAACGCAGCATTATGAAAAGCGCCCGTGTGGATTTTCCGGATGAACGCACGGTACTGGTGGGTGTTTCCGATAAAATCTACGACCGGGAAGCGGTGGACGACATTGTGAGGATTCTGGACCGTGTGTTCAATGAGCGCTGCGGTTTCCGCGTGAAGGTGGATGTGGAGTACATTGAGACCGAAGAGGCGGAGCACAGAGAGAAGAGCGAGGCGGAATTAAGACAGCAGATCAGTTACCTGACGGAAAATCTGCGAAAAGAACAGGCGGCCAGGGAAGAGGAGACAGAGGAGACAAAGACGGCCGGCCGAAAAGCGGGGGCCGCCCGGGGTCAAAGCGGGGCGCCGGAACGGAAGAAACCTTCCAGGGCCGGCGTCAGGGGAAGCCTGAGGGGACGCCGGTATGCGGAAGGCGGCAGAGGCGCGGGCATCCGCAGAAGCGATCACCCGGATGTACTTTACGGACGGGATTTTGAAAATGAACCGATTCCGCTCGATCAGGTGGTCGAGGAGATGGGAGAGGTGACGGTCCGGGGAAAGATTCTGAACATGGAGGAGCGGGAGATCCGCGGAGAACGGACGATCGTCACGCTGACCGTCTCGGATTTTACCGATACGATTCATGTGAAGATGTTTACGAAAAACGAAGCGCTGTCGGAGGTGAAGGAGCGGATCACGGCCGGAAGCTTTGTGAAGCTGAAAGGTATGACGGTCCTGGACCGTTTTGACCATGAACTGACGATCAGTTCCGTGGTGGGCATTAAGAAGATCGCCGATTTTACCGCGAAGCGTATGGACTATTCCTACAAAAAGAGAGTGGAACTCCACTGTCATACGAAGATGAGCGATATGGACGGGGTGACGGATGCGTCGGTGCTGCTGAAACGGGCCAGAGAGTGGGGCATGCCGGCTCTTGCCATTACGGATCACGGCTGCGTACAGGCGTTTACGGAAGCGAGCCATACCGTCTCGAAGAACGAAGACTTCAAGGTCATCTACGGGGTGGAAGGATATCTGGTAGACGATTTGAAAGAAGTGGTGGAGCATTCCAGGGGGCAGAGTCTTGACAGCGCCTATGTGGTCTTCGACCTGGAGACCACCGGACTGAGCGCGGTGAACAACCGCATCATCGAGATCGGCGCGGTGAAGGTGGAGAGAGGCAGAATCACGGAACGGTTCAGCACGTTTGTAAACCCGCAGGAGCCGATTCCGTTCGAGATCGAACAATTGACCGGCATCAGCGACGAGATGGTCCTGGACGCGCCGGTGATCGGGGACGTGCTTCCGGATTTTCTGAAATTCTGCGAAGGATGCGTACTGATTGCCCATAACGCCTCTTTTGACGCGGGATTTATCGAGGAAAACTGCAGAAAACTGGGAATCCCGACGGATTTCACCGTAGGAGATACGGTGGCCATGGCGCGGCTCCTTTTGCCGACCTTGAATAAGTTCAAGCTGGATCATGTGGCAAAAGCGCTGAATATTCCGCTGAACCACCATCACCGGGCAGTGGACGACGCGGCGTGTACGGCGGAAATTTTTGTGAAATTTCTGGAAATGTTCCGGGCAAGGGATGTGTTTACGCTTGATCAGGTCAATGAACTGGGGCGGGCGAATGCGGCGGCGGTGAAAAAGCTTCCGACCCATCATGTGATTCTTCTTGCCAAAAATGACATCGGAAGGGTCAACCTGTACCGGCTGGTGTCCCTGTCCCATCTGGATTATTTTGCCAGGCGGCCCAGAATCCCCAAAAGCGGGCTTTTGAAATACCGGGAAGGGCTGATCGTCGGTTCCGCCTGTGAGGCGGGCGAGCTGTATCAGGCGATTCTTCGGGGAGCTCCGAGACAGGAGATCGCCCGGATTGTGGAATTTTATGATTATCTGGAGATTCAGCCTCTGGGTAACAACGCGTTTATGCTGCGCGACGAGAAGAATCCGGTGAAATCGGAGGAGGATCTGCGGGAAAATGTCCGCCGGATCGTTCGGCTGGGAGAAGAATTTCATAAACCGGTAGCGGCTACCTGCGACGTGCACTTTATCGACCCTCAGGACGAGATCTACCGCAGAATCATCATGGCGGGCAAGGGGTTCGCCGACGCGGATCAGCAGGCGCCTCTGTTTCTGCGTACGACGGAGGAGATGCTGAAAGAATTTGAATTTCTGGGAGCGGAGAAAGCGGAGGAAGTGGTGATTACCAACACGAACCGGATCGCGGATATGTGCGAACATCTGTCTCCGGTCCGTCCGGACAAATGTCCTCCGGTCATTCCGGACTCGGACAAGATTCTGCGCAGAATCTGCTATGAGAAAGCGCATGAGATTTACGGAGAGGATCTGCCCCCGATCGTGACGGAACGGCTGGAAAGAGAATTGAAGTCCATCATCGGCAACGGCTTTGCGGTCATGTACATCATCGCTCAGAAACTGGTGTGGAAGTCGGTGGACGACGGGTATCTGGTGGGTTCCCGCGGCTCGGTCGGCTCCTCTTTCGTGGCGACGATGGCGGGAATTACGGAAGTAAATCCGCTCAGTCCGCATTATATTTGTCCGCAGTGCCATTACAGCGATTTCGAGTCGGAGGAAGTGAGAAAGTACGCGGGCATGGCGGGCTGCGATATGCCGGATAAAGACTGTCCCCGCTGCGGCGGCCGGCTGAAAAAGGAAGGATTTGACATTCCTTTTGAAACGTTTCTCGGATTTAAGGGGAATAAAGAGCCGGATATCGACCTGAATTTTTCCGGAGATTATCAATCCAAGGCGCATAAATACACGGAGGTGATCTTCGGCGCCGGTCAGACCTACCGGGCGGGAACCGTGGGAACGCTGGCGGACAAAACCGCGTTCGGTTATGTGAAAAAATACTATGAAGAACGGGGAACGAGCAAGCGGAACTGCGAGATCGACCGCATCGTCACCGGCTGCACCGGAATCCGCAGGACGACTGGCCAGCATCCGGGCGGCATCATTGTGCTTCCTCTGGGGGAGACGATTGATTCTTTTACGCCGGTACAGCATCCGGCCAACGATATGACGACGGACATTGTGACGACGCATTTCGATTATCATTCCATCGACCACAACCTGCTGAAGCTGGATATTCTGGGGCACGATGATCCGACGATGATCCGGATGCTGGAGGATCTGACGGGGATCGACGCTACAACGATTCCTCTGGATGACCCGCAGGTCATGTCGCTCTTTCAGAGTACGGAGGCCCTCGGAATCAAGCCGGAGGAGATCGGCGGCACGCAGCTTGGATCGCTGGGGATTCCTGAGTTCGGTACGGAATTTGCCATGCAGATGCTGATCGACACGCATCCGACGCATTTCTCTGATCTGGTGCGGATCGCGGGACTGGCGCACGGGACGGACGTGTGGCTCGGCAACGCCCAGACGCTGATTCAGGAGGGGAAGGCGACCATCTCGACGGCCATCTGTACCCGTGACGATATCATGGTCTATCTGATCGGTATGGGGATGGACAGCGAACTGTCCTTCACGATCATGGAGAGCGTCCGCAAGGGAAAGGGACTGAAGCCGGAGTGGGAGGAGGTCATGACCGCGCACGGCGTGCCGGACTGGTACATCTGGTCCTGCAAGAAGATTAAATACATGTTTCCCAAGGCGCACGCGGCGGCGTACGTGATGATGGCGTGGCGGATCGCCTACTGCAAGATCAATTATCCGTTGGCCTACTACGCGGCTTACTTCAGCATCCGTGCTTCGGCGTTTGACTATGAGATCATGTGCCAGGGCAGGGAACGTCTGGAATATTATATGGAAGATTATAGAAGACGGAGCGACGCTCTGTCCAAGAAGGAGCAGGATACGCTGAAGGATATGAAGAGTGTTCAGGAGATGTACGCCCGGGGAATCGAATTTCTCAAGGTGGATATCTACAAAGCCGAGGCGCATAAGTTCCAGATCATCGGCGGAAAGCTGATGCCCGCTCTGTCCACCATTGAGGGACTGGGGGACAAGGCGGCGGATCAATTGGTGGAGGCGGCGGCTCAGGGGCCGTTCCTCTCCCGGGACGACCTGCGCCAGCGCAGCAGGCTCAGCAAGACCGTCATTGATCTGATGGGCGACCTGGGGCTGCTCGAGGGACTGCCGGAGTCCAATCAGCTCTCGCTGTTTGATTATGGATAAGGGGATGATCTGCCCACGTCTGGTGTCCGGGTGGTGTGAGCCGGAACAGTAACAAGGGAATTTTTGAGAAAATTTCCGCGAGGTTACAGTTTGTGTTTGGATGAAATATAAGTTATAATCATAAGGCACATATTTGATCGAGGAGATATTACATAATGAAAAGACGTTTAGCTACAGGGCTGCTGTGCGGCCTGCTGATCTTCCAGACGGCTGCTGCGCCCGTTGCGGCCGCGGGAGCGGTTGGGGATACGGAAATTACGGCGGCTGAAGGAGCGGAAGATATCGGCGGGATTTTCGAGGAGGAGGAAACCGCAGCGAACCTGCCGGAGACCGTTTCCGGGAATGATCTGCCCGGGATGCCGGGGGAGACAGAGGGCGAAGAGAGTTTCGGAGAAACGATACAAGAGCCTTCAGAGAAAGAGGCTGCAGAGGGGAGTTCTGGAACTTCGGAGGGTTCTCTGTCCGGAAACGCTGCCGGGGATGAGGTTTCCGGGGAAAAGCCGTCGGACGATATGCCGCAGGGTCTGCCGGCGGATCCGTCCGAATCGGACAGGCCGGATCCGTCTGAGGCGCCGTCATGGGATCAGCAGGAAAAGGACAGCACAGATGTTTCCGATGAGCAGAAGCCGGAAGAGGATTCGCTGTCTGCGAATGAGGTTTCCGGGGAACCGACAGAAAAGTGGGAGGAAGGGACGGACGAAGTCCTTCTGACAGCGCAGGATATCGAATGGCTGGAAAGTATCGGAGCCAGAACCTCAGGGGACGGACGGGAATATACACCGGATGAAGTGAAAGAAATTGTCGGCTGTCTGCCCAGGATGCATATCTTTACGAATCTGAGCACAGTACTGTCGGACAATTTGTTTCAGGATGCCCGTTATGATTCCGCTGCCGGGAAAGGGTGGGTCTGGAAGCGTGACAGTGGGATTAAAGATTTGAAGCTGACTGCCTCGGACTATGCGCCGAAACAGATCTATACGGCCGTATATCGGCAGCCGGAATATAAAGAGCTGGAAATGCCGCTGGAGGTTGCGGTTACAAATATTAATAAGATGACCCTGGTGAGAACGGATACGGAGAATCCGGCGGATCCCTGTCTGACACAGGGGCATGGTTTCAAGGCGGAGCTGCGGATAAAGGCAGTCGTCACCGGAAGCGAAGTGAGTGATCAGGAGATGGAATCGCTCTTTTCTGTGCCGGAATGGAAAACGTCCAGAAATCAGGTGTCTATTACCGGCGATTATAAATTTCAGAAAGAGATTCAGGCAGGCGGTGCGGGTACGGATACGGTTAAAGCGACACTTGAATTTGCCGGGGTCGACAAACCGAAAAATAATGTAACAAAATTCACCTGCAGCTATAAGGTGACTGCGGTTGACCAGCCTTTGGCGGATCGTTTTCAGATCCGGCCGGCAGCTTCAGCAGCGAATACGAATTTGAAAACGGAACAGTACCAGACAGAGCAGGATGCTTCCGACAGCCTCTGTAAGATTTCTGTCGATCTGGAGGTATTGAAAGTATCAGGAAATACAACGGATATGCTGGAACTGGAGCTTCTGGCGTATGAAAAAGAGACGAGGCTTGATCAACCGGCTGTGTCCTGGTCCACTTCCAATGCCGGCATAGCATCTGTCAGGCAGATATCGGGCCGTCCGGTGCTGATTCTCAGGAAAAAGGGCGGAACGGCAGTGATCACTGCGACCGCCAGAGACAGAAGAAAACATGCACAGAGTTTTACGGTAAAGATACTGGATCATACGCCGGTACTGGAGGAGACTTCTTTCAGCCTGAATAAATACAAGGTAACCGGAGAGAATTTTACGCTGGCGGCCATGAATGGCAATGATATTAAAAAAGTCAGCATTCTTGAATACAACAAAAATATAAAAGACTACGGTCCGGAGGAGTCAGGACGCTTCTATATTGATCATGATCTGCAGAACACAGACAAGGATATCTGGACGCTGTATCTAAATTCAGAGGCGGCAAAAAATATCACAGCAAAGCAGAGTTATAACTGTATGCTGCGCATGGAGACGGACAGAGGTTCCTATGAACGGAAAATTCGGATCACGGTCAGTGCAACCAAACCGTCGGCATCCTTGAAGGTTGTCAGCAAACTGAACCTTTTCAGAAACGATGAAACGCAGGAGGGAGTCTACAGCATTTCCAGTAAATATGAGATCAGGGATGTGACATGGATACCTCTCATGGAAATTGATCCGAATGGGGAAGAACCGTATATTTCCGGCAGATATGATTCGTCATCCGGCTGTCTGATTTTCTCAGCGAACCGGGTGACCAAAAAGAATTATCAGGAACTGCTGAAAACCGGTTATGCGGGGAGAAGAGGAACGATCCGTGTTTCGTTCAAAGATTATGATGCGGATTATGAGTTTAAAACAAGGGCGGCGGATGTGGTCAGCAAAGAGGAAGCCGATTATACAGTAACGCCTGTTTCCGTATGTCCGAGTCAGGGACTGATCGGAAGGATTCTGGAGATTAGAGAAAAGGATACCGGGAAACAGATTTTCTTCGGTGAGAACGATGTTCTGGATCCTGTATCATCCGGAATCGAACTTGAGCGCTTGAGCAACGGAAGAGTAGAGATGACCTACAAAGGAAGATCTTCTCAGACAGTAAAGATTCGGTGGGATTCGCCGGAGTATCTGCTGCCGGTGACGCTGTCGGTAAAGGTCAATGTGCTGCCGAAAGTGCAGTTTGAGACAGGGGCTGCCACGATTTTCTTAAATACTGAAGCAAAAAACAGCGTAACGGTTCCCCTGGCGATTCAGGGCACAGATTATGCGCCTGATGAGGTTGTTTTGACTTTGCAGGGAAAGTTAGAGGCGCTGAGTGAGAGCGGAGTAATTCGTATCGATTATAGTGAAAAGGATCAGCAGCTTCGGGCAGAGTTATTAAAGCCGGAGGCGTTTGACAGGAATGCCGTTTATACATTGAAGATTAGCGGGAAAACAGCGGAAAAGGTAAAGGTGGCGGATAAAATCCTCTCGGTTAAGATTGTAACAGGGACGCCTGCGGTCAAAGTCAGCGGAAAAGGATCGATCAATCTTCTGGAGCGTAAGCAGACCTGTATCACGTATCAACCGACCTTGAGTAATGTGTCGGATTCAATAGAACGTGTAAAGCTTCTGGGGACCAGTGCAGATTTTTTTGACGCATGGCTGGATGAAAGCGGAAATGTGCTGGTGTATGCGGCAGAAAAAGCTCCGTTGAAAGCATCTGCAAAGTATCAGATTCGGATGCAGTTTACACTGGGCAGCGGTTATCAGGTTACAACCGGTGTTATATCGATCACGCCGAAGGAGAAAAAACCTGGTTTGAAAACAAATATGAAGAAGGCAACTGTATACAGTTTTGGTCAGGAAGAGAGGAGAAAAGCAGAATACCTGCTTCAGGTATCCGGAAATTCCCAGGCAAAGATCGAGAATATTCGTCTGGTGGAAGATAAACAGGCGGTCTCTTTTGATTATATTTATAAGGGCAATGGAAGCGGTACGATTTCACTGAAAAAAGGAAGTGCGGCAAAAGCCGGAACCTGTAAGCTGAGTTTTCAAGTATATTACAAAGGAAAAGGAATCACATCGAAGCCTGTCACGGTACGGCTTTCGGTCGTCGTGAGGTAGAAGCATGAAAGAAATGAGGATGAAAAAAAGATTTCAAGTTCTGACCGTTTTTCTGGCGTGCATATTGTTGCTGGCGCCTTCTCTGCAGTCTCATGCAGAAGAGCCCGGGGGTGCGAATACTGCGACAGAAGCACCGGGAGATACAAAACTGCAGGAAGAGGAGAAACCGGACGGGAAAGAGCAGGCGGAACAGCCGGAGGAAACGAAAACGGAGCGGGATGAATCCCTTGAGGATGCAGAAGAAGAGTCTTCGGAAGAGACGGATCCGGAAAAGTCTGTGTCTGGACCAAATGTACAGCCGGGGCAGGATTCCGGAGGCCCCGGAGCGTCAGAAGAACTCCCGGAGAACCCGGACGAAAGCGGTGAGAGCCCGTCGAGTCCCTCTTCCGGAGAAACGTCTCCCGAAAACCCGTCAGGAGCAGAAACGTCTCCAGGGGATGAAAGTTCTCCGGGACAGGATTCGGAGTCCCCGTCTGTTACACCGGACAGGACGGAAGAAATCGTCAAACCGGAGACAGTGAAAGGGCTGAGCGTAACGGCGGAAGGCTACAATACATTATTGCTCACCTGGGATGAGGCGGCGGACGTAACCGGATATGAGATTTACTACGCTTCGGATGGAAATACGGAATACAGGCTTCTGAAAGCGCTGACTGGAAATTCATACCGGTTCACGGAAGCCGAATGCGGGAAAGTCTATTATTTCAGGGTTCGCGGCTTTCGTCAGGAAGAGAAGGGTATCGTTCAAGGAGAATTCACAGAGGCCGTGTCGGGCATAACTGCGCTGGCAACGCCGGAGTTGTATGCGGAAAAAGTGACTTATAACAGTATTACTCTGAAATGGACGGAGGTAACCGGAGCGCTCAGATATCGGGTGCTGGTCGCTGAGGCGGGGAAGGATACTTTCGAGGAACTGGCGGTTGTGGAGAGCAGCAGTTACACCCACAGGAATGTAGAACTGGAGAAGGAATACCGTTATAAAATTGTTGCTTTCCGGCCGGAGTGTGAGAGCGGGGAATCAAATGTACTTTCGGTGGTTCCCAGACTTGAGACGCTCTCCGGGTTGTCTGCCGTGGGTATCAGTACCAGCAGTATTCGGGTCAGTTGGAAGCGTGTAACCGGTATTGAAAGTTACACTGTTGTGAGATATGAAACAAAAAAGGATGCGATAGACGGGACGAATCCCAAGTATACAAAGACGGTTTCGGGAAGTACTTTTACCGACATAGATCTCAGAGATGATACGACATATTATTATACATTGTACGGAACATATAACGGACAGAAAACGGAGATCATAGGTCCGGTATGGGCTAAAACAAAGAAAATCTCAGAGTCTTCTTCATCGGATGATTCCTCTGTACATTACGGAGTCGACGTCTCGGAGTATCAAGGGGATGTGAACTGGAATGCAGTGGCGGATTCCGGGATCGATTTCGCCATGGTCCGCATTCTGAAAAAAGGCGGAGCCAAGGATTCCAAGTTCGAGCGGAACTATGAGAACGCCCGTGCCGCGGGGATCAAGGTAGGCGTCTACCGCTACAGCTACGCGCAGTCGGTTGCAGAGGCGGAACAGGAAGCCAGAGAGGTCGTAGCGGCGCTGGGCGGAAGAAAACTCGATTATCCGGTGGCGCTGGATATGGAGGATAAATCGCAGTATTGGATTTCCCCGTCCGTGAAAGCGGAAATGATACTGGCATATAAGAGGATTATCGAGGCGGCCGGATATAAATTTGCGCTTTATGCAAATACAGACTGGCTGACCAACCGGATTGAAACGAGCCGCCTGTCGGGTGTGGATATCTGGATTGCCAGATGGAGAAGTCTGGATTCCGGACACGGGTACAATGGCCCCGGAAACGTGACCATGTGGCAGTACAGCGATGCGGGAAGGATACCGGGTATCTCAGGAAATGTAGACCTGAATGTATCCTACAAAAATTATTAGATTCCGGGAAGACCTTTACCATATCCAACGCAAATATGAGTTATCTGGCGCCGATTTGTCCATTTATGCGTCCTTAGAGGCGTCATAATGGACAGAACGGCACTGGTTGGATGTGGATTTGGATTTTATTTCTATCCACCCGCCACTATTTTAGCACATCAAAAAGCTGTCCAGTTTTTCCATCCGGCGGCGCAGCAACAGAAAGGCAACAATCCATCCGCTAAGACCGCTTATCAGCAGAGGCAGAGGATAAAAATCGTTCCACAGAACAGCCGCTGCCGCGCCAATAACTGTTACGATCAGAAAGACAAGGGAGCTGGTACATGCACCGCCGTAGTCTGAGAAATAGTAGAATACCACAATCGTGAAATACATGCAAAATACCGTGTATACTCCCAGGCTCAACAGGATGAACATGTGCAGCATATAGGCGCTGGCATTCAGGTAGGGGAAAAACACACTGACCAGACAGATCAATACCACGGTAATGATGAGTTGGATTTCATACACGAAAAAGAGCTGGTGCCGCAGCGCCCTGCCCATGACCTCCCGCTCCTTCTGAATCAGTTCATAAGTGCCGTTGTTCAATGCGGAGACATACAGGGTGTACTTCTCATAAAACGCAGTCTCCACCTTGACCACGAAAATAACCAGCGACGGCATATTCATGAAAACAGCCAGGAACAGGGCGTAATCATAAACCGGAGCCGTGAGGAAAACGCTGACTTTCTCCGTGAGCCCTGAAAAGAACCAGTAAATGATAGTAGGGCAGTAGATGCCCAGCGTATACGCAAAGCCTCCAACGGCCAGTTTGGGATACCGGCGAAAATAGGAGAGAAACGCAAAATACCGCCCCTGAGGCATTCCAAAGGCTCTCACGCACTGGAATACCAAGGCTGTTACAATCAAAAAATAGCAGCATGCCAGCCCCATATAGGCCGCAGTCACTTTATCAATACCCAGGTGCCTGGTACAGAGAAACCACACGCCCACCGCCAGCAGAAAGCCCAGAAAGAAACTGAATGTGAGCGCCTTGTAATGTTTCAGGGCCGAGGCATAGGTCATCATGCTGTAGACATCCGTCACCAGCACACCCACAAGATAATAGCTTATCAGAAAGGGCATGGGTACTTTGTCCTGGAAATACATTCCCGCACAAAGCAGGAACATAAGGATGCCGGAGACGGTGGACGAGAGCGCCAGTACGCCGAAGGCGGAGGGGCAGATGTCTGACTCCTTGTTCAAAAAAATACAGTCGGAAATGTACCGGGATACCGGGGCGGCAAAAAGGACAGCAACCAGTGTGGCAATTACGAAGGTGTAAGAGGTGGCTGCGATAAAAAACCGCTCTTCCAGCAGCGTAAGGCCGGCACGAGCCAGCAAAAGCTCCAGCAA
Source organism: uncultured Lachnospiraceae bacterium (assembly GCA_910587765.1). GTDB lineage: Bacteria > Bacillota > Clostridia > Lachnospirales > Lachnospiraceae > Hominiventricola. The sequence continues at coordinate 53,024 of CAJUNR010000025.1, forward strand.
CAGCAACAGCACCGCCGACAGGACTGCCGGACCGATGGTAGACATCGTAGCGTAGATGGTCCCCCACAGGTTGGCTGCCAGCGTCTTTCTTCCATATATTTTTTTCAGTTCAAATCCGATTCCTGCCATGAGCTCCCTCCTTCAAATGGTCATAGATATTGCGGAACGCATCCAGCATTCCTTCCCGGCTGTAGTACGCCTCCACCCGTTTTCTGCCGGCCAGCCCCATGCTCGTCATCAGGTCCGGGTTCCGTATGCAGCGCAGGATGGCCTGCGCCATAGCCTCACTGTCCATCATCGGCACCACCAGTCCGGCAGGGCCGAACCTGTCATCTTCCCGTTCGCCCTCCAGCAAGGCTCTGCAATCGCCTACATTTGTGGCTACAAAGGGGAGTTCTGCTGCCATCCCCTCCAGAATGGCCAGGGGCTGCCCCTCGCTGATGCTGGAAAGGAGCAGTAAATCCACCTCTGGCAGATGCTCCCTGATATTGACCTGTCCCAGGAATTCCACATCCTCCGTCCCCAGCTCCGCCAAAAGTTCCACGCACTCCTGGTAATACACCGGATCTTCCGCACAGTTCCCCATAATTTTAAGCCCCGCCTCCGGCGCTGCCCGTTTTACGATGTCGAAGGCCAGAAGCATGGTTTTCACATCCTTAATCGGCACCACCCGCAGAACCGCCCCCAATGTCACGGAGCCGCTTCCCTTCTTTTTCCGGCAGGAAGCAAAATCCCCGGCATTCACACCGTTTGGTATGATGACAATCTTCTCCGGCGGGCAGTTCAGCTCAATCTGAAGGGATCGGTTGGTCCCAAACAAAGTAGTCACCACACTTGCCTGCTGGTAGGCGATAAAAGAGAGCTTCTTGAAAAAATCAATCCACAACCCCTTAAATTCTCCCGCCACCCAATTTGAGCGGATGATGTCTTCCTCCCTCTCCCTCGTATAGATGCCATGTTCCGATAAAAGCAGGGGCACACCCTTTATGTAGGAGGCACAGCTTCCCAGAATCCCCGCGTATCCGGCAGAGACGGCATGGTAAATGTCCGCCTTTGGAATTTCCTGCGAGAGGATATACATCAACGGAAAATAGATTCCCCGGAAATTCCAGAGAAAATGGAGGAACACTTTTTTGGAGTTCTGCCTGCGGTATTCCTCCATGCAGACATCAAAGAAAGATTCACTCATCAAAAGATCGCTCATATGCCGGCGATGGCGTTTGGCGAGATCCAGTACGCCGATCCAGTTGATGGTGTCTGCAGAGCCGCTTAGCAGCCCTTTCAAGGTTTCTTTTTCTTCCCTGGTCAGCCGGATTTTCTGGCCGCTTTTTCCCCATGCTGCATCTCCGAGGTACAATGTCTGAATTTCTTTGACATTTTCCGGTATACGGTACGCATACTCCGGCATTTCCTCCCTTGTGGTTGCAATAGCCCATATCACAAACTCCACATCCTGAAACTGGCTGCACAGCGTCTGCACCCAACTGGAGACGCCTCCTGGAACATAAGGATAGCTTCCCTCACAGATCAGACATACCCGCATATTTTATTCCCCCTCCTCCAGCGTGATCATTCCATGGTTTTCCTGGATGCGCAGCAGATAGTATCCGTTTCCCACATCCTGATATGTCAGGCCCTCGGCATCGACAATGCGGCTGTCGGTATGGTAAAAGAATGCCTGACCCTTTGCGGCGCCGCTGCAATCCAGTTCTATACGGTTGCCGCTCATTATCCAGCCATAGTCCATATCCTGATAGCTCCTCACATCGCCCCCGGTTTGGGTCAAAGTCCTTCCCTCAAGCCATGGCACACGGTCCAGAACTTCCGATTCAAAAAGGCCGATCTGCTCCTTGCCCATGTCCCAGACAGCGGTACTTTCATCGCTGGCAACCAACATACCGACATCAAACACATGGGAAACCATGCCATAGGCGCCCAGGACGGAACAGATAGCAAAGAGATTGCCGTCCTCCATGGAGTTTCCCGTAGTAGCCGCCGGGAATACAGCACGTCCATCCTCCCAGGAAAGCCGCATACTGCCGCTTCCAGGCATCCCCCGGACAGACCAGATTTCCGCACCGGGTATATCAAACACTTCCGGGGAAAAATGATCGGTTTCCAGGACCAGCCCCTGAACAGTATAGCCTGGAAAAATCTCAGAGAACCGGTCGATAAATTTTTCGTTGAAAATAATGTTCCCATCCTCCGGGCAGTCCACAGCATAGACCAGTTCCCCGTCAAACTGCAGCACGGATTTACCGATGGTCACAAACAGCGCGTCGTCCACAGCTCGGAAACTCTTATCGGAAGATGCCGCCGCCAGTATGCTGGCAGTATATGGCGTATTCGTGCGAAGGGAAGCCCCTTGAAAAGCGGGCCACACCACATCCCGCACAAATCCCTCCGCAGAGTAGCCGTACACTTGTCTGCACAGTTTGTCACTGGCAGACGTGACCATGGGGAAATTGTCAAGGAATACGGCCTTCACTCCCAAAACCGGGTAGATAAAATCCGGCAGCAGCGCACTGATGGCTCCGATCAAAAGTCCCATACAGCGGATGTCTGTAAGGAAGGTCCCGTTAATCAGGCAGATGCTGCCCTCCCGCCATGCGTATGTGTAGAGGATGGGGACAGCGCTTCCCGCATCCCGGATATAGACAGCCGCATCGGCGCTGACTTCAATCTTTGCAGAACCGCTGCTTCCGTTATAACAGGTTTGCTCCAGTTGGACGGGCAGCAGAGGCCTTTCAAAAACCAACTCGTGACAATCTTCCCCGGCAGATTTTTCCCTGATGCCAAACACCGGCCACAGGCGAAGATCGTCGTCCATTTCCGCAAGGCCCGCCGCCAGAATGACCCGGCCTCCTCCGGCAATGAACTCCTCAAGCTCTGCCGGGTCCGCATAGCGGCTGATGGAGGAGTCACAGAAAATCACCAGATCCCGTCCTTCTGCCTCACCCACATCAAGGCTGTCATTCCCAACTACCGTGAGATGGATGTCCCCGCAAAATTGCCGGACATTATTATAAATCTTCCCGTATCGCTCATCTTCGGAATCTCCCAGAATCCAGACTCTGGGTTTTTCGCCTTCATCCACATATACGGGTTCAATAAATTCCTGTTCCGGGGCGAGACAGCTTTGGAACTGAACGCTCGCCAGTTGGCATTCATATACATTGTAAATCAGAAAAATACCGCCCAGGACTGTAACGATCAGGACGATATACAGTAATCGTTTGAATGATAACATGTTCTCACTCCATGTATGAAACACTAATCCCGCTACTCTTCAAAGGAGGGTATAGACAGTCAGTTGCTGATTGATGCCCCTGCGAGGCGGCTCATCCAATAACGCAGCTGTTCAAGGCCTTTGGGGGAGAGACGGATTTGCTTGTTTTTACGCAGGTCATCCAGAATACCTTCAAATTTTTGCCGTTCCCCCGTCCGATAGAACATCTTCAGCATATCCTGATAGACGGCCTCACTCCGCATCCGATCCGCATATCTCTGCCAGAGAAGCTCCGCATCCGCATACTGACCAAGCTCCACCAGGGAGCCTAAGTATTCCTCGTATTCTTTCTGGGAAACTTCGATTTCCCCGGTATCAATCTGTTCCTGAACCATGCTGCACAGGCGTTTCCGGTAGGCGCTTTGCTCTTTGGAAGAAAGGACGCCGCTGGACAGCATCTCCATCAGGGCCTCGCAGGCCGCATGGTATTTCTCCGGGTCGCCGGGTTCCTGTTCATAATCTCTGCGGCACTCCAGCCACCGCGTCTGTCCCAGACGGTATATCTCCATCTTTGCGGCCGCCACATAATGGGCCGACTCCGAGTCCTCGTCCTGCTCAGCCGCCAGAAGTATCCTGTAATTTTCTTTCAGATTCTTCTTCAGTTGCCCCAGCAGAAGAGCCCTTTTTTCCGTGTTCCCGCTGACGGCCATGGCATCCTCCACGGGCACCACGTTCAGCGCCTCGCGCACATCGGGATGTTCCGGCTGCCGGTCAATCTTGAAAGCATGTGTCAGGACGGCTTCCCGGTCAACTCCTGCTTTTTCCAAAAACGCCCGGAGCAGTCCCGGGAGAAAATAGATGATAAATCCAAGCCCCGGCAGAAAGATGAAGAAGGACGCCATTCCCATATCTTCACGATGGATTCCCCTTATGACAGCGTACAGCACTGCGAAAATAAAATTCACAGCTAAAAACCAAATCAACATAATCGTTCCCTCGCTTTCCGCTCGTGGGATTCAGACCGTTACCAGTACGCCTGATACCGCCGCCGGTTCGTCCAGAATCAAACGGGCCTCCAGGCCACAGGTCAAGAGTCGTTTCTGTAAATGCTCCAGGTTTTCAGAACCGGTATTGTTCAGCAGAGCATAGAGTTTCCCATTCTCATCGGTTCCCAGACAATCCGTCACGCGGAGTGTCTGGCCGGCCGCTTCAGCGGCCTTTGCTATTGAGCCGGAATATACAAGTTCCGCCACGCAGTATTTTGCAATACACTTTTCCGCTTTCTCCCTTGCTAAAAGGACCCGTTTGCGGAATGCTTCCGGCTTCAGAATGTCTGTGCCTTTTATATACCGTTCCTCCCTGGACAGCTCCTCATATTGCAGAGCCTTCTCCATGGCATCCCGCAACAACAGGGACATGGTTTTCAGCAGGTTGATATGGTACAGTGTTTCGCACTCGTAAGGCAGCGTTTTAATGAGAAGCACCGCCTGGGGAACATCATGGCAGATAATGGGCAGAACGACCGCAGGTTCCCCGCTTCCAAATTCTCCCTGATAAAGCTCCCCCTTTATTACTGCATCATAAATCCGGGGAGAGCCGGAGAGATTCCATGTCTTTCCGTCCATTGCGGAATTGTCTGAAAGCGCACCCACCAGCCGGAGCCAGGGGCTTCCCGCCTGTCCCTGGTAGACGGCCACCGTATCTGTTCGGATCAGTTCGGAGATAACCTCCATGGTCTCCATGAGGATGCGGTCCGGCTCCTGGACCATCAGGCGGCTGACCAGACTGTACAGCTTTGGAAAGCCGGATTTGGATGTTAACAGGCGTTCCTCGTACTCATTTTTGATGAGTACATTTTCCTCGTTGACAGCCTTTAAATCCTCATACTCCTCCTTTAACATTTCCAAATCCATGCGGACGCTGCGGTTTTCCTCCCTGAGCATATTGGCGGTGTAGCTGACCACGAGACCCAGAAGAACAAATTCCATGACCGACAGCACACTGTCCGCATAGGAATAGAATGTGTTCAGCTCCAGAACACTCAGGTTCTGTCCATACAGATACGCGGCGCTGGCAAGAATCGCCGCCATAGCGCTTTGATAAATATTATACGATACAGAGACCAGGATGACATAGATCATCAGCCAGTCAATCTGCGAAAAAAGGCTGTGGGAACTGCAAAGATGACTCAATGCAAAAAACACCGCAAAAAGCAAAAGGTTCTCTACCAACTGACGAATTACCGTTGGAATGATCCTCTTTTTCTTATCCCTGCCCTCTGCCGGAGTCCGTTCATAGGTAATCTCGCCTCCCAGCATCTGTTCTTCCAGGTTTCGGAAATCGCTCCATCCCAGTTCCTGCCTGATCCGGCTGCTGTCCGCTATGGTAACGCAGCCGGGATCTTCCCACCGGACATCCTGCTCCTGAATCTTCTCCTGTTGGCAGGTCAGCTGGTACAGGCGTTTCGCGGAAATCTGGCGGCTGCCGCAGACATTATAAATGTGGTGCGTCCCCGCATCCATCACCCGCTTAATGGCGTCCACAAAGTCAGAAACATGGAGCGGCTGGAACTCATCGGCCGGCATACAGCACTTCGCTTGTACTGCGGCAGAAAAACTCCGGCTCAGAAAATCGCCTTCGCCCTCTTTGGGCCGGTTTGTATAAAGCTGCGACGCCCGAAGGATTACTGCGTTTATACCACGTTGTTTCCGGTAAATATCCAGAAGTCCCTCCTCCCGGATAAACCGGATTCCCCGTTCGCCAATGGCAGCAGGCTCTGTGGATTCATTGGCCTTTTCCCCGGTATCCCCATACACTTCTGTGGATGAGAGCAGGATAAACTTTGCCTGCGGGAATGCGGCGGCTGTCCGCAGCGACCGGGCCAGCAGGGTCACATCTTCATCCGCTTCCTCCGCATATGCGCTGCTTATGTAATGGTTTCCGGCAAATATCACGAGGTCCGGCGAGATGGAGTGCAGGAGTTTCCCGAAACTTTCGTCCTTACGGGGAATGCGGTAAAAGCGGTGCAGGGAGATACCCTTCGGCTTTTGCAAAAACGCCTTGTCTGACAGGATATAAACATCATTCCCTTCCTGCACCATCCGTTCGGCCAGTTTTTCGGCCAGTCCATCGCTCCTTCCAATGTAAACAACTTTCATAAAGATTCTCTCCTCTTGATTACCTGGTGGCCGCTGAAAGAACTCGGCCACCGTTTTTACTGTTGATCCTTTGTGTATGGTTTGTTCAGACTGAAGCTAACTGCAAGAGTGCTTTCTTAAAACAAACAAGGATTACTTCAGGTAGTGTTCTCTTGCTTGCCGTTTACTGCTCTTTCAGTTTTGTGTTTCCGTTCTTTGAATGGTTTGCGTAATACCATTCAAGAAATTCATCATGCAACTCCTCGCCACGCTTGCGGGCAAGAATTGCGTCTTTTTTGTCTGCATAGGAACCCAGATAGTATGTCTTTCCCTTAAAAGTAATCTGTGCGACCCACTTGCCGTTCCTTCGGTTCAGGTAAACGCCAGTATGTCCACTGGTGTTACTGGCAATCAATCGGTTTTTCGTCCTTTTTAAAATAGTCACCGATGTTCCGTCAATCAGTTTTAAATTTTCCCGATAGATTTCCGACTGGAGACAGCCACAGCTCTTGGTCTTTTCAGATTGAAGCAATGTCTGTCCCACAATAGTCTCATTTCCACAATCGCATACACATTTCCAGCGGTGCATCCCATCTCGTTTCCCCGCATATGATGTCACGGTCAAGCGTCCAAAGCGTTTTCCGATGTAGTTCTTCCTTTCGGGATGGCTGAGACAACCACAGCTTTTCCGGTATCCAGCAGTCAGTTGATGGAGCGGGGTATGAACTTTGCCGCCGCAATCACAACGACACAGCCAGACCGCACTGCCCCGTATGACTTGACCATCCGGTTCTATGGCAGTCAGTTTGCCAAAACGCATACCGGTAATATCCCGTTGCCCTGGTTTGACCCTGGATACACAGCCGCAGTCTGTTACGGTCTGCCTTTGCAGACAGCGGGTGTCCAACGTGATTTCGCTACCGCAGTCACACCGGCACAGCCAAACAGTGTAGCCGCCTTTTCGTTTTTTCGTAGGGGCAACTATGGTCAGCCTGCCAATGCGGCAGTCCACACCTATCGGTAATAGAAAATCTTTTGGTTGTCGTGATGAATTTTTTCCTGTCAATCTGATAAGCACTCCTCGGTATTGAAAATGAAAGCAGCCGCACATATAGTTTAAGTTGTTATGGTTTTCGGCATCTTCGCAGAATAGCCAAATCTGCGAAAATCTTTCGTTTTCTTTGCAATACTGTCATTTTCTCAGGCTGCCCGACCACAAATCTGACCATAAAAATCTGAAAGCGTCCCAATCTGTTTTCTTTTGGAATCCATAGTCGGATGGACATAGAGGTTCAAGGTTATCCTCACATCGGAATGGCCCAGAAGCTCGCTCAATGCTTTCACATCCATGTTATTTTCCATGCAGTTTGTAGCAAATGTATGGCGAAGGGTATGAAAAGATCTGCCCTTGATCCCGGCCTCCTTTAATATCTTTTTAAAATGGTATTGCATGGTCCTGGGCTCCAGCGGCTTCTTCCCGCCGAACACATACGGCTGCTTTCCTTTCAGTTCGGAAAGAATCTCCAAAAGCTCCGATGTCAGAGGGATTGTCCTATGAGAGCTTTCGCTTTTGGGAGTGGTTTCCAACAGTATGGTTTTCGTCAGACGGCCCGGAGCGGCAATGCGTTGTACTGTCCGGTTTACCGTCAGGGTCTTGCCCTCAAAGTCGATGTCCGTCCACTGGAGCGCGCACAGTTCCCCAAGCCGTAGCCCGGTGTAAAGGCATAACAGCACCGCAGCTTTGAATTTATCCATCTGTCTATAGATGCAGTCAAGGAGCAAGGCCTGCTCTGCCCTGGAAAATGTCACTGCAGATTTCTTCGCTTTGGCAGCCGGACGCTCCAGCAGTTGGATTCCGGCCTGATAATGCCGGTTTGCGAAGGTAAGAATTTGGTTGGCAACGCAGATGACGCTTTTTTGTAAACTTTCCGACAGTCCCGCCCTGGATAAGTGGTCAAAAATCTTTTCCTGCAATTCTTGGGTTACGCCAGAGGAAAGCCGGTACAGGCCAATGACATCGGCAAGATGCGTCCTATAAATGGCGTCGTATTTTATGTAGGTAGAGTATTTCCGCCTACGGTTAACCTCTAAGAGCCATTCGCCGCCAACTTGTGAGAACAGGACCTTGTCGCCATTTCCGTCTGTGCTTTTCTCGCTGCCGCTTTCGGCTTCCATCGCTGTTTTTTTCTCCATACCCTGGCAGGCAAGGCTGAATCTTGCATTGGAAAGTTTTTCTTTTGCTTCCTCATAATTTCTGCCATACACAGAACGGTATATGTATTCCCCTCTGTTCTCATCAAATACCTTGTAACGTCCTTCCCATCTGCCGTCTATCCTCTTCCTGATGTTTTCTCCATGCCTTGCCATCTTTTTCTCCTCCTTTTTTGTGTCTGTATTTTGTCGAGATTTTTACCATGAATCTGACCACAAAACTGATCGTTACCCATTCGCATTTACGCCTAAAACCACCAGAGACATCATAGTTATCCGAAGTGAGTGGGCAAAAGCAACCAGATTTCACAAGAATTTCACGGCAGGGTATTGCAATTTCCCTTCAAACTGAATACAATATAAGAAATAATGTGCGAAGAGCGGTTTTCGGCTATCGTGTGGATTTCGCAGATTTGGCTATTCTGTAAAAAATATCAGTTGTTTTCATCTCGAGACTTTTCTGTGATTTTTGCGAAATTACCTGATTTAAAAAGAAGGGAATTGTTTTTCAAAAGCCTGTCGGCAGGCCGTTTTTGCGGCTTGTCTTTTTGTGCTCCCGGCATTTTGATTGCGCCCGATGCTTTTTCGTAAAACAAAAAGCCAGGCTATCAACCTTGATGATGTCTGACTTTCATATTGATTATCTTATGGCGTCATTTTTCACATGGCAAGGATGTCACCGCTCGCAAGTCTGAAGAGCGGTGATGTAACGAGAGAAGATATTACGGTGGTACAATGTATATATCAACTGATGGAGGCATTGTACTTATGGGAAGAAAACCATGTATTATCAACCTTACCGCAGAAGACCGCGAATACCTCGAAACCCAAACTCGTGCCCGTACTATTCAGGCTCAAACTGTGAACCGTTCCCGCATCCTGCTTTTGAAAGCAGATGGCTGCCCTATTGACGACATTGCCGATAAAGTCGGAGTCAACCGCAAGAGCGTCATGCTCTGCTTGAAAAAATATGAAGAAGGCGGTTTGGAAAACGCTTTGTTTGATGCTCCGGGCCGTGGGCGCAATGCCGAAATCACGGATGATGAAAAAGCATGGATCATCAATATTGCCTGTCAGAAACCAATTGATTTTGGTTATGCAGCAGAGACCTGGACCTATGCCAGGCTGACCTCTCATATCAATAGAAATGCTGAAGCAGCCGGTTATATAAGGCTTTCAACCATCCACAAAAGCACGGTTCACAGCATTTTAGACGAAGCCGAAATAAAGCCTTTTCGGATCAGGTATTACTGTGAGAACCGGGATCCGGATTTTGACAGTAAGATGCATAATGTTTTGTTAGTGTACAAGCAACTTTCAATGCAGTTCGATGAAGATGGCCATTTCCTTCCATGGGAGGAAGACAAAGAAGTAGTCCATGTGCTTTCCTATGATGAAAAACCGGGCATACAGGTTATTGCAACAACGTCGGAAGACCTCCTTGCTGATGAACACCATGGCACAATAAACAGGGACTATGGGTATAAGCGTCCTGGGACACTGTCATTGCTGGCAGGAATTGACTTGCAGACTGGTGAAGCCATCCCATTGGTTAGCGAAACCCATAACAGCAAGGATTATACCGAATTTCTAAAGATACTTGACAACAAGTATCCAAAGGGCGGGAAAATCCGTATCGTACTTGACAATCTCAAAGTCCACACTTCCGAAGAAACGAGGAAGTATCTTGCCACAGCGCTGGGGAATACGTGTCAAATCCAAAGCAGAGTTGGCGGATCGCATCTATCAGTATTTTAATGAGATCAACGCAGAGCCAGTGGTATTCCACTGGAAATATAACCTCGATGATATCAATGTATCAGAGGAAGTTAATTGTAGATACACTACAAAGTAAAAAGTCCAGTTAATTGGCGAACGTTATACTAGTCGGGAAAGCGTATATGAAAGAAGTATTACCAAACCCGGAAGAGACAGAAATCTTTAAAAAGGAATTGTTGGAGATTGTAATAGACGTAACCGAATTTCTTCCGGATGCAGTGTGATTGAAAAGACAAAAAGAACAAAAGTTCGATTTTGCATCTATAAAAATCTAACGATTTGTGGTAAGATAAAAAAGCTTTTTAGTGCTGTCCCGTCCGTATGGAATTACGGAGGTGTGCTGAGTTGCAAAAACAGCAAATTGTGAACGGAATTCGTCGTGGGCCTGTTTTTCCAAAATTTGAGCAAAGGCCACGACGAAAATAAAATGTTCCACGACGAATTTTTGTCCGATACGCGTCTTTTTTTACTATGAATTTTGGAGGTGGTATTTGTGCAAACTGCACAAAAAATGTTCGAACTTCACAGCGAATACAAGCCCACCGGCGACCAGCCCCAGGCCATAGAAGCCCTGGTCAAAGGGTTTAAAGAAGGCAACCAATTCCAGACTTTACTGGGGGTTACGGGTTCCGGGAAGACTTTTACCATGGCCAATGTGATTGCACAGCTTAACAAGCCGACTTTGGTAATAGCGCACAATAAGACATTAGCGGCCCAGCTCTATGGTGAGTTCAAAGAGTATTTTCCGAGTAACGCGGTAGAATACTTTGTCTCCTAATTTGGGGACAGGGTGAAAACCGCATTATTTAGTGTTATTTGGTGCTGATTGTACCGTATTTTGTGGACAAGATGGGGGATTATGGACGAAATAACACTAGGCGGACGGGGGGAGTTTGTGACCTGGATTCGTGTAAAGGATTAGATAACACTATAAAAATGGATTGTGAAATGGCTACAAATGAATTATAATGGAATAGTAAGCAAAATCGCAAAGATGTCAAGGAGCTTTGTGTCATAGAGTCCAAAGAATGATAGCTGGCATTGCTTGAAACAAAAAAGCATTTTAAATGATAGGATAGACAGATGAATCAAAAATTTTTCGAGAAGCTTTCAGACTGAAAAACATAAGGTTTGTCAGGAAATCATTATAAACATGTTATTCTTAGACGAGATAACAAATGATGAGTATGCAGGAGATGCCATGATTAAAGAAACATTGCAGATGGAACAAATAAATACAGATGCGGATGCTAGTATTAAAGGAATTGGCTTACAGAAGTTACGCGCAGTGGAAAGATTGATGACAGCCTTATTAGAAGAAAAGAAGGCTGTTTTTTGCATGGTTGAGCATATTGATGATGTCTTAGAAGTAAATTTGGAAGATGATATTACAGATTATGTTACGGAACAAGATAAATCATATTCTACAAATTTTTCAATGAATGATCATGAGATAAAAAATTCTTTAAGAATATTTTTTGATAATTGGTTTGGTACAGTTGAAGGCTCAGAAAGTATTAAGTTTGTTTTTTATACGAATGCAATGGTTAAAAAAGAAAAAAAGGTAGGGGTGTTAAAAGATATAAAGGAACAATTGCCAGAGGAACCACTCTTAAAATTGTTAGAGGAGAAAAGATATAAAGAAGCATTTCCTTTTGTGTTGCCAGTGTTTAAACATTATTATATTGAACAACATAAAAAGCATACAAATACAATAGAAACATACGAAAAGATATTGGATGCTATGGATGATATAAAGTGGCAACAATTTTTTGACTTAATCGAATGGAATTTTGGAAAACCAGATGAAAGTCAAGTGAGAATTAATATTAGTACTCTAGTACAAAAGTTATGTATAAAGTATGATGTAAATGAAAAATATGTTGATACAATTGTTGCTAGGATTTTAGATATGGTTGAATCAAGAAAATTTGAGGAGGATTTTTTACATCGCATTGTTCATGTTGGTGAGATTAAATCAATTTTTTTAGAATTTGCTCAGGAAGCAAGGGTACAGGAAAAATTAGATCCGATGCATATAAAATGGGATAGCATTCAGTGTGATGATATAAGAAGTCTCAGAGAAAAATTTACATATGTATGTTCGACGTATAGTACAGAGGATATTGAAGATTTGGAAGAAGAATATGTAGATGGAGCTTACGAACAAAGTCAGCATCAAAATTTGAGACAAGTAAAGGCATATAATTATAGAGTTTATAAGGTGTGTTGTAAGGAGATAAAAAAGTTTTTAAAAGAACATACAGATAATTTGTCACAAGATGAAATAGAAACACTACTAAATGATTTGACAGATAGTGCATATGCTCTTATGCGGGATAAGGCTCAAACATATAATGTAGCATTTGAGGACAGAGATATGATTAGAAAAACGGTCGTTATCTTATTTCAGGATTGTTATTTGGCATTAGATAGGAGGAAATCAATAAATGGATAGTAAAAAAAGAATGATGTTCATTTTAGAAGAAGATTACTATTTTATTACAATAAAGATTCTTTCTATTCTTAAAGCATTAGAATGTGATAAGAAACCGTTTGAAGATTATAGAAAACTAGGGATTATATTCGAATTTATAAAAAACGAAGATAATATGAGTTTTCTAGAAAAATTACTTAGTTATAGTTCGAATGATATTTTTGATAATGAGAGAGCAATTAAAATTTTTTGTGATTCTAGATTAGAAGTTTCTGTAATAAAGAGGGTATTGTTTTTTCTAGATAAGCAGGAGATAATTGTTTTAGCTAGAAACAAAAAGAATTGTAATATTGATGTGAATTTGAAAGGCACAACAGAGCTTGATGAGTTAATTGATTTAGGTGTATTGAATGAAGATTTGCAGAGATGTAGAAATATAAAAAGATTATTACCAAGGATTAGAAGTCTGAAATTGGATACACTTCAGAAAAAAATTTTTGGATATGATGAGGTGTCAAAATGGGAAGATTAGCTATACGCAGAGTGATTTATAATGGCGAAAAATACAGTTTTGAATCCCCATATTTAAATGATGGATTGATTATAATGGAGGGAATAAATGGTCATGGAAAAAGTACCTTTATGAATCTGATTTATTATGCTTTGGGAGGGCGTGTTCAAGCATTTAATAAAAAGGATAATGATGTTGATAATAAACATAATGAAATTTATAAAGACAAAAATAACTATGTTGAATTATTGATAGAAATTTGTGGTGAAGAATATGAATTGACACGATATATAGGAGATTCTCTGATTTTTGTTGTAGGAAAAGATGAAAAAGTAATTGAAACATGTGTATCTAGAAACCAAAGTGATGATAATACTATTGTTTTTTCTGATTGGATACTAGAAAAATTAAAAGTAGAAGTATTTGATCTTGTGCAAGGAACAAAGAGTTTTAAATTGAATTTTACAGATTTAATGCGACTTATTTATCATGATCAGTCCACAGAGGTTAGTAGGGTATATAAAGAGGCGGATAATTCTAATTTTTTATCAGATTCTTTGGAAATTAGGAAAGCAATTTTTGAAGTGTTGCTTGGAAAAACTTATAATGACTATTATTACATTTTAGGGCAATATAAACTAAAACTAAAAGAATTTGAAAAAGCACAGGCAATTATGGATAGTTATGATGAATTTTTGGGTGAAATACTAGATTATGACTTGGCAAACGTAATTCATATTAAATCTATGATAGAAGAAAATCAGGAAATGATTGAAAGAGTTCAGATTGAAAGAGAAATTGCGATAGATCAAAAAAGTAATGTTGATGAAGTATGGCAAATTATTGATCAACAGAAGTCTATATTAATTGAAAGGCAAAATAGTGAAGAGGAATGGATACAGTCAAAACAATTAACATTACAATCAATTGATAAGATTGTTTATTTAATTGATGAAGCAGAAAAAGAACTGGAAGAGATAGAAAAAATACGTTTGGTTAATAAAAAACTGAAATTATTTACCCCCAATACATGCCCGTATTGTTTAAGGAAAGTAGAAAGAGAAAAAGGAAAATGTATTTGCGGTAATGATATCGCAGAAGAACAGTATGAAAAATTTTTTTATACAGATGAAGAGTATCTAGATATATTGAAGGTAAAAAAGAAAGCGATTCTGTCTCTTAATTCTTTGCTAGATAGAAAAAATGAAAGAATGCATGTAATCATCGCTCATATTGAAAAAAGTAGACAAGAGGTTGAAAAAATAAAGAAATATATTGGGGAATTAACGAGGGATATTGCTTCAAATTATAATTCTGCATATATACGACAGTTAGATGAGCGTGAAAGAGAACTTAACGGAAAGATAGTTGAGTTGCAGCAGGCAGAAGAATTAGCAATTAAAAGAGAAAAACTTGTTTCTGAGGTTACACAATTAAGGAATCAAGTTGAAGGATTAAAAATAAAAGTAGAAAGCTATTTAAATGCAGCGAAAGAGGATATGTTGAATAAAAAGGAGGATTTCGATAAGATATATCTTGACTTAATGAAAAGAGCAGATGAACATTGTTTCTCAGCGTATTTGGGTGAGGATTATATGCCTCATATAAATAGTGGTTCATATAGAGAAAGGAGCGCAGCAGTCCCTAAGAGATTAATGTATTTTTTGACTTTGATGATTGAGAGTCTAAAAAACGAAGTCAATTTTCCTCGGTTTTTAATGATTGATACACCTAATAAAGAAGGGATTGATAGAGAAAATTTAATTAAAAATATTGCTTTATTAAAAGAAACAGATATTTACACTAAAGAGGGAAGTATTTCATATCAAATTATATTAACGACAGGGATAGATACATACCCTGAGGAATTTAAGGATTTTGTATTTTATACTCTTGATGGAGATAAATATTTATTACAAGAAAACGGATAATGTGATAAAACAAATATAAGGAATATATGGTAATAAGGGGTAATTGCATAGCCGATTGGTTTTCAAAACGAGAATCAGTCGGTTTTTTTTATTGCCAAAAACCCATACATAGCCATTCTGTCTTATGCAGGGTGGCTATTAAATTTTTCAGGAAAGGAGGTAAACCGTGATGTCTAAATGTAAGGTAATCGCCCTTGCAAACCAGAAAGGCGGGACGGGCAAGACTACGACTGCCGTAAATTTAGGTGTAGGGCTTGTAAACGAGGGGAAGAAAGTGCTGCTTGTGGACGCCGATCCGCAGGGGGATTTGACAACCTCTTTGGGGTGGGCGGATCAGGACAGCCTTCCGGTCACGCTCTCAACGCAGATGGAAAAGATTATCCGTGACGAGCTGTTTGAAGCGGGCGAGGGGATTTTACACCATGACGAGGGCGTAGACCTGATTCCGGCGAATATCGAGCTGTCCGGCATGGAAATCACGCTTGTAAACGCCATGAGCAGGGAGTTCACTATGAAGTCCTATCTAAGTGAGCTGAAAAAGGATTATGACTATATCCTGATTGACTGTATGCCGAGTCTGGGTATGCTTACCATCAATGCGCTTGCGGCGGCGGACAGCGTAATCGTCCCGGTGCAGGCGCACTATCTCCCCTTAAAGGGAATGACGCAGCTTATGAAAACCATAGGCAAGGTACAGCGGCAGATTAACCCCGGTTTAAAGGTGGACGGCGTATTATTGACGCTGGCAGATATGCGGACAAACCTTGCCCGTGCCACAGCCGACAATCTAAGGCAGAATTACGGGAGGGTAATCAAAGTGTACCAGACGGTCATCCCCGTTGCGGTGAAAGCGGCGGAAACCAGCGCCGCAGGGCAGAGCATTTACAGCTATGACAAAAACGGTGCGGCGGCAAAGGCGTATGGAGCATTTACGAGGGAGGTGATACGCAGTGGCGAAAGAAATAAAAATGCCGCTTCCCTCAGCCGCTGACCTGTTCAGCACACAGGAGGAACGGGACAATGAAAGCCGGGAATCCGTCAGGGAAATCCCGTTGGGGGAAATCAGCGATTTTCCCAACCACCCGTTTAAGGTGAAGATGGACGAAAGCATGGCGGATATGGCGGAGAGCGTAAAGCAGTATGGCGTTCTTGTGCCTGCCCTTGTCCGGGAAAAGCCGGAGGGCGGCTATGAAATGATAGCCGGACACAGACGGAAAATGGCGAGCGAGCTTGCGGAGAAAAAGGAGATACCGTGCATTGTCCGTAACTTGACAGATGATGAAGCGGTGTTGATTATGGTAGATTCTAACCTGCAAAGGGAGCAGATACTACCATCAGAAAAAGCGTTTGCCTACAAGATGAAACTGGACGCAATGAAAAGACAGGCGGGCAGACCGAGTAAAAATAATTCTGTCCCAGTGGGACAGAATTTCGGGCAGACTTCAAGAGAGCTTTTGGCAGAGAAATCGCCGGACAGCAATACTCAAATTCAGCGATATATCCGCTTGACCGAGTTAATCACGCCAATTCTGGATATGGTTGACAGCGGCAAGATTGCCATACGCCCAGCGGTAGAATTGTCTTACCTGCCGAAAGAGCAACAGACTATTCTGCTTGACACCATGCAGTTGGAGGACTGCACACCGAGCCATGCACAGGCGATTAAAATGCGTAAGTTTGCAGACGAGGGGAGGTTGAACGAAGATGTGATCCTCTCTATTTTATCAGAGGAAAAGGGGAACCAGAAGGAGCAGTTTCGTATGCCGAAAGAGCGTATCAGCAAATATTTTTCACCGGGGACGCCTGCGAAACAGATGGAAGATACGATTGTAAAGGCACTGGAGCTGTACCGGAAACGGGAGCGGAGTAAGGACAGGGAACGGTGACAGTGAGGCTTTCCGCCACGGGACAGCTATGCCCTTTTGCGGATAGCCTTTTTCACCGTTTCCCCCTTCCCACACCCTACCCCTTTCAGTTACCAGCCGAATACCAGCCGAAAAAACAATATGGAGCCAGTGGCCATCCTTTTTTCTGGCTGGCACGGCAGAAGTACCAGTTTACCAACCCTGCATACCGCAGGGATTTTTTTATGCCAAAAAATAAATATGGAGGTAAGTAGATTGAAGAAGTTGAAAGAGAGATTGAAAAGAGGGCTTGCCATGATGATGGCGGCGGCATCCATTGTTTCCGTCTTTCCGTCCATGAACGTGTCGGCGGCGTCGGAGACAGCGAAGATTACCTTTGCGTACTGCCATGACGGGGCGGGCAACACCATCAAATACCAGCAGACCGTTACCCATGATGGGAGGGTATGCGGCGAGGCGGGGGATGCGAGAACCCGTATCTATGCGGACGGGGAGCCTGCCTTCTGCATCCAGCCGGGAGTGTCGCTGCACACGGGGAACACCCTGCGGGCAAATGCGTCCGACACATGGAACGCCCTGAGCGGGAGCCAGAGGGACGCCGTGAACCTTGCGCTTTTATACGGTTCGCAGGGCAGCATGGGGAGCCTGCCCGGTTCTGAGGATGAAAAGGTGGTTGCCACGCAGATGGTCATATGGGAGATCGTGACTGGGTGCAGGAACGCCAATGCCCCGTATAACCAGACGGATGGCAAGTTCTATAACAGCATCTGTGCGAATGGGGCAAACGGCGGCGTGTCCGCAGCGTACAGCCAGATTGTGGCGGGTATGCAGAAACACGGGACAATCCCCAGCTTTGCGTCCACCGACAGGAACGCAGTCGTAAAGGAGCTTTCATGGGACGGGGACAGGTACGTTGTGAAACTGACGGATACAAACGGGGTTTTGTCAAAATATAACTTCACTTCATCCAACAACAATGTATCCGTGAGTGCGTCCGGCAATACGCTCACCATCACTTCCCAAAAGGCGGTGACAGAGGACGTGCTTTTGACCGCAACAAAGAGAAGCCCGGCAGTCAGCGGCACCCTTGTAGCCTATGGCGATGCGTCCCTGCAAGACGTTGTTGTGGGCGTGGAGAGCGCATCTGACATCACGGTATATTTGAGCGTGAAAATCCCTTACGGCCATGTGCAGATTGTCAAAACATCCGAGGACGGGATCGTGGAGGGGCTGAAGTTCCAGATTACGGGCAACGGCATTGACAAGACCGTGGTTACGGGCAAAAACGGGAAGATTAAGGTGGAGAACCTGAATCCGGGAACCTATACCGTGACCGAGCTGACAGAGGAACGCTATGAGCCGCAGAAATCGCAGAAAGTGACCGTTTCGGGCGGGCAGACCGCAAAGGTGGAGTTCTCCAACATCTTAAAGCGTGGCGATCTGAAAGTAATCAAAGGTTCCGAGGACAATCTGGTGGAGGGCGTGAAATTCCATCTGTACGGCACAGCCCTTTCCGGCGCAGCCGTGGATGAATACGCAGTGACCGATAAGAACGGTGTGGCGATGTTTTCTAATATCCTCATTTCCGGCTCCACACCGTACACCCTTGAGGAAGTGGATACCGCAGTCCGCTATGTCATCCCGGAGAAACAGAGCGTCACAATCAAGTGGAAGGAAGTCACCAGCGCAACCGTGACCAACATCCTGAAAAAGTTCCGTGTCAACGTGACAAAGACAGACAGGGAAAACGGGGAGCCGCAGGGTGACGCAACGCTGGCGGGCGCAGTGTATGGCATTTATGACGGGGACACCCTGATTGACACCTACACCACCGACAGCGAGGGGAAATTCACCACAAAATATTATATCTGCGGCTATGACTGGAGTGTCCGTGAAATCACGCCGTCCGAAGGCTACCTTTTGGACGAAACCGTACACCATGTAGGGGCGGAGCCGGAGAATTATACGATTGAGCTGAACACCACTTCCAATGACGTGACGGAACAGGTCATCAAAGGGCGCATTTCCATCATCAAGCATACCGATGACGGCAGCACGCAGATTGAAACGCCGGAGGAGGGCGCAGAATTCCAGGTGTACCTGAAGCGTTCCGGCAGTTACGACAATGCGAAAGAGAGCGAGCGGGATGTGCTGGTATGCGATGAATACGGCTATGCGGAAACAAAAGACCTGCCTTACGGCGTTTACACCGTCCACCAGACCAAAGGGTGGGAAGGCAGCGAGCTGATGAAGGACTTTGACGTGTATGTCAGCAAAGACGGGGAGGTTTACCGCTACCTGATCAACAACAGGCCGTTTGCGTCCTATATCAAGATTGTGAAGAAGGACGCCGAAACCGGGAACACCATCCCCCTTGCAGGCGCAGGCTACCAGATTTATGACAGCGCAGGGGAGCTTGTCACCATGAAGTACACCTACCCGGAGGTGACGGTTCTGGATACGTTCTATACCGGGGCGGACGGATACCTGATTACGCCGGAGGAGCTGCCTTTTGGGGATTACACGATGGTTGAGGTGCAGGCTCCTTATGGCTATGTGCTGGATTCCACGCCTGTCCCGTTTACCGTGGCGCAGGAAAATTCCACCGAGGAGGGCGGCGTCACCGTTGTTGTGACGGAGCAGAAAAATATGCCGCAGAAAGGCAGAATCCTTGTGGCCAAGACCGCCGAGGAATTTACAGGCGTCCAGACTTCCGGTGATGGAATAATTGACAAAGACGGGGATTTAGCGGAAGGCGGCAACATTTATACCCCGGTGTTTGAAGTGGTCGGGAAAGCAGGGGCGGTATATGAAATCATTGCCGCAGAAGATATTATTACGCAGGACGGAACCGTGCGGGCAGGCGCAGGGGAAGTTGTGGACACCGTTACCACTGATGAGGACGGGAACACAGAAAGCAAGGAGCTGTATTTAGGGAAATACAAAGTTGTGGAGGTGACTGCGCCTTATGGGTGTGTGCTGAATATTGAGGGACACGAAATCGAGCTTGTCTATGCGGGACAGGAAATCTCCGTGACGGAAACCGACACCGCCTTTTACAACGAGCGTCAGAAAGTGACGGTTGGGACACGGCGGCGTCCATGCTATTGCTTGCACTGATATTTTATTTAAAATACGAGGCACCGAAAGACGAGCAGAATTTCCCGATGGTGATGGAGCTGCTGCGGGCGGGGGAAGTCCGGGAGGACAACGATGAATACTGGAGCTGGTATGGGTTTGACAGCAGGGTGGAATGGTGCGCCTGCTTTGTGTCATGGTGTGCGGAGCAATGCGGCTATCTGGAAAGTGGAGTGATACCGAAATTCTCCCTATGTTCGGACGGCGTGGACTGGTTCCATGCCCGTGGGCAGTTTCAGGACGCAAGCTATGTCCCGGCAGCGGGGGACATTATTTTCTTTGACTGGGAAAATGACGGAACCATAGACCATGTGGGGATTGTGGAGAGCGTGACAAACGGCGTTGTGAATACCATAGAGGGGAACAGCGGCGATATATGTGCAAGGAGGAGTTACAGTATGGGCAGTGATGTGAAGATGGGACTTTCCTATCTCGACATGATGATTATTCACAGCCCCCAGCCGTGGATGGAGGTAAACCAATCTTCAAATCGCTATTATGAAGAAAACAGGCAGGTGTGGAAAGCGTTGGAAGCTGCTTTGGCCGCCGGTAAAGTAAGGGCTATCGGAGTATCTAATTTTTTGAAAGAAGATATTGACAGCCTGTGGGAAGCGGCGGAGATAAAGCCGATGGTGAATCAGGTGCTTTGCCATATTTCAAATACGCCTGCTGTTCTCATTTCGTATTGCCAGAGCAAAGGGATTGTGATGGAGGCTTATTCCCCCGTGGCTCATGGAGAAGCGTTAAAGAACGAGCATATCAAGGCGATGGCGGAGAAATATGGTGTGTCTATCCCGCAGCTCTGTATCCGCTATGATTTGCAGCTTGGAATGATTGTCCTTCCGAAAACGGCAAACCCGGAACACATGAGGACAAATGCCGAGATTGATTTTACAATTTCGGACGAGGATATGAACACGCTGATGAATATGGAGAAAATCAAGGACTACGGGGAATATAGCCGTTTCCCTGTATTCGGAGGAAGAAAATAAAAGGAGGAAAAACCGTGATTGATTTAAGCAACAGCTTCATTTTCCCCAAAGGGGATAAGGTCGAAGGAGAGAATTTTAAAGGAGAAGCATGGCAGGAACGGCTGGTTCCTATGCAATCAGAGTGGAACTGCCCGATTGGAAATGTGACCTTTGCGCCCGGTGCAAGGAATAGCTGGCACTCCCATCCGGGCGGACAAATCCTTTTGATAACAGCCGGACGTGGCTGGTATCAGGAAGAAGGAAAACCGGCACAGGAGCTTCATGCCGGGGATATAGGCTTCAGACAGAAAAGCTACATAAGGCAATCAACGAACTGCCGGAAAAACAGA
>CAJUNR010000026.1:0-57421 GCA_910587765.1 uncultured Lachnospiraceae bacterium
TGGAAGTGAAGGAGTGCGTATCTTTCCTATCTGTATGTGATTTTGAAGGCACAGGATAGAAGATCAGAACAAGACGTTCTGGTCTTTTTTCGTATAGCGGCTTTGCTTTTGCTCTGTGGATTGCGGTTCACACCTATCGGTTCTAAGCCTGATGCGGGCAGCTCATCCTTCCAGACCCCGCTCGCGCTTAATGAAGGGATGCAGCGGTACTAAGGCGCGAAAAGACCGCGCCTAAGGACCGGCACCCTTCAATGGGTCTTTCAGGATGAGCTGCCCGTATCGGGCTTAGAACCGCGTCTTTGCCGGGGATAGACTTTATATTCCGGATGTGCTATAATGAGCATCAGCGGGAAGAATGAATTTATTCATTCGATGGGCGACGAATAATGAACAGGAAGGATGCAGCAGTGACGTACGAAGAGGTAAGAGCAGAAGTCCGGGGAGCGAATCTGGTACTGGTGGGACTCGGGGAAGCGCTGTCCGGCGCCGGGAACATATTTTACGAAGCGCTGTCGGGGCTTCTGAGCAACAAGGACTATTTCATTGTCAGTCTGTCGGATAACAGAGCGGCGCTGGAGTCCGCAGGGCTGGACGCCGAACGGCTTACGGTTCCGCTGTCGGAAGGAGAGGACCGCAAGAGCTGGGAGCGTTATCTGCACTGGCTGTCCTTTACACTCAACCAGCGGCTCTGTATTCTTGAGCTCGGGGCGGGTTTTGCCCATCCGGAAATCATCCGTTTTCCGTTTGAGAAAACCTGTTATTTTAATCAGAAATCCAGATATATCCGGATTCATGAGAGACTTCCCCAATTGTCTGCGGAGATTGCGGAGAGAGGCGTCTCCATACAGGAAGATCCGGCGGTATTTCTGTCACTCTCCGCAGTATGTCGCCCGGACGTCTGACCCGGACGGACCATCCTTCCGGATCCCAATACGAAATATAGAATGTGAACAGCATTCCTGAGAGGATGCTAAGCGATAAAACAGCATCCGTCATACGGTACGCAGAGCGGTTTCTGAACGGCAAAGCAGGACGGAAACACTCCGGGCAGACGGGTATTATATGGGGATGCAAAACAATCATAAGAGGACAGAGAATGATAGCATTGATTGATTACGATGCCGGCAATATCCGCAGTGTGGAAAAGGCGCTGCTCCGGCTGGGGCAGGAAGTATGCGTTACCCGCGACAAGGAGAAGCTCCTGCATGCGGATAAGGTGATCCTGCCCGGCGTGGGCGCGTTCGGCGACGCCATGAGACATCTTCATGAATATGGTCTGGTGGATGTGATTCAGGAAATTGTGGAGAGAAAGACCCCGTTTCTTGGTATCTGCCTGGGACTGCAGCTTCTGTTTGAGCGCAGTGCGGAAGCGCCGGGGGTGGCGGGTCTGGGGATTCTCAAAGGCGAGATCCTCCGGATTCCGGAGGGCGAAGGACGGAAGATTCCGCATATGGGATGGAATTGCCTGGAACTTCAGAATGACGGGAGACTGTTCCGTGGACTGGAAGAGCCCCCGTATGTCTATTTTGTGCACTCCTATTATCTGAAAGCGGCGGACGAACAGATTGTAAAAGCAATCACCGATTACGGAGTCCGGATCCATGCCGCCGTGGAGCGGGAGTATGTATTTGCCTGTCAGTTCCATCCGGAGAAGAGCAGCGCGGCCGGTCTGCGGATGCTGAAGAATTTTGCAGAGCTTTGAGTCGGGAGAAAAACATATGTTGACAAAGAGAATCATCCCCTGCCTGGATGTGCATGACGGGCGGGTAGTGAAAGGCGTAAATTTTGTAAATCTCCGAGACGCCGGGGATCCGGTGGAGATTGCGGCGGCCTATGACCGGGCGGGAGCGGACGAGCTGGTTTTTCTGGATATTACGGCCTCCTCGGATGACCGCAATACCGTTGTGGATATGGTGCGCCGGGTGGCGGAGACGGTATTTATCCCCTTCACGGTGGGCGGCGGCATCCGTACGGTCGAGGATTTCCGGGCGCTGCTCCGGGAAGGGGCCGATAAAATCTCGGTAAATTCCGCCGCGATCATGCGGCCGGAACTGATCCGCGAGGCGGCGGACAAGTTCGGGAGCCAGTGCGTGGTGGTGGCCATTGACGCCCGCCGCAGAGAAGACGGAAGCGGCTGGAACATCTATAAAAACGGCGGCCGTGTGGATATGGGCATGGACGCTGTGGAATGGGCGCGCAGAGTGTGCGGGCTGGGAGCCGGAGAGATTCTGCTGACCAGCATGGACTGCGACGGCACAAAAGCGGGCTACGACATTGAGCTGACGCGGACGATTGCCGAACAGGTGCCGGTGCCGGTGATCGCCTCCGGAGGGGCGGGGACCGTGGAGCATTTTAAGGAGGCGCTGACGGAAGGGAAGGCGGACGCCGCGCTGGCGGCCTCTCTGTTTCACTATAAGGAGCTGGAAATACGCGAGGTAAAAGAATACCTCAGGGGTCAGAACGTGCCGGTGCGCCTGTAGGAGGCGGGGAGATAGAACAATTGTTCGATTTTGACGCGGCATGACAAAGGAGAAAACGTTATGGGAATGATTCAAAACGACTGGCTGGAACCGCTGAAACCGGAATTTTCCAGGCCATACTACAGAAAACTGTATCAGACGGTGAAGGAAGCGTACAGCACCGAGCTGATCTTTCCGCCGGCGAACGATATTTTCAATGCCTTTGAACTGACACCGTTGTCGGAAGTCAAGGTGGTAATCATCGGACAGGACCCCTATCACGATGTGGGACAGGCGCACGGGCTGTGTTTCTCCGTAAAGCCGGGGGTGAAGACGCCGCCCTCGCTGGTCAATATTTATAAAGAACTGCAGAATGATCTCGGCTGCTACATCCCGGACAACGGTTATCTGGAAAAATGGGCCAGGCAGGGGGTGCTGCTTCTGAACACGGTGCTGACCGTGCGCGCCCATAAGGCCAATTCTCACCGGGGGATCGGCTGGGAAGAGTTCACGGACGCCGCGATCCGCATTCTGAACGAACAGGACCGCCCGATGGTCTATCTGCTCTGGGGCAGACCGGCGCAGTCCAAGAAATCCATGCTGCACAATCCGAAGCATCTGATTCTGACGGCGGCGCATCCAAGTCCGCTCTCGGCGCACAACGGTTTCTTCGGGTGCAGGCATTTCAGTCAGACGAACGCGTTTCTGGAGGAACACGGTCTTGCGCCCATTGACTGGCAGATTGAAAATCGGTCATAAAATTCAGGGAAACGCTGATTGGATCGGTGTTTTCTCAAAAATATCGGCCGCCGCGGAGAACGTAATTTCCCCGCGGCGGCCGCTTTTGGCCGTCTCTATGCTTCCAGGCGCCGGTCCGCGCTCTTTTCCATGTTTTTAAATGCCGTACTGAGCATCAGCTTGATCCGGTTGAGCTGATTCACCTCGCTTGCCCCGGGGTCGTAGTCAATGGCCACGATATTGGAGGACGGATGCCTCCTGCGCAGCTCTTTGATGACGCCCTTGCCCACGATGTGATTGGGAAGGCAGGCGAAAGGCTGCGTGCAGATGATATTGGGCGTCCCGCCTTCGATCAGTTCCAGCATCTCTCCGGTCAGGAACCATCCCTCGCCCGTCTGATTTCCGAGGGAGACGATCTCCTCTGCCATCTTTGCCATATGATCGATGTCCGCGGCCGGAGAGAAGTGGACGCTTTTCTCCAGCGCCTTGTCTGCGGGGCTGCGCAGAAACTGCAGCGCGCGGATTCCCAGCCGCCCGTTTCTGGCGGTTTTCTTTTGTTTGCCCAGATACTGCGCCCGAAATTCCGTGTTTTTAAAACAATAGAGCAGGAAATCCATCAGATCGGGCACTACGGCCTCGGCTCCTTCCGCTTCCAGAAGGTCCACCAGTCCGTTGTTGGCGGATGGAGAAAATTTTACCAGAATCTCCCCCACGATGCCGACCCTGGGTTTCTTTTCGCCCGAAACGGGGATGCGGTCAAAGGTTTCCACAATCTTTGTGCAGAGCCGGCAAAATTCCCTCCAGGAAGGATAACGCTTCGTAAGGAACGTCCTGCACTGCCAGTTCAACTGTTCATAGGTGCGGTTCGCTTCCCCCGCAGTCTGTTCGTACGGCCGGGTGTGATAGAGAACCTTCATGAACAGGTCGCCGAATACAAGCGCGTAGGCGGCTTTGACAATCATCATGGGCGTGTATTTGAAGCCCGGATTTTTCTCCAGTCCGCTTAAATTAATGGAGATGACCGGAATATCCGGATAGCCGGCTTTCTCCAGCGCTCTGCGGATGAAGCCGATGTAGTTGGAAGCCCGGCAGCCGCCCCCGGTCTGAGAGATCAGGACGGCGGTTCTGGACAGGTCGTAGTCTCCGGACAGGATGGCCTGCATAATCTGGCCGATGACGATCAGGGACGGATAGCAGGCGTCGTTGTTGACGTACTTGAGTCCGAGATCCACGGCTTCTCTGCCGGCTCCCGGCAGTACGTCGATCCGCAGCCCGCAGGAGCGGAAAGCGGCTTCCAGCAGGTTAAAATGAAGCGGCGACATATCCGGGCAGAGAATGGTATATTCCCTGCGCATCTCCCGGGTGAAGACCACGCGCTCGTAGGCGGAGGAGCAGATGCACCGCTGCTCCTTTTTCTTCTCCCGCACGCGGATGGCGGAGAGCAGAGAGCGGATACGGATGCGGGCGGCGCCCAGGTTGCTGACCTCGTCGATCTTCAGACAGGTATAGATCTTGCCGGAGCCGCTCAGAATCTCATCCACCTGATCGGTCGTGACCGCGTCCAGGCCGCAGCCGAAGGAGTTCAGTTGAATCAGGTCCAGATCGTCGCGGGTTTTCACGTAGTTGGCGGCCGCGTACAGCCGGGAGTGATACATCCACTGGTCCATGACCCGCAGAGGGCGTTCTTCCTCGTGGAGATGAGAGATGCTGTCCTCGGTCAGCACCGCCAGCCCGTAACCGTTGATCAGTTCCGGGATTCCGTGATTGATTTCCCGGTCGATGTGGTAGGGGCGTCCTGCGAGAACGATGCCGTGGGCATGGTGTTCTTCCATCCATTGCAAGGCTTCCTCGCCTTTTTGGCGGATGTCCATCCGGGCCTGCCGCAGTTCTTCCCAGCCGGCCTTCGCCGCTTCGCCGATCTCGGCGGCGGTCAGGTTCCGGTCGCCCTCAAATTCCTCGATCAGGCGCCTGGTGAGAATCTCCAGACTTTCAAAGCTTAAAAACGGATTGCGGAAATCAAAACGATCCGAGCGGAGCTCCTCCATATTGTTCTTGATGTTTTCCGCGTAGGAGGTGACGATGGGGCAGTTGTAATGATTGTTCGCCTCCCGGAACTCCGGACGCTCGTAGGGCACGCAGGGATAGAAAATAAAGGGAATATTGTGCTGCAGGAGCCATTTCACATGCCCGTGAGCCAGCTTGGCCGGATAACATTCCGACTCGCTGGGGATGGACTCCAGTCCCTGTTCATACAGTTCGTGGGTGGAAGCCGGGGAGAGAACGACCCGGTATCCCAGCTTCGTGAAAAAGGTAAACCAGAACGGGTAATTCTCATACAGATTCAGCACCCGCGGGATTCCCACCAGTCCCCGGACCGCCTCCTCTTCGGACAACGGTTCGTAGGAAAACATACGCTTGTTTTTGTAGGCGAACAGGTTGGGTGCGGGATTTTCCTTTTTCTCTCTGCCCAGTCCCCGTTCGCAGCGGTTGCCGGAGATATAGCGTCTGCCGCCGGAGAATTTGTTGACGGTCAGACGGCAGTTGTTGGTGCAGCCGCGGCATTTGGTCATGGAGGTGGAAAAGGTAAGTGCTTTCATCTCCTCCTCGGACAGCATGGCGGTCTCCTGGCCTTCATAGCGTTCCCTTGCGATCAGGGCTGCGCCAAAAGCGCCCATGATGCCGGCGATATCCGGGCGGACAACCTCGCAGCCGGCGATTTTTTCCAGGCTTCTGAGCACCGCGTTGTTGTAAAAGGTCCCGCCCTGGACGACGATGTGTTTTCCGAGGGATGCGGCGTCCGACACCTTGATCACCTTGAACAGAGCGTTCTTGATGACGGAGCAGGCCAGTCCGGCGGAAATGTCGTCCACGCCGGCTCCCTCCTTCTGCGCCTGTTTGACCCTGGAATTCATGAAGACGGTGCAGCGGGTTCCCAGATCAATGGGATTCTTCGCGAACAGCGCCGCGTCCGCGAAATCCTGAACGGACAGGTTCAAAGATCCGGCAAAAGTCTCGATGAAGGAACCGCATCCGGAGGAGCAGGCCTCGTTGAGCTGAACGTTGTCCACCGTATGGTTTTTGATGCGGATGCATTTCATGTCCTGTCCGCCGATATCGAGGATGCAGTCCACCTCCGGATCGAAAAACTGCGCCGCGTAGTAGTGGGAGATCGTTTCCACCTCTCCTTCATCGAGCTGAAGCGCCGCTTTGACGAGGGCTTCTCCGTAGCCGGTGGAACAGGAGCGGACGATATGCGCCTTCTCGGGAAGCCGTGCGTACAGATCCTTTAACGCCTCCAGAGTGATATGTAAGGTGCTGCCGTTGTTGTTATGATAGTAAGAATAGAGGAGCGACCCGTCTTCGCCGACCAGCGCGATCTTGGTGGTGGTGGATCCGGCGTCGATGCCCAGATAGCAGTTCCCTTCATAGGAGGACAGATCCCGTTTTACAACCTTTGCCCGGCTGTGGCGCGCCTCGAAATCCGCGAACGCTTTCCGGTCCGCGAACAGCGGCTCCAGACGCTTTACTTCAAAGGCAATCTGGATATGGTCTCTGAGCTGACGGATCAGATCCTGTGCCGGAACCGTCGTCTCTCCCTGTGAGAGGAGGGCCGAGCCGGAAGCGGCGAACAGGTGGGAGTGCGCCGGAAGGATCGCGTGCTCCTCGTCCAGCTTCAGCGTGCGGATAAAGGTACGGCGCAGTTCGGACAGGAAATGGAGCGGTCCTCCCAGAAATGCCACATGTCCCCGGATGGGTTTCCCGCAGGCAAGACCGCTGATGGTCTGATTGACCACCGCCTGGAAGATGGAAGCCGCCAGGTCTTCCTTCGTCGCGCCTTCGTTGATCAGCGGCTGAATATCGGTCTTGGCAAATACGCCGCAGCGCGCGGCGATGGAATACAGCGCCTTGTAGCTTTTGGCGTATTCGTTCAGGCCGGAAGCGTCCGTCTGCAGAAGAGAGGCCATCTGGTCGATGAACGATCCGGTTCCGCCCGCGCAGATGCCGTTCATTCGCTGCTCGACGCTGCCGCCCTGGAAGTAGATGATTTTGGCGTCTTCACCGCCCAGTTCAATGGCCACGTCGGTCCTGGGCGCGTAAGTCTGCAGCGCTTCCGCCACCGCCACGACCTCCTGCACAAAAGGAATTTTCAGGTGTTCCGCCAGCGTCAGTCCGCCTGACCCGGTGATGACGGGACAGATTTCGATCTGCCCCAGCGCCTCCACGGCCCGCGTAAGCAGAAGGGCCAGCGTTTCCTGGATATTTGCGTAGTGCCGTTCATAGTCCGAAAAACGGATTTGATGGTTTTCGTCCAGCACGGCGATCTTAACGGTTGTGGAACCGATGTCGATTCCCAGTCTGTAGGTCTTGTTCATATATCTGGCAGACAATCTGCCTTCACCTCACATTTTTCTTTCGTTTATTCTGCTTTTCCGGCAATTTTTAATACCGGTCATATGTATTATATGGAAAGAAGAAAATAAAATCTATAAATTTGCCGTTAAGATTGCGGGGGCGGGATCGTTCGTTGACAAAGCGGGGGAGAGAAACTATAATAAAGGATATTTAGATGAGGAAAGGACGTAGTCTTATGAGATGGCTTGACAAGATGGAACGCAGATTCGGGAGGTACGCGGTGCCGAATCTGATCAATTATATCATTATCCTCTACGCGCTCGGATTTGTGGTGGAGGTGGTATCTCCGGGGCTGTACAGCCGGTTTCTGGCGCTGGACGCGGCGGCGATACTCAGAGGAGAGGTGTGGCGGATCGTGACCTTCATCATCCAGCCGCCTACCGGAAGTTTCCTGTTTATCTTTTTTTCGCTGTACCTGTACTATATGATCGGCCGGATGCTGGAATACCAGTGGGGAGCGTTTAAATTCAACCTGTACTTTTTCTCGGGGCTGCTCCTGCACGTGCTTGCCTGCCTGGCCATTTATCTGGTGACGGGACTGAATCTGTCGTACGGTACGATGTACCTGAATATGTCGCTGTTTTTCGCATTTGCTGCGCTGTTCCCGGATGTGGAATTTCTGCTGTTTTTTATTCTTCCGATCAAATGCAAATATCTGGGCTATGCCAACGGCCTTTACTTTATCATCACGATTGTCGCCGGCTTCGTCGTTCCGATGGGGAGTTCCGTCTGGTTCTCGCTTGTCCGTTTCGGGATTCTGGCGATGCCTGCCAATAGTGTGGCGGCTCTGGTGTCTTTCCTGAATTTTATCATTTTCTTCCTGGCCATGCGGAGCAGGCAGTTCTCGCCCAGGGAGGTGAAGCGGCGCCGGACCTACCAGAAAAAGGTGCGGGTGGCGGTGCAGAGGAGCGGACAGCACCGGTGCGCGGTGTGCGGCAGAACGGAAAAGGACGGCGAGGATCTGGAGTTTCGGTTTTGTTCAAAATGCGCCGGCAATTATGAATACTGTCAGGATCATCTGTATTCGCACGAACACCGAAAATAGAAAATAAATACAGAGCAGAGAAAGCGGGGCTGCCGCCATGTGCGCCCCTGCCCGTGTGACGGACACGCGGGCGGGAGCGCGCATGGCGGCAGTCCTTTTCGGGGAACCGAAACTGTCGTTTTTACATAGGATAAAGGGAAAGAAAAAGAAGGAAGGAATACAAAAATTGGCAGATTATCAGAGTCAGAGATATCCTGGCGCGCGTCCGCTCATGCCGGCGTTCCGTCCGGAGGAGTTTCCGGTGGCGATGGCCTATGTGCCTTGGCAGCGCTGGAATACGGTATACGATCTTGAGAGAGCCCTGTCCACAGGGACGATTTTCCCGGAACTGGATAAACCATTCTACGGCGTGAGAGGAGGATGCAGATAATGGCACAGAAACAACCGACCAGAAAACAGATGCTTGACTGGGTAAATATGGTCAGCTTCGCGGTGACGGAGGCGAATCTTTATCTGGATACGCACCCCGGCGACCCGGCTGCGCTGTCTTATTTTCAGGAGTACAGCCGTCTGAGAAATCAGGCGCTGAAGGATTATGCGTCCGTCTACGGGCCGCTGACGGTGGACACCGCGGGCGGCAGCCGGCAGATGTGGGAATGGGTCAACGAACCCTGGCCGTGGGAAGGAGGCGTATGCTGAATGTGGAGTTATGAAAAACGGCTGGAATATCCGGTCAATATCAAAAATCCGGATCCGGCGCTGGCAAAGCTGATCATCACGCAGTTCGGCGGTCCCGACTGCAAAAAGATAGGATAACAATATTGAACTTTTGAGCACGGGGTGCTATATTAAAGGCATATCTATCATAACGGAGGATGGGAACAGGAGATGAACATCATTATTGCGGGCTGCGGGAAAGTGGGAGGAGCCATTGCCGAACAGCTCAGCCGGGAAGGACACGACATAACCGTGATTGACGAGAGGCCGGACGTGGTGCAGCACGTGGCGAACGCGGCGGACGTCATAGGAATCGTGGGAAACGGCGCGAGTTATAACATCCAGAAGGAGGCGGGGATCGAGAAAGCGGACCTGCTCATTGCGGTAACCAACGCGGACGAGGTCAATCTGCTCTGCTGCCTGATCGCCAAGAAGGCGGGCGGCTGCCAGACCATCGCCAGAGTGCGCAATCCGGTTTATCATCAGGAGATCCGCCATATCAAGGAAGAACTGGGGCTGTCTCTTGTCATCAATCCGGAATGGGCGGCGGCTATGGAGATGTCGCGGCTTCTGCGTTTTCCCAAGGCCATCGACATCGACACCTTTGCCAGAGGCAGGATTGAGCTTCTGCGTTTCCGCCTGGAGGAGGACAACCGGCTGTGCGGACAGAAGATCCGCAATCTCGGGGAGCTGTCCCAGTGCGAAGTGCTGATCTGCGTTGTGGAGCGCCAGAAGCAGGTGCTGATTCCGGACGGCGAGTTTGAGCTGGCGACCGGGGATACGATCTCCATCGTGGCTTCGCCCGTGAATGCCAGCCGGTTCTTCCGCCTGATCGGGATTCAGACCAATCAGGTGAAAAATACGATGATTATCGGAGGCGGAAAGCTTGCGTTCTACCTGGCCAAAAGGCTTCTGGAAATGGGGATCCGGGTCAAGATCGTAGACAAGGATCGGGCGTACTGCGAGAAGCTGTGCGAACTGCTTCCCAAAGCGATGATTATAAACGGAGACGGCACGGATCAGGAGCTGCTGGCAGAGGAAGGACTGGCGGACAGCGAAGGATTTGTGGCGCTTACCGATATGGACGAGGAAAACGTCATGCTCGCGCTTTATGCGAAGGAGATGAGCAGGGCGAAGAAGATCACCAAGGTCAGCAGCAACACTTACGATAATATTATCTCCACGCTGGACATCGGAAGCGTGATCCATCCCAAGCACATCACGGCGGAAAGCATCCTGCAGTATGTCCGCGCCATGCAGAACTCCATTGGCAGCAATGTGGAGACGCTGTACCGGCTGATGGACGGCAGGGCGGAGGCGTTGGAATTTATCATCCGGGAAAAGGGTGAAGTGACGGATATCCCTCTGCAGACGCTGAATTTAAAGCCCGGGCTTCTGGTCTGCGCCATACACCGGCGGGGGAAGGTGATTATTCCCAAAGGACAGGACTGCCTGGAACTGGGAGATTCCGTCATCATCATTACGACAAGCTGCAGTGAGCTCAAAGATATCTGCGATATTCTGGACAAATCCCATGCGGCGCGTCAGGCAAAGGCGGGCGCTGTATGAATTACCGGATGATACGTTATATAATTGGAAGTCTGATACAGATGGAAGCGGTGATGTTTCTGCTTCCGGCGTTTACCGCGCTGCTTTACGGGGAGCAGCGGTGTGTGGCGGCGTTTCTCGGCGTCGCCCTGTTCTGCGTGGCGGGCGGTCAGCTTCTGAAGGGGAGAAAACCGGAAAACGTGACGATCTTTTCTTCGGAAGGCTATGTCAGCGTGGCGGTGTGCTGGATTGTCATGAGTATCTGCGGGGCCATGCCGCTCTATTTCAGCGGTTATTTTCCCAATCCGGTGGATGCGCTGTTCGAGATCGTGTCCGGGTTCACCACGACCGGAGCGACCATATTGGGCGATGTGGAGATTCTGCCCCGATCCGTGCTGATGTGGAGAAGCTTTTCCCACTGGGTCGGCGGTATGGGCGTTCTGGTTTTCATGCTGGCACTGCTTCCTCTGGCGGGCGCGTCCAGTATGCACCTGATGCGGGCGGAGAGCCCGGGGCCGTCCGTCGGAAAGCTGGTGCCCAAGGTGCGCAGTACGGCGAAGATTCTGTACGCGATTTACTTTTTTATGACGGTCGCGGAATTTCTGCTTCTGCTCCTGTCGGGCTGTCCGCTGTTTGATTCCGTGAATCTGTCCTTTGCGACGGCGGGGACCGGAGGATTCGGCGTACTCAACAGCAGCGCGGGCGAGTACAATGCGGCGGTTCAGATCATCCTCACGGTGTTCATGATCCTCTTCGGCGTTAATTTTAACGTTTATTTTCTGATCTATTCTAAAAATATCAGGGACGCGCTGCGCTGCGAGGAAGCGCGGATCTATATGGGGATCATCGGCGTTTCCGTGCTGCTGATCACGGCCAATACGTACGCGGGCATTCGCGGGCTGGGGGAGACGGTCCGGCATGCGGCGTTTCAGGTGGCGTCCATCATCACGACGACCGGCTTCTCAACGGTGGACTTTGAGCTGTGGCCGGAATTTTCGAGGACCATACTGGTGATTCTGATGTTTGTAGGCGCCTGTGCGGGCAGTACCGGCGGCGGCATCAAGGTGTCGCGGATCGCGATCATGGCCAAGACCGTCCTCAAGGAACTGGCGTTCATGATTCATCCGAGAAAGGTGCAGAAGACCCGTTTTGAGGGAAAAACCGTAGAACACGAAGTGCTGCGCTCGATCAACGTGTTTCTGATCGCCTATCTCGGCATCTTCGTCCTCTCGGTGCTGTTGATCTCGCTGGACGGGTTCGACGGGATCACGAATTTCACGGCGGTGGCGTCGACGATCAACAATATCGGTCCGGGGCTCTCGAAGGTGGGGCCCACGCAGAATTTTTCCATCTACTCCAACGCCTCCAAACTGATCCTTACGTTTGACATGCTGGCGGGCCGGCTGGAGATTTTCCCGATGCTGATCCTGTGCACGGCCGGCTTCCGAAGAAAGCGCTGGAACTGACCGGCCGGGCGGCGTCCCTGTCCTTCGCACGGTCTGTTTTGGGCAGATGTGATAAAAAAATGTTTCGGAGAAGTGTTATTTCGTGAAAATGACACTTCTCTTTTTGAATTAAATATGTTAAAATATTAACGTTAAATATTTAACAATAATACTTTAATAATACAGAAAGGAAACAGATAACGGGACGATCTGCTGTCAAAACAGTTTGTTAAAGAATTATCTTTATAAAAAATCATGAAAAAGCTCTTTCTTTTTTGAAAAGAGTATGTTACAATATGCATAAAGTTGCGGGTGTGTAAAGGAAAAAATTGTAAATAATCAATAATTTCTAAATTTGGATCATTTCTGGTCAGGCGGATTCTGAACAGGCAATTTCCAAAGGGGATGATTTCCAGTTTGGACCGTTTCGCCCGGCAGCGGTGAGCATGGAGAAGGTTTACCGGAGCAATTCCGGTATATCAAATATAAAGAGCTATAGAAGGAGGATATTTATGGCAAAACAGGAAGCAAAAAACGCACCGGAACCCAAGACTGAGGTGGAACTGCTGCAGGAAAAGATCGCTGCGATGAGAGAAGCGCAGAAAGTCTTTGCTACCTTTACGGAGGAACAGGTAGACAAGATCTTCTTTGAGGCTGCCATGGCTGCCAACAAGCAGCGTATTCCGCTTGCAAAGCTGGCCTGCGAAGAGACCGGTATGGGTGTAGTAGAAGACAAGGTCATTAAGAATCATTATGCGGCTGAGTATATGTACAATTCTTATAAAAAAGTGAAGACCGTCGGCGTGATCGAAGAGGACAAAGCTTTTGGAATCAAGAAGATCGCTGAGCCGGTAGGTCTTGTGGGCGCTGTCATTCCGACCACGAACCCGACCTCTACCGCTATTTTCAAATGTCTGATCTGTCTGAAGACCAGGAACGCGATCATCATCAGCCCGCATCCCCGTGCAAAGAAGTGTACGATTGAGGCTGCAAGGATCGTTTTGGATGCGGCAGTAAAAGCAGGCGCTCCGGAAGGAATCATCGGATGGGTGGATGAGCCGACGATCGAGCTCTCCAATCTGATCATGAAGTCCGTGGATGTCATTCTGGCAACCGGCGGACCCGGCATGGTGAAAGCTGCTTATTCGTCCGGTAATCCGGCTATCGGCGTAGGCCCGGGAAACACTCCGGTTATCATGGACAGCAGTTGTGATATTCAGACAGCAGTTTACTCCGTGATTCATTCCAAGACATTCGATAATGGTATGATCTGCGCGTCCGAGCAGTCTGTAACGGCAATTGCAGATATCTATCCGGCAGTGAGAGCTGAGTTTATCAAACGCGGCTGCCATATGCTGAACAACGAAGAGCTGGATAAAGTGCGTAAGATTATTCTGACGGAGGCAGGCACCGTCAATCCGAAGATCGTAGGCCAGAAGGCTGCAACGATCGCTGAGCTGGCTGGTTTTACCGTACCGGCTGAGACCAAGATCCTGATCGGTGAGGTTACTTCTGTAGACGTATCTGAGCCCTTCGCGCATGAAAAGCTTTCTCCGGTACTGGCACTTTACAAGGCGCCGGATTTCAAGACCGCTCTGGATATGGCGGAGAGACTGGTGGCAGACGGCGGATACGGCCATACATCTTCTCTGTATATTCATCCGTCACAGACCGAGAAGATGGCAGAGCATGCAGCGCGCATGAAGACCTGCCGTATCCTGGTGAATACACCTTCTTCTCATGGTGGAATCGGAGATCTTTATAACTTCAAGCTTGCTCCGTCACTGACCCTTGGCTGTGGTTCCTACGGTGGAAACTCCGTATCAGAGAACGTGAATGTAAAACATCTGATCAATATCAAGACCGTGGCTGAAAGGAGAGAGAATATGCTTTGGTTCCGTACACCTCAGAAGGTATACTTTAAGAAAGGCTGTCTGCCGGTTGCGCTGGACGAGCTGAAAACATACTATGGAAAGAAAAAAGCCTTCATTGTTACGGATACGTTCCTTTACACCAGCGGAATGACGAAAGCGATCACGGATCAGCTGGATGATATGGGTATCACTCATACCTGCTTCTACGAGGTAGCTCCGGATCCGACACTTCAGATCGCCCGCAAAGGTCTGGAGCAGCTGAAAGCATTCGGACCGGATGTGATCATCGCTCTGGGCGGCGGTTCCTCTATGGATGCCGGCAAGATCATGTGGCTCATGTATGAGCATCCGGAGTGCAACTTCGAAGATCTGGCTATGGACTTCATGGATATCCGTAAGAGAGTCTATGTATTCCCGAAGATGGGCGAGAAGGCAATGTTTGTTGCGATCCCAACTTCTTCCGGTACCGGTTCCGAGGTAACTCCGTTCGCGATCATTACGGACGCTGATACAGGTACCAAATGGCCCATCGCTGACTATGAGCTGCTGCCGAATATGGCAATCATCGACACGGATTTCATGATGAATCAGCCCAAGGGCCTGACCAGCGCTTCCGGTATCGACGCTCTTACCCATGCACTGGAGGCTTACGCATCCATCATGGCAACGGATTACACCGATGGTCTTGCACTGATGGCAACCAAGAATATCTTCACCTATCTGCCCAGCGCTTTTGACAACGGTGCTGCAGATCCGATCGCAAGAGAGAAGATGGCGAACGCTTCCACGATGGCTGGTATGGCATTCGCGAATGCATTCCTCGGCATCTGCCACTCCATGGCACACAAGCTGGGTGCATACCATCACCTGCCGCATGGCGTTGCAAACGCTCTGCTGATCGAACTGGTAATGCGCTACAACGCAGATCCGGCTCCGGTGAAGATGGGAACCTTCTCCCAGTATCCGTATCCGCATGCAAAGGAAAGATACTGTGAGATGGCAAGATTTGTCGGTATCCAGGGCAAGAACGACGACGAAGTATTCGAGAACTTTATCAAGGCAATTGCGGATCTGAAAGCAAAAGTCGGCATCAAGAGAACCATCAAAGAGTATGGTATCAAGGAAGAAGACTTCATGGCTACGCTGGATGAGATGGTGGAAAACGCCTTCAACGATCAGTGTACCGGTGCTAATCCGAGATATCCGTTGATGGAAGAGATGAAAGCAATCTATCTGAAAGCTTATCATGAGGGTTAATGTTTCCTGACTGGGGTTTTAGAAAGGCGGGGAGTGCGCATGCGCACTCCCCGTTTTATGCACACGGGCGTCGGGATGAAATATGCCGGCAGGCGGACGGACGCCCGGTGCGATTCATACACCGGCCGGCTTTCGGCTCGTTGAGGGGCCCGGGAGGAAAAACAACGATGGAAACTGCTCTCTGCGGCCGCTCATAGGCGGTAATAAATGCGGACAGCATTTTCCGGGCGGTAGAAGATTATGTGGGAGAGAAAGGTTCTTAAAAGTTCGTTTTTGGCGGTTTCGGATATCGTTTCCCGGGCGAGCAGGGCGGGAATCTGTTTCAGAGAGAACTGTACGTGCGGCGCGGCCTGCGGCGAGGATGCGTTCTGCCGAAGGATTTCTTCCTCCAGTTCCCGTATCCGCCCGGCGATCCGCGCTTTGTGTTCCTGATATTCTTCCAGACTGTCGGCGCCGGATTCATAGGCCTCCTGTATCCGTGAAAGCCGGCGGGACTCCTGTTCCAGAAGGCGGGAGAAGACGGCGGTTTCCCGTCCGGAAGCAGCCGGTTTGTCGATCTGAACACGGATCTGTTCACAGGCGCCGCCGGACAGATCCGCTTCGAGTCCGGTCAGGACCGCCCGGTTCAGTTTTTCGAGGCGGATATGATGGCTTGTGGCGCACAGGCCTTTGGCATACCGGCGGCACTGGAGCGATCGGCCCTTTTCGGCGGGCGTCAGGGTACTTCCACAGCGGCTGCACCGGACCAGTCCCCGGAGCATATAGCAGGCGGAAGAAGTTCCGGTTCTGACCGGGGCTTTTTCTTTCTGCCTCCCGAGCTGTTCCTGGACCCGGCGGAACGTCTCCGCATCAATCAGGGCGGGATGCCGTCCGTCGACGGTGCGCATGGAAGGGGAGGGACTGCGGTCGGATGAAAGTTCGTTTCCCGTACGGCGGCGGAGTTTCCCGGTGTAGGTCGGATTGGTGAGGATGTACTGTACCGTGCGGCTCTCAAAAGGGTTGCCGCGGGCAGTGCGGATTCCCAGACGGTTGAGTTTGACGGCAATCTGGCGGCAGGTCAATCCGTTTAAGCAGTCTTCAAAAATCATGGGTACGAGAAAGCTTTTCTCCGCGTCCGGTACGAAGCACTCCGTTCCCATTCGGTAGCCGAAGGGCGGGACCGATACCACTCCGCCGCGGGAAAATTTTTCGTTCATGCCCCGGCGCACTTCCTGCGCCAGATTGATGGAATAGTATTCGTCCATGGCTTCAAGCAGCGCTTCGATGAGGATGGCGGTGGGATCGTCCGACAACTGTTCGGTGATGGAGATCACATGGATGCCGCAGTCCTTTCGGAGCATGGATTTGTAGAGAATGCTGTCCTGACGGCTGCGGGCAAAACGCGAAAATTTCCAGACAAGAATGAGGTCGAAGGGTCGGGGCTTTTGTTTGGCCATACCGATCATCCGCAGGAAGGCCGGACGCCTGCTGGCGGATCTGCCGCTGATGCCTTCATCCAGAAAGATCAGGTGTTCGGGAAGAAGAATCTCATGCGCGGCGGCGTATTCGCGGATCTTTTTTAACTGGCTGTCGGGGGAGTATTCGGTCTGGTCTTCGGTCGAGACCCGGATATAAGCGGCGCCTGTCTTCATAACGCGCCTCCTTTTGCCGGCTTTGGAATATTTTATTCGCGGAGGTCCTGTCCTTATTCGCAGCGATTTGCACGCGCGATGCCCGGATACCCGGCTCCGGCGAATCCTCCTTCCGGCCCCGCCGGAGCTTATGGGTATTGAGGAGAGGCTTCAGAAGATCGGGCGTCCGTGAAGTGGTCGGACCTGTCTGGTTTTGGCGGAGTCATAAAGACTTTGCAGGGGCATAAGATGGAAAGAAAAGCACAAGGAGGATCGGCGATGGCGTCCGCGAAAGAATTAAACCTGTTTCCGTCGATGGCGGTTGCCGAAGACGGAAGCGAGAGGGAGACAGAAGCGATGACGCAGAGAGAACGGGCGGAATTTGCAGAACAGACCGCCCGGAACATCGGCAGCGTCCTGAGCGCCTGCCTCTCTGCCCGGCCAAAGCTGTGGGAGGAATTTGCAAAGGCCGTCTCGGAAAAGAGCGGATAAAGCGGCGCCTGGCATCGTATCCGCCTGCAGTCCGGCGGTCCCGATGGGGAGCTCAGCGCCAGCATGCGCTATCTGGCGCAGAGGTATACGATGCCTTACAAAGAGTGCAAGGCGACGCTGACGGATATCGGTAGTGAGGCAGCAAAATGCTCCTCGCTGCCGCCGTTTTATGCACAGGGGCGCGCGCAGAAGATGGCTGCCAGAGCAGCCCGCGCCCCGTGCGGCGAGCAGGGTGCGATAAATCTTCCCTGCTCGATGTTTAACCGGGGTTTCGCGGTAGCTCTGCTAACATATAAGACCACTTGTAAGGGAGCAGATTTAAGTAAACTTCAATATGCTCCCTGCTGTGGACAACAATCTTTTCCACAATGTTCCGGTAAAAGGTATCGTCCTGCTTTTCTCCCAAAGCCAGGGCGTGGATCGTAGCGGCGATGTCTGCCATCATTTCTTCCTGATTTGCCGTAATCTCTTTCTGCTTCTGGGCCTCTTTGATCCGCTGTTTCAGATTCTCCATGTCCGTATCATAACGCTTTTGAGTCCGGCGGTATTCGTCTTTGGAAATATCCTGCTCCAAGTACAAATCAAGGAGCCGTTCCTTCTTCTCCGCAATCGTTTCGAGTTTTTGCTCCAATTTGCCAGCATCCATTTCCTCGCCTTCCGAAGCCGACAGAACCAGCTTGACGATTTCAACCAAGTCAGAAATGAGCCGTTTCTTATTGTGCCGTAAATGCTTGATCACCATTTGGAGCATCAGCATAAAGTCCTTGTCACGAATCTGCCGGCTGACTGCACAGCCAGTCGGATTGCCGGCCTGATTTGTTTTCGGAAGTCCATGCCGGGCCGCCTCATAACAGCGCCATGCCTTGTATTGGCTCCCGTCCTTTCGCTTCTTCGTTCTTGAAACAAACCGGGAACCGCAGCACCCACATTGAATCTTACCGGAAAGGCAATATCGGTTACTGTGTTTTGCTTTTTGTTCTTTAGAGGGAGAACGGCGTTCCAGCTCCTTTTGGGCCTTCTCAAAGACTTCCCTGCTGATAATGGGTTCGTGGTGATCCCGCAGGACAACATATTCCTCCTGGCCACGATTATATTTCTTTTCATGGCTCAAGTAGTCAGGCGTATACGTCTTTTTCTGTACCAGATCGCCGCAATACTTCTCATTTCTCAAAACACGGAGAATCACTGTATTTGACCATTCTTTCATATGAGTTGAAGTCTCGATACCGGCCTCTCGCAGCTCGCGGGCGATTGTATATGTGCCTTTTCCTTCCTCTAAAAACTTATGATAGATCAGCCGCACCGTTTCCGCGCCTTCCTCGTTGATATAGAGCTTTCCGCCACGAACGTCATATCCCAGCATATCACGGCCAAACACAACTCCCTGCTCCATCCGGCGTTTCTGTCCCCATTTCACACGTTCGGAAGTCTTGCGGCTTTCCTCCTGTGCGATGGAGGCCATGATTGTCAGACGCAATTCTGCATCTGGGTCTTTTGTGTTGATATTGTCATTCATAAAAAGGACATAGACACCAATCTTTTTCAGATCACGGGTATATTGCAGAGTGTCCACCGTATTTCTGGCAAACCGGCTCACCTCTTTTGTGATGATCAAATCCACTTCGCCAGCCTTGGCCAGCCGGATCATGCGGTTAAATTCTTTCCGTTTTTTTGTACTGGTTCCTGATATACCTTCATCCGCAAAAATCTGTACCAGTTCCCACTCAGGATTCCGGTTAATATATTCACGGAAATATTTTTGCTGGCTCTCAAATGAGTTTGCCTGATCGTCCTTGTCTGTGGAAATACGGCAGTAAGCACCTACCTTCAACATAAAATCAACTCCTTTTCAAAAAATCATGTTTATCGGGTGTTGATCTTATTCTATTTGTAATGCTTGAATCTGGCAATGATACGGATTTTAAGAGACGCGGGCTGAATATTTTTGAACTACTTTATCCATACAAGCCTCAAATTGAGCCTGTGTCAATTTGCGACTTTCCAAAAGAGAAAGTAAGATTGCCCGCTGAAAATTGATTTTAAAATCCTTACCATCCAGTTTGTCAATCTCTGGCTGTTCCGTAGTCTCAAGAACATAGTTTGCTCTTTTCACAGGCAGCACCTCCCTAAAGGAATGTATGCGGGCAGGATTGTACCATATGATTGTTTGTATTTATGAAAAACGGCTGCATGTTCCTGTGGATTCTCCAATAGACACAACTTTACCTGAAAAAGCGAAACCATATTTCGGGATTTTTTCCGGCCGGATTCCCCGGTTACGCAATACGGTGTCATATTTTTTTTCTTCGATCTGTTTCAATGCAGCCTGCACGGCGCTCTCCAGCGTCTCTCCCTGTTTTGTATGGACAACCTTAAATTCAATGATAAATGCGTCCGCCCCTTTTTCTTTTGGTTCCATCAGAATGTCATACCGGCCGAATCTGCTCTCTTTATTCGATGATATATAATACAGCCCGCGCAGTTCCACCATCAGTCCCAGCACAAAACCGTGATAAAATTTCTCAGGCTGCGCCTTTCCGGAGGGATTTTTCCCGGTATCAAAACTGCTGAATAATTCGTCGGAGAGATCATTCATATACTCGTTCATACCTTCCAGATCATGGGACAAAAGCGCCTGTAAAAATGCATTGTGAACTCTGCGGCATTTCCCGAACCAGCCTTCGATCATGTGCTGAAACATAAAATATACTTCCCGGTTTGTCAATTTCAGTATATATTCCATCTTTCCGATTTCGGGGTTAAATGCCGCATATTCCGGTTTTAAATACCCGCTGGCCAGAAGCAGACTCCACAGAGCGGTATCGTTCAGATCCAGTTGATTGAATACAAGCTGCTCATCAAACGAGGTATGAAAGCCCTCTCCCTGAATCAGTTTTTCCATCATCATCTTTATGTCCGGATTGCCTTCCCGGATCAGTTTTTCGATCAGGCTGTTGGAACTGGAATTTACCCAGTAAGTTCCCAGCTTTTGGGTATCCAGATAGTTAATAATGGACCAGGGGTTATAAATATCCTTCTTTTTTCCAAAGATAAATCCGTCATACCAGGTTTTTATTTCCTGCTTTTTGTTCGACAGGCCGTATTCATCCAGGGCGGCAAAGACTTCTTCTTCCGTAAATCCAAAACAATCGGCATATGGTTCAGAAGTCGTTGTGATGACTTTTAAATTATTCAGATCAGAAAATATGGATTCTTTGCTCACTCTGGTAATTCCCGTCATCACGGCTCGTTCCAGATATGGATTTGTTTTAAAAGCGGAATTAAACATATTTCGTATAAAGGAAACCAGTTCCTCCCAGTAATGATGGACATAGGCTTCCTGCATAGGGGTATCATATTCGTCCAGAAGAATAATGACTTTATTTCCATAATAACGCGACAGATAAAGAGAAAGCTGGTGAAGCGCCATCGTCGCCGTCATATCATCCATATCCGCCGATACGGATTGGAAAAATCCCCTCTCTTTATCATCCAAAATCTCCTGCTCCATTAAAAAATGATATTTGGAATAGAGATTTGTCAGAATTTGACAGATCTTTCTGCGCGTCTGGAAAAAATTATTCTCTTTGATATTGGCAAAGGAAAGGCTGATCACCGGGTAGACGCCCTGAAGACTTCGATATTTTTCATCTTCCCATATAGAGAGGTCCTGAAACAAGTCGGTCCGGCCTGCATACTGAACGGAGAAAAATTTTTCCAGCATACTCATATTCAGCGTTTTCCCAAATCGTCTTGGCCGGGTAATCAAGGTGACACTGTCTCCATTTTCCCACCATTCCCGGATGAAATTTGTTTTATCAATATAAAAATATCCTTCTTTTCTGATTACTTCAAAATCCTGATGTCCGATCCCTACGGTTTTTTTCATCTGCGCACATCCTTTCTTTTTTAGTATAGCGAATGATATGGAGAAATACAAATCCTCCATT
Source organism: uncultured Lachnospiraceae bacterium (assembly GCA_910587765.1). Classification (GTDB taxonomy): domain Bacteria; phylum Bacillota; class Clostridia; order Lachnospirales; family Lachnospiraceae; genus Hominiventricola. Next base: position 21,489 of record CAJUNR010000026.1, read on the forward strand.
TACTTGTTTGCTTTTCCCATTTTTGTTGTAATTCTTCCTCATTCACAATCGCTTCAAATACAGGCTCAAGGAATTTCTGTATTTTCTCAATGACCACCGAAAACTCAAGCGAATCATTTTTTATGGTTTTTAAGAAATATTTCCACCGCTTCTGCATATCCATATCCTCAGCAAGAGAAACAACACGCTTAAAACTATTCCTGTCGTAGTGAGTCCCCCGCCGCTGCAAAGTTTCAAAGACAGCGGCTTGCAATTTCGCCCCATCAAAATCAAAAGTCCTTGCCAGGTAGTAAATATCGTAAAAATCTTTCATCCTGCCAGTTAGTTCAAACCGTTGCAGAATAGCGTCAAACTTTTCTGCAATGGTACTTTCAAGTGAATAGGTGAAAATAACAGGAGCTTCAAAATCTGGAAGCTGTGTCTGAATTTTCTGTTCCATAGCATGAGGAACAATAACATCACCAATCCCCATATCTATATTGAACGGAACACGAACATTTTTTATCTTCCCGATGATTTGGGCACTGATACCGTGATATTTTCTCTGCGGTGAAATTTCTTCAAATCCGCTTGCCGTCATCTCAATATAGTCATTTCCTGTTGGGACTTTAAGGATTTCATCTATTAGAGTTTCAACAACATTTATAGAGTTTGACATATCCCTGAGAAGAAAATCCACGTCAATAGTTGCCCTGCTTTCAAAATTGGTAAGCGTATAAATAAACAGACCACCTTTAAGAACAAGGAATTTTTTCAGTCCGGACTTTGAGAGCCTCCGCAAAAACTCCTCCTGCATAAAGAGCAGCAGGCACTGCTGATAGCTGATACCAGCCGCCTTTGCTTTATTCCTGAGCTTTGCCAAAACAGATGCCGCAATGTCAGCCATCACAACCACACTCCAATCAAATCTTTTACTTTTTTCTGAACTCTCAGTACTTTTGCGTATTCCATAAGGTTAGGAATTTTTTTTTGAGGGTCTTTCACATAGCTTTGGATAGCCTTATTAAAAACTTCTTTATCCATCCTGTTCATATTCCGCAGAATGTCGCAAATCGTTCGGTCACGGTCATAGATTCTGATTTTAATAGAATCAATTTCTCCTGTTGTTTCACCCAATGTTACCAATGGTGGCTCAACCCGATATGCCTTTACGAACGGATAATCAATGCTTGTACGGTTTCTCGAAACATTCTTATCAATGGTAATACTCCATTCAGCGGGAATGCGGTCACTGTATTGGTAATAGAATAGAGCCGTTTCCATACAGAGGACTGCGTCGGGGAACATACCTTTGATAATTTGGACTTCTGTTTTCGTCGATACCTCTACCCAGGCGTAATAGCCTCTTTTAATTTTCTCGATATATCCATCGTTCAACAATTTTTGAATATCCCGATAAAACAGTTTTTCTTCCTTCAGTTGTGAAGTAGTCATAATATAATCATATTTTGAAAAAATTCCTCTGAGAAATTTCTTGTCTTCACGATTAAGCATAAATTCACCTCTGCACTAAACTCAACACTATTAGCCAAACGATTGTGTAGTTTAGTACATTATAGCCTTTTTTCGGAATAAAATCAATGGTATTTAACCACTCAATCTTAATTGTTTAATTGTGTGTTTTAGTACAAAAAAAGAGCTTGTCCAACAGAACTCGACGTGGAACATTTTCGATGCGCCTGTAGGTACCGAAGAACTGGCGCACATGGAAATGATCTGTGCCATTGTCTACCAGCTTACGAAAAATATGACGATGGAGCAGATCAAGGAGTCCGGGTTTGATACCTATTATGTAGATCATACGTCGGCGCTGTGGCCGACGGCCGCGGCGGGTATTCCGCACAATGCGTGCGAATATCAGTCCAAGGGAGATATTCTTACAGACTTGTTTGAGGATCTGGCGGCAGAGCAGAAAGCCCGCACAACCTATGACAATCTGCTGCGCGTTGTGAAGGATCCCGACGTGGCGGATCCGCTCCGCTTTTTGAGGGCGCGGGAGGTTGTGCATTTCCAGCGTTTCGGCGAGGCGCTGCGGATTGCGCAGGAGCATCTGGATTCCAAAAACTTCTATATTATGAATCCGGAATTTGACACCGGGATCGCGAAAGGCGGTTCTGCCTCCGGCTGCGGATGTGAGAAATGAATCCCATCTTCTGCCGCAGGAGACGGGGATCGGGGATGAAATGACCGGAAAGAACGTTCGGCTTTTTCCAAAATAAAAGAGGGACGCTGCAAAACAGGTGTGCAATGATCTGCGAAGCGGCGTTTCTCTTTTGTTCTTTTTTACTTGTCTGTCAGTTATGGCTTTCATCAGACGGCGGGGCAGTGCAGGCATTTCCTGACAGTACAAGGAAAAAGGGATTGTCAACGGACAGAAAAGACGTTATAGTTTCTGTAAGAGGAACGGAGCCGGCCGTAAGGCGCCGAGGGGAACGGCGAAACGCCGGAAAACCGAAGGAGGAGCAGAAAACAACAGAATCATTTGGGCGTAAATGTTCAGAAAGGACAGGTGAGAGACAGGATGAAGGTAGTAGTGGCGATGGATTCTTTCAAAGGAAGCATGACTTCCATGGAAGCCGGCAGAGCCGTTCGGGAAGGGATCCTGAGGGCGCTTCCGGATACGGAGGTGATCGTCAGGCCGCTGGCGGACGGCGGGGAAGGGACGACGGAAGCGCTTGCGGAAGGCCTGGGGGGAGAGCTGGTTCAGACGGAAGTGCGCGGCCCTCTGGGGACGCCGGTGAAGGCCTCCTACGGCGTAATCCGCGGGACCCGTACGGCGATCATGGAGATGGCGGCCGCGGCGGGCATTCTTCTTGTTGGGAAGGAGAGACGTCCGCTGGACGCCACCACATACGGAGTGGGAGAACTGATAAAGGATGCGGTTGCCGGAGGCTGCCGGAACTTTATTATCGGGATCGGCGGAAGCGCCACCAACGACGGGGGGATCGGCATGCTGACGGCGCTGGGCTATGAATTTCTGAATGCCCGGGGAGAAGCTGCGGGCATCGGAGCAGGGGCGTTAAAAGAAGTGGTTTCGGTTCGGACGGACCGCGTACTTCCGGAGTTAAAAGAATGCAGCTTCCGGATTGCCTGCGATGTGACGAATCCGCTGTGCGGTCCGAACGGCGCCACTTATATCTACGGTCCCCAGAAAGGCGTGACGGAGGAGATGAGGGCGGAGCTCGATGCCGCCATGGCAGGCTACGCAAAAGTGTGCTCTGGATGCACGGGGACCGATTATATGGAAAGCGCGGGCGCGGGTGCGGCCGGCGGGCTTGGATTTGCGTTTCTGACTTTCTTAAACGGAGAGCTGCAGCCGGGAATTGAGCTGGTGCTGGACGCGGTGGAGATGGAACAGACGATCGAAGGCGCGGATATGGTCTTTACCGGGGAAGGACGTCTGGATGCCCAGACCGCCATGGGAAAGGCGCCGGCGGGGATTGCGAAGCTGGCCCGAAAACACGGCGCGAAAGTGGTCGCCCTGGCGGGCGCGGTGGCGGACGGCGCGGAAACATGCAACGAACACGGGATCGACGCGTTCTTCCCGATTCTCCGCGGCGTTGCGACGCTGGAGGAGGCGATGGAGCCGGAGACGGCGAGACAGAATATCAGAAAGACGGCGGAACAGATTATGCGCCTGGCGGCCGCTTTGAAGTAGGCGGCGTTGCTCTTTTTGACGTTCTGATTATTATATACCGCTTAAATCAGGAAGATTGGATTAACTGTGTGAATAATTCCATTGCGGGACTGACCCATTTGCTGCTGTTGTATCCGCATACTGCTGAAAGCTGTGCGTCTGTAAGTTCAGTTTTAATTTCCTCTAATTCTCCGCTTTTCAATTCATTTTGTATTGAGAAAGTGGGTAAATAAGAAATTCCCATACTGCTTTTTACTAAGTTTTTTATTGTAGGTATGCTCCACAATTCAATTGTATGGTCGAGCAATATAGATTTTCTTTGCAGATATTGTTCAAAAATCTGGCGGAAAACACAGGTTGATTCGTTGATGATTAAGGGCAGGGGTATACTTTGGTTTGGAGTGATGAAATCGGGATATTTCTTTTTTATTTCGGGAGACGCAACCAAAGCCATCGTATAACTCCCGAAAGAGAATAAAGTCAGATTATTTCCCAATCCACCAATATTTTCATAGAATACGCCTAAATCTAAAGTTCCATTCAGCAGTTCATTACGAATATCATAGCAATTCATGGATTGTAAAAATAATCTGGCATTCGGGGCATACTCATGAAATTTTTGCAAAACAGGCGGAAGCCGGTAACATAATAATGTCTCGCCCGCGCCAATTCGTAAAATACCTTTATATTCTGTTAAATCATTTTTGAAACAGTGAAGCCGGCTGACGGACGTCAGGACATCATTTACATAAGGATAAAGCTGTTCTCCGGCTTTGGTTAACGTCATCCGCCGTCCGACCCGTTCAAACAATTTTATAGACAGCTCCTGTTCTAACTGCCCGACTTGGAACGTAATTGTTGACTGTGTATAACTAAGTTTTTCGGCGGCTTTTGTAAAACTGCCCTCTTCAATAATTGTCTTAAAAGTCTGTAAATATTTGAGTTCCATAATCTTCTCCGATAATTCAATATAATTAAAGTTAAATATCAAAAACATCAATTTGATTTAAGTGATTTACGGTGGTATCATACCATACAGAGGGATAAATTACAAGGAGCTAAATGAGATGAAAGTTTCAAAAAATTACGGGATATGCAGAAACAAAACTTCATATTGCAATGTATTGTGCCCTATGCCTGGCGGCTATTGCTTCAGCGGCAGGTTTTCTGATTCGTAAAAAATGAAAAGAAAAAATATATGGAGGAAAAATAATGTATGCACTGGAATTGGCGCAATTAGCCGATACTGCGATGTGTTGTGAAATCATCAGGGATGGCAGAAATTTTCAAAAAGAACAAGGTTTTGAACAGTGGACGGAAAAATATCCAAATAGAGATACTATTCTATGCGACATACAAAGCAAAAAGGGATATGTAGTAAAAGAAAATAATGAAATCATTGGATATATGTGCATTGATTTTTCTGGAGAACCGGCATATGCAAAGATTAAGGGAGAATGGAGAAGCGATTTACCGTATGCAGTTATCCACCGCATGGTATTTAACAAAAAGTACAGGGGGGCTGGATTATCTGAAATTGCTTTTAAAATGATTGAAGAACTATGTATTCAGCATAATATCAGAAACATCAGAGTTGATACAGATTTTCTTAATAAAAGAATGCAGCATATTTTAAAAAAGAATGGGTTTATTAACTGTGGTGTGATTGTTTTTCAAGGCGGTGAAAAATTGGCTTTCGATAAACTTTTATCTGACATCTAAAACAGAAAATTTGATAGAGGTCCATCTATAACAATCCAATAACTGAAAAGCAGAAAAAGGAGCCGCCGCAGCATAGATGAGAAATCATCCATGGAGCAACGGCTCCTTTACGCTTTTGATGCATGGAAAGAAAGTCTTCCCCGCCCGATTTTTATTCTACATCCTGCAGCGCGTCCAGATCTTCTTCCCCGGTACGCACCTTGATCACTTTATCCACGTTGTAGACAAAGATTTTGCCGTCGCCGATATGTCCGGTGTAGAGCGCTTTCTTGGCGGTCTCAATGACGCGCTCCACCGGGAGATTGCCCACGATGACCTCGACCTTGACCTTCGGAAGCAGGGTGGCGTCCAGTTCCACGCCGCGGTAGCGCTCGCCGGCCCCTTTCTGGATGCCGCAGCCCATGACCTGCGTGACGGTCATGCCGGTGACGCCGATGTCGTTCATGGCCTTTCTGAGAGCGTCATACTTGGACAGGCGGGAGATGATGGATACCTTGTAGATGCCGCTTCCGGTCTCGGGAGCCCGCACCACCTTGACGGCGGCCGCTTTCTGCGCTTCGGAAGCGCCTACATAATCGTCGTTTCCAAGAACCGTGTTCTCGTTGACCTCCATCGTCATGGTGTTGGCGATGTCCATGATGCTGAAGCCGGCGTACGCGGAAGGAAGACCGTGTTCGGTGGCGTCGAGGCCAATGATTTCTTCCTGTTCGGAGACGCGCAGTCCCACCGTTGCCCGGATGATCAGAAAGGCGATCGTGATGGTCACGGCCGTCCATGCGATGACGGCGCACATGCCAAGGAGCTGGGTGCCAAGAAGCGCGAAGCCTCCGCCGTAGAACAGTCCGGTGAGCGTATCGTTGCCGGGAGCGGTTTTCGTTGCGAACAGGCCGACCGCAATCGTTCCCCACATACCGTTCAGGCAGTGGACGGCCACCGCGCCCACCGGGTCGTCAATATGTAATACATAATCCAGAAGCCATACGCCGAAGACGACCAGCAGTCCGGAGACGACGCCGACGGCAATCGCGCCCGCGCAGTCGGTGACGTCGCAGGACGCGGTGATGCCGACCAGGCCTGCCAGAGAAGCGTTCAGACACATGGATACGTCCGGCTTTCCGTATTTGAGCCAGGTAAATACCATGCAGACAACGGTCGCAATGGCGGGAGCGACGGTGGTGGTCAGGAAGATCGAGCCGAGCTGCTCCACGGAAGTCGCCGCCGCGCCGTTGAAACCGTACCAGCCGAGCCAGAGGATGAAGACTCCCAGACAGCCGATCGGCAGATTGTGTCCCGGGAAGGCGTTGACTTTTACGATCTTTCCGCTTTTATCCTTTTCAAATTTTCCCATGCGGGGTCCCAGAATCCAGGCGCCGATCAGAGCGGAGATACCGCCCACCATGTGGATGGCGCAGGAGCCGGCAAAGTCGTGGAAGCCGATCTGGGAGAGCCAGCCGCCGCCCCAGATCCAGTGCGCTTCGATCGGATAGATCAGTGCGGAGATGATGCCGGAATAGATGCAGTAGGACAGGAATTTCGTCCGTTCCGCCATCGCACCGGAGACGATTGTGGCGGTGGTTGCGCAGAAGACCAGGTTAAAGACAAAATTGGACCAGTCAAAATCCGCATATCCGGTAAAGATGTCAAATCCGGGTTTCCCGATCAGTCCCATCAGATCTTCGCCCAGTAGCAGTCCGAAGCCGATCAGAATAAATACGATGGTGCCGATACAGAAATCCATCAGATTCTTCATCAGGATGTTTCCGGAGTTTTTGGCCCGGGTAAAGCCGGCCTCCACCATGGCAAATCCCGCCTGCATCCAGAATACAAGGGCGGCGCCGATCAGAAACCAGACAGCAAAGAGCTGGCTGTTCAGAACGTTCATCATTTCATCAGTCATAATAGTTCCTCCTCATAAATACGTGTTTGGCGGCAGAAGGGAAGAGCTCTTCCCTGGGCGCCCGTATGCATAAAAAAAGGAGATACCGGTGAGCGCTCACCAGTATCTCCTTCGATACGTCTTTCATTATAGCGTCTGTTTTCAAAAAGTCAACCCTTTGTTTGACAATGTTTTTATAAAAAATACGAACCTGCCGTTTTGCACGGCATCTTCAGCGTTGCATCAACGTAAAATTCCGTATCGCTGTTGGAGGCTCTCGCGGAACCGCCGTATTTTTCCGAGACGGCCGCGATGGAGGCCAGGCCGATGCCGGTTCCGCCGTGTCTGGTGGAACGATATCCGTTCTTCGCCTTTCGGACTTTCCCGTCAAAACAGTTGGTGGAGACGATATACAGACGGTTTCCGTGGCGGATTTCCGTGGTAAGGCAGAAATACCGTGATTCCTCCGGGACTGTCCGGCATCCCTCGACGGCGTTTTCCATAAGATTTCCGAACAACGCCGCCATGTCAAGTTCGGAGAAAGGCAGCGGATCCGGCAGGTCGAGATGCCAGTCCAGGCGGATCCCCGCGCCGACCGCCATCTCGTGATAGTAGCTGAACAGGGCGTTCAGGGCGGCGTTGGCGCAGTAAGCCTCCGGCGCGTTTTCCGCAAGACGGTTCTCATATTCCGCGAGATGCGTCCGGATGCCGTCGGCATCGCCTTTTTCCGCAAGGGAGAGAAGCAGGCGGACCGAATGGCGGAAGTCGTGGCGGAGCCGTGCGGTCTGGCGTATATGTTCCTGCAGGACGCGGTACTGATGCGACTGCATTTCAAAAAGCCTTGTAAGCTCCTGCAGCTCCGAATGTCTGAGAAGGATGACGACACTCCGGTAAAAAAGCACATAGACGGACACAAGCACCGCGAACATCCCGGCCTCGAACAGAGGGAAGATCCATAGCATCCGTCCTGCGTGGAGGGTGCGGTAGGACCGGGGTACGGCAAGCGCGTTGATCACAAGAAAGACGGAGGACAGCACGACCGTGAAATACCATATTTTGGAAAAGCCGGGGCTGTCGACCGCCTGCGGAAAGTAGTGCGTGGCCGGGTAGGCGAAAGCCGCAAGAAGCAGGACGGAAAGCCCCAGCCGGAAAAGGGCGGCCTCCGAAGACAGCTCCGCCGCGCCCGCTGCCGGGCGGAGGGCGGCGTCAAGCGCATAGCCGAACTGCACGGGAAAAGTCTCTATGGCACAGACTCCCACATAGACGGCGAGGGAGCATGACAGATCGAGATCCACCGTGCGGCGATACAGGAAAAAAAGCGGCGCAAGCGTCAGCAGCAGGACGACGTTCACGTTGACGGAAAAGAGCGTGCAGAACAGGGCGGCGGCAGCGGAGTAAGGCAGTAGCGCCGCCGTCCAGCGGACGGCCGTCTTTGCAGGGGAATGTTTCATCCGGTTTACCGCCGGCAGGTAACAGGACGCCGTGCCGGGCAGGAGGATGAAAAACTGCAGCAGCGCCGACAGAAATTTACCGGTTTCCATGGTCAGCGCTCCTTTCTCAGCCGCCTGCCGGCAGGACTGTTCTGCCGCCGGCGTATTTGGTCAAAATGATAATCCAGTGCCATCTGCTCGATCCTGGCGCTGTCGCGGACGCGGACCGGGAATTTTGCTCCGTTTTCCATAACACAGCAGTTGTTTTTACATTCAAGAATGTGTTCGGCATTCACGGCGATCCCCTTGTTGACGAGGAGAAAGCGGGTGTCGCGGGCGGTTTTTTCCATAAATTCCGGCATGGTCATACGGCATCGCAGCTTTTCCCCGCCGGTGAGCGTGATGTCGAGATAGTGCGCGTCCGTGACGGCGGAGACGATCTCACCGGGAAATACGCGGACGGTTTTGCGGTCGGCTGCAAACTCCAGGTACTTCTGTTCCTGCGGCAGTACCTTTACGGCATCCGAAAGCACGTCAAAGATGCGTTCTTTGGAGAACGGTTTGGTGACATATTCAAAAGCGTGGCACGAGAACGCATCCGGCATGAAATCCCTGCTGGAGGTCAGAAATACAAGCAGGCAGCCGCTGCTCTGCCTGCGCATTTCCAGTGCGGCTGCAATCCCGTCCATGCCCTTCATATAGACGTCCATAAACACAAGGTCAAAACAGCCGCCGTCAAACGCCTCAAGGAACGCCTCTCCGCTGCCGAAGGAGACGGTTTCCACGGGGTATTCGCTGCTTTCGCCGAAACTGCGGCAGAGCCGGCCCATCTCGTCCAGACATTCCGGTTCGTCGTCTACAAAAGCGATTTTCAAAATTGCTTCCACCTCAATTCATACAAAATCCAGTGTAATTGTAACATAAAAACGAGATTTATCAAAATGATTCCGGTATTTTTGCCAGAAAATTGACGTTCCTGCCAGAAGACTTGTTTTTCAGCGGGATTCCGATACTATAAAATCAGGAATTTTTGTGAAAGGAACGCGATGGTTATGTGGATGTTAAAAAATAGAGAAAAGAGAAGGTGGAGGATACTGCCCCGCGCCATGGGGATTTTGCTGTCGGCGGCGATGCTGTTTCCGGCGCTGCCGCCGGCCGGGCAGGCGGTGTACGCTTCGGAAGAACCGGAGGCGGCCGGCGTGCCGTCCCCTTACGCGGATGCGGTCTCCGATCTGGATTTCAGTAACGGTACGGATTCGGGCGATCTGGAGACGGACGGCTACCACTGGGACGGGAGCACCAAAACGCTGGAGCTGAAGGACGTCAATCTCAGCGGCACTGTGACACTGCCGGATGATACGGTGACGATAATAACGACGGGGAACTGTTCCATAAACAGTCTGGCTGTTGCCGGCGGCAGTCCGAGTTCCACGCAGCTGACATTTTCGGGGACGGGCGTACTGACAATTCAGGAACAGATTAATATCAGCGGCGGCGACGGCCTTGCCTTCACGGTAAATGAGAATGCCCAGGTCGTGGCCGAGGGCGGTATCAGCATCGGCGCCAGCGGCGGAGTGAGCTCCACGGTGACCGTATCCGGGACTTTGACGGCAAAGGGCAGCGAATCGGCGGACGCCATATCTGCCGGAACGGTCGTTGTGAACGGCGGCGGCGTGCTGAACGTTTCCGGGAAAAACGGTGTGTCACTCAACGGCATGAGCGGCGGAGGCAGTAAAGACTTTACCGGCGTATTTACCGTTGAGGAGGGCGGCTGCTTCAGCGCTGACTGTGAGGAGTTTAATGTCAGGGTGCTTTCCGGAACTGATAACTTTGACGAAGGAAGCCATGCGGATCAGGCATTCAGCATCCCTGAGAACTATCTGCCCGCGGACTGCGAAGTAGGGAAGCCGGAAAATGGGGTGATCAACCTTGTGAAAAAGGGTACGGACGAGGTGTACACAGGTCCCCTGACCATCCACGAAAATCACGACTGGTCGGACGAATGGAAGAAAGACGAGATCGTCCATTGGAAGGAATGTACGTTCAAGGGATGCGGCAGGAGACAGGACGAGGCGCCGCACAGCTTTGACGCCGGCACAGGGAGATGCACTGTCTGCGAAGCTGTGCTGTCGGTCACTTTGGACGGCGCGGAAGGATTGATTTATAACGGACAGGAGCAGAAGCCTTCCGCCGCCGTCAAAGTGGACGGGGTAGAGCTGGACGCGTCAAAGTACGATACTGCTTACCAGAATAACATCAACGCCGGCGAGGCGTCGGTTACCGTTACCGGAAAGGACGGCCAGGCCTTTGCGCAGACGGTGAAGTTTCAGATCGCCAGAGCCGTCCCCGCGGTCGCCTGGGCCGACGCTTCACAGACCGTGACCTATTCCGGCAGTCAGGCCGTGATCGCCCCGCCCGCGGTGACGCTGGTGAACGGCGAAAGCTTTGGCGGTCCGTTTCTCTATTCCCATGCGGCGGACGGTTCGTCCGACTACATCTCCGGCCTGCCCGTCGGAGCCGGAACCTACACCGTTAAAGCCGGCGTCGCGCAGCAGGGCAATTACAGCGCCGCCGACAGCGCAAATACACTCAAGCTGACGGTGGAGAAGGCGGAGAACGCGCCGAATATGCCGTCCGGTACGATGAATGTGGCCTGGAAATGTAAAAAGGTAGGCAGTGCGGAGCTTCCGGCAGACTGGCAGTGGCAGACCGCGGACGAAAACACGGCTCTGGAAGTCGGCGTTCCGCTGACGGCAACGGCGGTATATACCGGGGCGGATAAAGACAATTATAAAAATGTGACGGCGGCCGTGACGATTACAAGGCTGATCTGCGATCATAAAGATACGGAGATCAGAAATGCGGTTGCCGCCGCCTGCACGGAGGAGGGCTACACGGGCGACACCTTCTGTGCGGACTGCGATACAAAAATCAGTTCCGGCGAGGCTGTTCCGGCCACAGGGCACCGCTGGCGTCTCACCGGCAGGAAGGAAGCGACCGCTTCATCGGAAGGAAAACGGTATTATACCTGCCAGCAATGCGGCGCGACCCGCAGCGAGACGATCCCCAGGCTGTCGCAGTCATCTTCTCACACGCACCGTTACAGTGTGGAGGAGGCGGCAGGGGCGACCTGTACCGCGGACGGTGGGATTACATACAGTTGCTCCTGCGGGAGATCCTACAGGGAAAGCATCCCCGCACTCGGACACAGCTACACTTCCAGCGTAACGCGGGAGCCGACGGTTTCCGCAGAGGGCGTGATGACTTGGACCTGCAGCCGCTGCGGCAACACTTACACAAAGCCGATCAGCCGCCTGGAGGGGACTCCGGTTGTTCCGGTCAGCCGGCCGCAAAGCGGGGAGCAGTCCGGAAATAACGGTTCCGGCGGGGAAACGAGCGGGGGGATCGGAGAAGCAGACAAAAAAACAGACATAGAAACAGATGAAAAAACAGATGAAGAAACAGACACGGCAGAGGAGGAAGACGTCGTCACCGCCGAAGGGGATGATGCCGATCTTGCGCCGGCGGATGCCGGGGATCAGGACCTGCAGAGCGAAAAGATGCGGATACCGTGGTGGCTTCTGCTGCTTATCCTGTTGTTGATTCTCGCGGCTGTCGTCTGGTTCTTTGCGGCAGGGAGGAAGAAAGAAGAGGAATCAGAGGAAGACGAGTAATATAACCGGACATTCGTAAAAACGGCAGTCGTTTTCCCGGCGTTTTTGTTCATTTTTCAATGAGATACAGAAATTTGCAATGTTTTCTTGTAAAAATTGTATAAATTCTGTATAATAGAACTTACATCAAAAGAGTAAGGGAGAAAAGACATGAACGAAAACAATGAGTTCAAACCGTATGTTCCTGCGGAGAAGATTACGCCGGAATTTACCGTCACATCAATCATCATGGGCGTCGTCCTGGCGATTGTCTTCGGCGCGGCCAACGCGTATCTGGGGCTGCGCGTAGGCATGACCGTATCGGCCTCCATCCCGGCGGCCGTGATTTCCATGGGCGTGATCCGTGTGATCATGAGGAAAAATTCCATTCTGGAGAGCAATATGGTTCAGACCATCGGCTCTGCGGGCGAGTCGCTGGCAGCAGGCGCCATCTTCACGATGCCGGCGCTTTTCCTGTGGGCGGAGGAAGGTCTGTGCGATATGCCCGGTCTGGTGGAGATCACGCTGATCGCCCTGTGCGGCGGTATTCTGGGCGTTCTCTTTATGATTCCTCTGCGCAACGCGCTGATCGTAAAAGAGCATGCGACGCTCCTCTATCCGGAGGGAACCGCCTGCGCGGAAGTTCTTCTGGCCGGAGAGGAGGGAGGCGCCAACGCGTCCACCGTTTTCAGCGGCATGGGACTGGCGGCTGTCTTCAAGCTGATCGTAGACGGCATCAAGGTCATTCCGGCGGATGTGGCGGCGGAATTTAAATCCTTTAAAGGCGAGCTGGGCATGGAGGTCTATCCGGCTCTGCTCGGCGTAGGCTACATCGTCGGTCCTAAGATCGCTTCTTATATGTTTGCTGGATCTTTGATCGGCTGGATGGGGATTATCCCGCTGATTTGTCTGTTCGGTGCGGATACCTGGATGTATCCGGCGGATGTGGGCGTCACCATCGGGGAGCTCTACGCGGCGAAGGGCGCGTCCGGTATCTGGGGTTCCTACCTGCGGTATATCGGCGCGGGCGCGATTGCGACCGGCGGTATCATTTCCCTGATCAAGTCGCTGCCGCTGATTATCACGACGTTCCGCGATTCCATGAAGAGCATGAAGAGCGGCGGAAGCGCCGGCAATGCCAGAACCGAGCAGGACCTTCCTCTGAACATTGTCCTGATCGGCATCGCGGCCATGATCCTGATTATCTGGCTCGTACCGGCGATCCCGGTAAATATTCTGGGCGCGGTGATTATCGTCGTCTTCGGCTTCTTCTTCGCGACCGTGTCCTCCCGTATGGTGGGGCTGATCGGAAGTTCCAATAACCCGGTGTCCGGTATGGCGATCGCGACGCTTCTGATCGCGACGATCGCCATCAAGGCTTCCGGCGACAGCGGGATCACCGGTATGATGGGCGCGATCGCCATCGGTTCCGTGATCTGTATCGTGGCGGCGATCGCCGGCGATACGTCTCAGGATCTGAAGACCGGTTTCCTGCTGGGGGCGACGCCGAAACGCCAGCAGATCGGCGAGCTGGTAGGCGTGGTGGCGTCGGGTCTGGCCATCGGCGGCGTGCTCTATCTTCTGAACACGGCCTACGGCTACGGCGGCGCGGAAGTTCCGGCCCCGCAGGCGACGCTGATGAAGATGATCGTGGAAGGAATCATGGGCGGCAACCTGCCGTGGAATCTGGTATTTGTCGGCGTCTTCCTGGCGCTGGGCCTTGAGATTCTGCGTATTCCGGTGATGCCGTTTGCGCTTGGCCTCTATCTGCCGATCTATCTGAACGCTTCCATCATGGTCGGCGGCGTTGTGCGTCTGCTGATGGACGGACGGAAGAACGTAGATGAGAAGACGAAAGAACGTCAGTCGACCGACGGTACGCTGTACTGCGCGGGCATGATCGCCGGCGAGGGTCTGGTCGGCATCGCGCTGGCGATTCTGACGGTATTCGGCTTCAGCATGGATCTGTCCGGCGTAATCAACCTGGGCAACATCGGCGGCGTGGTGCTGATGGCGCTGATGATCCTGAGCCTTCTGAAATTCTCCCTGTGGAAGAAACAGAAGAGCTGATGGGCAGAAAGAAGCAGAAGAAAAACTATCTGGATCTGATTCCCAGACGGGCGGAAGGTCTTCTCTGGGAGACCGGAGAGGACGGGATCGTCGTCCTTCAGGTGGAGAATACGGGAGTCTTCAACCGCATCGCGCAGAAGCTGTTCCGAAAGTCGCGCTACACAAAGGTCCACATGGACCGGTACGGCAGTTTCCTCTGGCCTCTGATCGACGGGAAGAAGACGGTGGCGGAGCTGGCCGGACTGCAGAAGGAGGCGTTCGGAGAAGAGGTGGAGCCTCTGTATCCGCGGATTGTGAAATATTTCCAGATTGTGGAGAGTTATCATTTTATCCAATTTGAGAATTGATGAATGCGGGGGAGTGCTGTATGATAGAAAGAGGCGCTCCCTCCTTTTTTGACCGGACGGAAGAGGTTTTATTTAAACAATTGTCCCAGCGGAGAATGCGGGAATGATTAGATCAAATAGAACGAATATTAAAGTGTAATAAAGCTGTTCGCTGATAATTTTCAACTGAAAATATGAATAAATTTTGTGCAGAGCGGAAAAGGCAGATATAATGAATACAACTCTGTATGAGATATTATGTAAAGAAGAGGGAGGTATCATCAGAATGAAAAGGACGAGGTGGAAGAAGCTGTCCGCCTGGTTTCTGGTTCTCTCCATGACCGTGTCAGTCATACCGGGAACCGTGGAGGCGGCACCGGCGGATCAGGAAAGAGAAGAAACAGTCGCAGAGAATGAAGGACAGGAAAAAGCATTCGCGGATCGTTTTCTCTGGCCCGACAAAAACGGGAAATATTCTTATACGTATGAGAATGCAGAGGAAGGAAGCATGTATGCACTGCTGGTGGTGGCGGGGATTCATTTGACGTTGGACGGGATCGGAGACGAACTGTCCACGGCGGATCTGCTGTATATCGATCAGGCAGCCGCATCAGGAGGAGCGCTTTCTTTTGAGTTTGCGGTTGTTCCGGAGCGAAAAAAAGACGCTACAGTGATTCTCACAGGAAAAGGTATGGAGACGGTGATCGCCGGTTATATCGCTGAAGACTGCTTTCACTGCGAACTGCACCTTGAGGATGCGTTTGCCGTTCCTCTGGAAATAGAGAAAGATACTGCCTGGGAAGAACTGAGACGTATGCTGCCAAAGGAAGGGACGGTGGACATTTCTTCGGACTATACGGAGACATCTGCCTGTCCCGTCTATTTGAAATGGCAGAAAAATGAAGATTATGACACTTCGGAAGCGGGCAGGACCTTCCAGATTGCCGCCCGGATGATTCCGCAGAGCAGTACGGACGACTGGGTGTTTCGGCTGTTGGAGACGCATCCGGCAATGATTGATATAAAAGTAAAAGGCAATACAGATCCGGAAGAGACAACGTACCGGATTACGTTTGACACAGACGGAGGTACGGAAGTGGAGTCCTGCTTGGTGAAAGCGGGAGAGCCGCTGAAGCTTCCGGAGGCCGTTCCGGTGAAAGAAGGCTTCCTCTTTGACGGGTGGTATCTCGACGAAGAAAGGACGAAGCTCTGCGAAGAGGGAATGCCGGTAACAGAGGATATGACGCTGTACGCGAAATGGCGCGCGGATGCTGCCGGACCGGTATTGACCGGACTGACGGTTTCGCTTGCCAGATCGGTTTTTCTGCAGGGAGAAGCGCTGACAGAAGAGATGATTCATGTACAGGCGGTGTATGAGGACGGCAGTGTCCGGGAATTGTCCCCCGCTGATTTCACCCATGATCTGGTTCAGATCGACCAGACGACAGCGGGAGTCAAAGTTCTGCACATTCAGTACACGGAAGGCGCGGTCACGAAGGAATGCGGCGTGGAATTCCGGATTTTGGATTTGTCACAGCAGAATTATTGGGAAGTGACATTCGATACAGGCTGTGAACAAAAGATCCGTCCGCAGATAGTAGAGGATGGTTCTCTGGCGACGGAGCCGGAGTTTGTTCCGGATAAAAAGGACTGCTGGTTCGCAGGTTGGTATATAGACGGAAAACAGTGGGATTTTGCAACAGATACCGTATCTTCGAATATAACGCTGCGGGCCAGATGGCTGATACGGTACGGGGACAGCAGCGGGGAAGGTTTTTTCTGTTTTTCAGAAGAAGAACAGAAGTATGAATATACCGGCAGGGCAGTCCGGCCAGGAATCATGATTCTGGATAAGAATCTGCAGATGCTGCGGGCCGGAAAAGATTATTCCGTAAAGTACACCGATAATGTCAACTGCGGGAAAGCATTTGCCGTCGTGACCGGAAAGGGCAGCTACACGGGGACGCTGAAAGTGCCTTTTGAGATTACCCGCAAAGATCTTGCGGATGAAGACGCCGTGGTGATGAAATTCACGGAATATTACGCATATAAAGCTGCCGGATATCGGCCGGTTCCGACCGTAAAATATAATGGAAAGACGGTCAGAAACGGAAAGGATTTTACAGTCAGTTATCAGAGACAAAGCGGACAGGGCAGGGAAAACGAGGCGGCTTCCCTGGTGTCGGCTCCGATCAGGGAACCGGGATTTTATTCCGTGACGGTGTCCGCAGTGGCAGACGGAAACTATCAGGGAGAACGGATACTGCGTTTTCAGATCGCGGATGCAGCTCTTAAAAATTTAAACAGGGCGTCTGTGAAACTGGCAAAGGCTGCGGCAGTTCAGCCGTATACCGGGGAGGCGCAGGAGGTTGACGGTTCTGTGGCTTTGAAGCTGGGGAAGACAGAGCTTCAGCAGGGAACGGATTATGAACTTGTCTATCCGGAAGACCGGGTAAACCCGGGGAAAAAGAAGGTAATCGCGCGGGCGCTTCCGGGAAACAGGTACTGTTTTGGCGAGAAATCATTTACCTATCAGATTGCCGGAATCGCGGTTACTTCGGTCAAAGTAAATTTCCGTGAAAGCAGTATGGAGTACCAGGGGCGTCCCGTCGCAGATAATCTGGACAGCGTCACGCTGAAGCTGGATCAGAAGAAAGCGGACATGCTGAACGCGCGCGACAAGGCCGAGAATTATGCGGCGGGAGATCTCTATACCCTGCAGAAGGGAAAGGATTATACGGTGACCTTCCTCAGCTACAGTAACGCAGGTAGAGCCGCGGTTCGGCTGACCGGGAAAGGGATCTTCTCTGGGCATGCGGAGAAAAAGTTTACGATCTGCAGAAAATCTTTGAACAGCGGCGGGATTGCCGTGGAGGTGGCGGAAAGTGCCGTTCAGAACAAGGCGGGAGCGCGGACGGAAGTGACGGTCGTACATGTACATACAGAAGGCGGGCGGAGGATCGTGCTGGAGGAAGGAAAGGATTACCGGATTTCTTACTCCAACAACAAGAAAGCAGGCTCCGGAGCGAAGGTGACTGTGCGCGGCATCGGAAACTATACAGGCAGCATAGTGAAACCTTTCCGGATTCTGCCCCGGTCTCTCGATGAGCTGGATGTGTTCGTGATCAACCCGTTCCGCACAGAGAAAAGGGACAGCTATGTATATAAGCCGAATGTGATCGTCTATGATGGGGAGTGTGTTTTGCAGGAAAAGAAGGATTATGAAGTGACTTATGGAGAGACGGTTACTCAGATGGAGGCGAAGAACGGGAAAAGAGGGAGCGTGACGGTCAGAGGGACCGGAAGCTATGAGGGCGAGAAGACCATGGAATATCAGGTGATGGAGAGCAGCATTGCGTCGAAAGACTGCAGCATTGCCATAGAAGATCAGAACTATACGGGAGAACCGATTACGCTCCATCTCGAGGAGGAAAAGGATGCAGGCATGGTTACCGCCGTTTTCACTTCTGCGGACGGAACTGTGACGGCGCTTGTGCCGGGACAGGATTATGAGATCATCCGATACAGTAAAAATACGGCCTGCGGCAAGGCAAAGGCGGTTATCAGGGGTGTCGGCAGTTATACCGGGACGAGGACCGTCAGCTTTCGGATCGTAAGGCAGAGACTTGTGCCGTAGAAAAAGAGGAATTGGAACGAGGAGGTTGAGAAGATGTCAGGAAAACGTTTGACGGCGCTGCTTTTGATCCTGTGTATGGCCCTAACGCTGCTTCCGGCGGATGTGCTGGCGGCGGAAGAGACAGAAATAACGGTGGAAGATGCGTCCGAAGCGGAAGAGAATCATGCGGCGGATCTGCAGCCGGATGTCGGTACAGAGGCAGACGGGGAAGCTCCGAGTGCCGGGACGGAGCCGGAAGTACCGAAAGAGGAGCCGGATCTGTCGGCGCCGGAGAAGCCGGAAGAAGGGGAACTGGAGGAAGTAAGCGCAGCGTCTGATGATTCCCGGGTAAGTTATCCTGTTACGGGCGGGAATATTTACTTCGATCCGGAGAAAGGGGAGATTGTGGATTGCGATGAGAGCGTTATCTCGGCAGAGATCCCGTCGGTTATTAATAATGTCCAAGTGACCAGAATTGGTGATTATGCGTTCCATAATTACCCTAAAAGTATTTTGACCAGCGTTAAAATGCCTGAAAGTGTAATCAGTATTGGCAGTCATGCATTTTGTGATTGTAGTAGTTTAAAGAACATTAATATTCCCGATAATGTGACTGATATTGATGAGTTTGCGTTTGGTGGTTGTAGTAGTTTGGAGAGCATAAATATTCCGAACAAAGTAACGGACATTTCGTGCGTGTTTTGTGGTTGCAGCAGTTTGAAAAATATAGAAATTCCGTATGGAGTAACGGACATTGAGGGAGCTTTTAGCGGTTGCAGCAGTTTGAAAAATGTAGAAATTCCGTATGGAGTAACGGACATTGAAGGAGCTTTTAGCGGTTGCAGCAGTTTGAAAAATGTAGAAATTCCGAATAGCGTGAAGAATATGTGGGTTGCGTTTTCACATTGTAGTAGTTTAGAGAGTATAAAAATTCCGGACGAAGTGACGAAATTTGGTGGTTTTGAGTATTGCAACAATTTGAAGAGCATAATAATTTCGGATAGTGCAACGACAGATGACATTGGGAGATTTACTGGTTGTAGCAGTCTGGAGAGCATGATAATTCCGGATGGAGTGGTGAGAATTGATATGAAAGCGTTTGAAGGCTGCAGTAGTTTGAAAAGTATAATTATTCCTGACAGCGTGAAATCAATTGGTGAAAGTGCATTCGAGTATTGCAGCAGTATAAGTAGCATCAATATTCCAGATAGTGTGTCTCACATCGAAAGATATGCTTTTATTAATTGCAACAGTTTAAAGGATATTTATTATGGTGGAAGTAAGGAACAGTGGGATGATTGTTATCAAGGTATATATTCCATAGTTCCATCAGATTGTATGATTCATTATAATACAATCCTGCCAAAAACCGAAATCATCCTGAATCAGTCTAACATGCTGCTGACAGGAAAGCGAAACGCTCTCGCAGCCACCCTCACTGTCCAATGCACACAATCTGACATGTCCGGGACCGTTCGCTGGCGAAGCAGCAATCCGGCCGTGTTCTGCCTGACGGGTACGACGAGCAAGGCATATTCGGGGACGTCCACTCCGGTATACGTTTACGGCAATGCCGTCTCGGAAGGAACAACGGCGGTTACCGTCCAAACGGACGGCGGTGCTTCGACTACCTTTGACATTACGGTTTCGGATACGGCGATTGTTGTAGAATCGGTCCGCACAGTGATGCTCGGAGGTGAGAGTATGGCTGCGGCGGAACTGGCGGTGCTCTGCGCCGGGGAAGACGTCTCCGGAACCGTCAGTTGGCAGAGCGGTGATCCGGCTGTGTTTGAGCTGACCGGAGCCTCGGAAGCCGCATACAGCGGCGCACGCACCGAACTGAGCGTAACCGGCAGAGGACTAAAGATGGGCAGATCCACCATTACGGTTCGTACGGGTACGGGTGTATCAAAGTCCTTTGAGGTTTGGGTATCCGGCAGTGTCCTGCGCCTCTCTGAATGGAACGCGCAGACGCGCAGCATCCGTTTTTATGCGGACGGGCTGGATTCGATCATCAGTCCTTACGTCGTTACCGATTCTTCGAGCCTGCCCGCGGATCTACAGGAGTTGGTCGGGGAGTATGTGCTGGTCACCGCGAAGCCTGGTGAAGACGGCAGGAACAGGGAGATCGGTTCGATTCAGCCTGTAACGAGCAAAGTAGGCCGGCTGACAAAGATTACGGATGCAGAAGCGGTCATCGACGGCAGCGTGTATCCGCTGGATATGGCTATAAATATGGGGGATCATTCTCTGGGAGAGGATGTGATCTACCATCTCTATCAGGACCGGTTGATCGGCGTTCGCTTCCTTAATCGAATTTGCGGTACTCTGGAAGAATGGAATTTTACGAAACGAACAGTTACGATCGACCGCTGTAACTATCAGACAAACAGCTTGACGAATATGGATTTTCTCGCGAATATTTCGCAGATGCTGGACTTGAAGGTTATCTGCCGTTCGGTGGATGGTCTGGTGCTTGATCTGACGGTCGATTCGGAGATCTGTCTGTACGCCGGGAAGAGGAAGATCGGCATCTATAAAGGCGATATCGGTAAGGCGGATACGGCGATGGTCAAAGCGGATCTGACGTTTGCGGCCGGGACCGTGGAGATGTCCTGGACCTGGAGTACCAGTGACAGCAGCATTGTGGCGTTTGACCCGAACGGGAAAGAAAGCGAAAGCGGTTCCAGGGAAGGGGCGGCGCCCGCGAAAGAGAGTGCTTCTGTTACTTTGTACGGAAGGAAAAGCGGAACGGCGGAGATTACATGTACGCTGGCGGACGGTACGGAGAAATCCGTCGCCATACAGGTCTTTTCTGAAGAAGAACAGAAGATACAGGAACTGGTGAGGGCATGGCAGGATGCTTATCAGCAGTATAATCAAGCGCTGGAGCAGACTCTCGGCGATAAAGTCCGGGTGGAGGCTAAATCGGAGGAGGATCGGGCAACCTTCAGGGAACTGGCGGACCGGCTGGAGAAGGATCTGGAAAGTAAATACGGAATCCAGCTTGGCTATGTGACGACGGATGAAGCGAGAACGTATTTCTGCAGAGCGCTTCTGGAAATGTTTGCGACGGAGACGAGCCTGCAGTTTGCGATGGCGGATATTGACGTCGGCAATGTAGACCAAATTCCAACAAAGATCGTCAAGGAAATCTGCAAAAAAATCGCTGGAAGCAGCTACATCTACAAAGAAGGGGATGCGGTGGTTACGATTCACATGACCAATGCAGCTTCCGCCAGATTCGGAAGCGCTTCCTATCGGAAGGGACGAGATTCTGCCACGATGGTAATTACGAGTACTGTGGATAAGACCTCGGAGATCGTACAGGACTATATGCTGCAGGTACTGGAGTTGGACCGGAAAGCGGCGAACCAGACTTACAAAGAGTTATACACAGCATTGAGCAGAAGTCTTTTCGGGAAAAGTCCCGGGGAACTTGTAAAGACAGCGCTTACGTCCAAAGTCAGAGGACAATTGGACAAGCTGAAAGGATTTGGCTTTGGAGACGTGGGGACTGCGCTGAACAGTTGTTATAATTTTTATTCGCATACGCAGAGGCTGACGCAGGGAGATTTCAGGGACCCGGAACAGGTTCTGAACTCCATTCAAAATATCGAATTTCGGAATCCGTCCGCGGCGGAGAAGATTACGGAAAAAGCGGTAAACAAGGCCATGGATGCATTGGAAACAGCGCAGGATGACCTGGTGGAAGCATTGGAGGCGTATGTATACGGTAAACCGGTCAGCACGAAGAAAGAAAACTGGATCAGTAAAGCGGGGTCATTCTTCAGTGCCCTGTTTCAGTGTCCGGTCAGTGTGGAAGTCTATGACAGTACCGGAAAGCAGGTTGGCTACGTGGGGGATGACGGGCTCTGGTACGATGATTCTGTTTATATCCGGCGGATCGGAGAGACAAAGGCGGTCTATTCTTCCGGAGGGGCATTGTCTTTTAGGTTGACGGGTACAGATTATGGCATGCTGAACTGTACGTTTGAGGAATATGCAGACGGAAACGTAGCCGGCAGAACCAATTATTACGATATTCCGTTATATGAAGGAAAGGATATCACAGCCGATATCGGGGATGCCGGCGGGATTTCAGTAAGTACACAGGATGCGCCGATCTCTTCGGATGAGAAGATCGAGTCGGCACAGTATGAGTCGGAATCGGTCGATATTGTCTGTGATACGGATCACACGCTTGGCGGAGAACTGCTGGGAGGCGGCCGTTATGTACGCGGTGATGCGGTGGCAGTTAGTGCGGTGGCGGATGAAGGATACCGGTTCCAGGCATGGATGGACGACAAGGGCGCGCTGTTGTCTGTTACGGCTCTTTATGAGTTCACGGCAAGGGATAATATGACGCTCACGGCTCTGTTCGTCAAAGATAGCGACGGTGAAGGGAGTGTATCGGCTGTTCTGCTGGAATCAGAAGGGAGTACGGATACGGTACAGGTAGAGGACCCTTCCGGCGTTCTTGAGGACGGGGCAAACGTGATTGCCGCCTGTTATGAGGACGGGCGGATGACAGACGCCGTTTCCGGCAGTCTTGCGTCTGGGAGCGGAATTGTCTGTTTTTCCAAAGCGATTGACAGCAGTTGGATTTTATATTTCCTGGATTCCGGTTATGCGCCTCTCTGCGGGAAAGTTTTTCTGCGGGAATGAGACTGCAGGTACGGAAAACGGCAATCCATTGAGCACGGTTTGTGGGGGTGGAAGAACGGAGGAAGGAGCAGATGAATAAGAAACGGATGATGAACAGACGAACAAGGACGGCTGTTTTTGGAATGATATTCACAAGTCTACTGGCTGGGTATATTCTCTGGTACCATATTGATCTTCAGAACCGCTCCTGCACGAGACAGCTTTTTGCCATGGATACGTTCATGGAGTTCACGGCGTACGGGCGGGACAGCGGGGAAGCGGTGGAGGAAGCGATGGCGGAGGTGCGGCGGCTGGACGCGCTCCTGTCGACGGGCAGTCCGTCCAGCGAGGTGTCCCGCCTCAATGCCTCCGGGAGCGGGCAGTTGTCGGAGGACGGCAGGATTCTTCTGGAAAGCGCGCTCACGATCTATGAGGAAACCGGCGGCCTGTTTGACCCGACGATCTATCCGCTGATGCAGCTCTGGGGGTTTCCGGCGCAGGAATACCATGTGCCCTCGGAGGCGGAACTGGCGGAGGTCCTTCCGCTGGTGGACGCGTCGAAGGTGAGGCAAAGCGGCGCGGAAGTGGCGCTGGCAGAGGGGCAGAAGGTGGATTTCGGCGGGATTGCCAAAGGCTACACGTCGGCGCGGATGATGGAGATTTTCCGCTCGCACGGGATCGCGTCGGGGATGGTCAGCCTGGGCGGTAACGTACAGGTGATCGGGCGGAAGCCGGACGGAAGCCGCTGGCAGGTCGGCATCCAGGATCCGGACGGCCCGCAGGGGAGCGTAATCGCGGGCGTGGAGGCGGAGGATCAGGCGGTCGTCACGTCCGGCGGTTACGAGCGTTATTTTGAGGAGGACGGGAATACGTACATCCACATCCTCGATCCGCGGACCGGCCGCCCGGCGGACGGGGATCTGAAATCCGTGACCGTCGTGTCCGCGGACGGGACGCTGGCGGACGCGCTGTCCACGTCGCTGTATCTCATGGGAAGCGGGGACGCGGTGGAATACTGGGAGAAGCACAGAGAAGATTTTGAGATGGTGCTGATTACCGATCAGGGAGAACTCCTGGTGACCCAGGGGCTTGGCGGCGGTTTTTGGTCGGAAGAGGATTATACGGTGGTCGGAGGGTGAGGTGCAGGCGCTGGCCTACACCTGCCGGATCCCGCTGATGTCCGAATCAATCATCATCGAGTAGTTGGTGTAGTAGACGACAAAGCCCGGTTTGGAGCCGTTGGGCTTTTTGACGTGTTTCTTCTCCACATAGTCGATCTCCACCTTGTCGGCGCCGCGGTTGCTGGAATAGTAAGCGGCCAGTCTCGCGGCTTCCTCAAACGTGCGGTCGGGCAGTTCTTCTCCGTTGGACTGGACGATCACATGGGAACCGGGAGCGCCTTTGGCGTGGAACCACCAGTCGTTTCCTCTGGCGGTCTGGAAAGTCAGTTCGTCGTTCTGCAGATTGTTTTTGCCCACATACATGTGGTAGCCGTCGCCGGAGATATAGTGAAAAGGTCTGGAAGTGATCTTCGGGCGTCTGCTGCCGGGATTCCGTTTCCGGATATAGCCGGATTCCATCAGTTCTTCCCGGATCTGGACCAGATCCTCCTCGAGAAGCGCGATGTCCAGCGCGTTCTGCACGGAGCGCAGATGTTCGATCTCGGCTGCGGTCTCCTCCAGAAGTTTGGTGACCGCTTCGCAGGTTCTCTTTAATTTCCCGTATTTGTCAAAATATTTCTTCGCGTTTTCCTGAACCGGAATCTGCGGATCCAGGGGAATCGTGACGGTTTCGCCGGTATAATAATTGAGCGCCTCGAAGCTATTGCTTCCCTGTTCCACGCCGTAGCCGTACGTGTTGATCAGTTCGCCCCAGACGCGGTATTTTTCCCGTTTTTCCGTGTCTTTTAACTGCTTTGCCTGCAGGTCGTACTTTTTCACGTTGCGTTCCAGCGCCGTCTGCACGATTCGGCGCAGATCCGTGGATTTCTGGCGGATGCGGGTCAGCGTATTCTTCTCCGCGTAATACTGCTCCAGCATTTCGGAGACGGAAGGGAAGCGTTCCCTGCGGAAATGTTCGTAGACGGTCAGCGGCAGGCAGGAAAATTCCACGGGCGTTTTTCCGTCATAATAGATGACCGGTTCATATTCGCCGGACCGGAGCGGTTCCAGATAGCGGGCGAAGGTCCGGTACAGGTGCACCAGCGCTTCTCTGCCGCAGGAAGACGCCGCGCGGTCCGAGTCAAGCGAAGCCCGGGCGCAGATCTCCTCGGCGGCGACGGGACTCAGGCCCGTGAGGGAGGTGTAAAGCGCTTTGGAAAGCTTCAGGGCTTTCCGGCCCACCAAAGCGGTGAAGGCTTCCTCCGTGATGCTCAGCGGATCCGCTTTCTCCTGCGTATCCGGGATGAAATATTCCCGCCCCGGCAGCACCTCCCGCACGGAACTCATCTGGGCGGATACGTGTTTGATGCTGTCGATGATCTGATCCTGATCCGTACAGAAGATGATGTTGCTGTGTTTTCCCATGATCTCCACGATCAGGTATTTCCGGCACAGGTCGCCCATCTCATCGAGATGTTCGATCTCGAAGCGCAGGATTCGTTCGAGAGTGGGCTGGGTGACGGAGAGAATCCGTCCGCCGCTGATATGCTTGCGCAGCAGCATGCAGAAGTTGGGCGCGGTCAGGGGACTCGTCTTGTTTTTTTCCGTCAGATAGATGAGCGGGAGGCTCGCGCCCGCCGACAGCAGAAGCCGGAAACTGCCCTCCCTCGTCTTCACGGTCAGGAGCAGTTCGTCCGCCTCCGGCTGCGCGATTTTGGCGATTCGTCCGCCGGCCAGTTTATTCTGTAATTCATGCGCCATGCATGAAATCGTAATGCCGTCCAATGCCATAAAAAAATTCTCCTTTTATAAAATCGTAATTACTGTTCAGATATACCGTTTCTCAGCCCGGCGCGGACAGATTTTCTTGAAAGCCCCACCCTGATTACTGTTCACACCCACGCCATCCGGACGCCCGACGCGGGCAGCACATCCTTCCAGACCCCGCTCGCGCTTAATGAAGGGACGCAGCGGTACTAAGGCGCGAAAAGACCGCGCCTAAGAACCGGCGCCCTTCAATGGGTCTTTCAGGATGAGCTGCCCGCATCGGGCTGAAACCAGCGTAGATGTGAACAGTAACCCACCCCGAGGCGCCGGTAAACTTACCAGCCCATTATAATTGACAAGATTTAGAAAATCAACTATAATAAATACAACTATGGCGGACATATGCAGCGCCTGGATGATGGGAAAGATGAGATATGATTAAAAGTATGACCGGCTTCGGCCGCTGTGAGGTCTCGGAGGGAGACCGGAAGATCACGGTTGAGATGAAATCAGTGAATCACCGCTACCTGGACGTGAGCATGAAGATGCCGAAAAAGCTGAATTATTTTGATTCGGCGATCCGCGGAATCCTGAAAGAGTATGTACAGAGAGGAAAAGTGGATGTCTATATTACGTATGAAGATTTAAGCGCGGGCGACGCGGCGCTGTCCTATAACAGGAAGATTGCGGCTCAGTATGTGGAATATTTCCGTCAGATGGAGGAGCAGTTCGGACTGAAGAACGACATGCAGGTGTCCGTCCTGGCGCGCTGCCCGGAAGTGCTGGTGATGGAGGAGCAGAGGCCGGACGAGGAGGAGATCCGCCATCTTCTGGAGCAGGCGGTGCGGGGCGCCTGCGAGAAGTTCGTGGAGACGCGGACGCGGGAAGGGCAGACGCTGCGGGAGGATCTGCTGCAGAAGCTGGAGGAGATTCTGCAGACGGTTGCCTTCGTGGAAGAACGTTCGCCGCAGATTCTTGCGGAGTACCGGCAGAAGCTTGAGGCGAAAGTGAAAGAGCTGCTGGCGGACGCGCAGATCGACGAGAACCGGATTGCGGCTGAGGTGACGATTTTTGCCGACAAGATCTGTGTGGACGAGGAGATCGTCCGCCTGAGAAGCCATGTGGAGGCCATGAAGGCCGCGCTGGAGCACGGCGAAGGCGTCGGGCGCAAGCTGGATTTTATTGCACAGGAGATGAACCGCGAGGCCAATACAACGCTCTCCAAAGCGAATGATCTGGAAGTCTCCAGCCGCGCCATCGACCTGAAGACCGCGATCGAGAAGGTGCGCGAACAGATTCAGAATATAGAATAGGATAGAATATGACCAGACAGGGAATATTGATTGTGGTATCCGGGTTTTCCGGAGCAGGAAAAGGTACGATTATGCGGGAACTGATGCGCAGATACGGACAGTACGCATTATCCGTATCTGCGACTACCCGTGCGCCGAGAACGGGCGAGACAGAGGGAAAGGACTATTTTTTCAAGACGAGAGAAGCGTTTGAGCAGATGATCAGGGACGGCGAACTGATCGAATACGCGTGTTATGTGAATCATTATTACGGGACTCCGAGAGCGTATGTGGAAGAGATGCTGGCTCAGGGAAGGGACGTGATCCTGGAGATCGAGATCCAGGGCGCCCGCAAGATCAGGCAGCAGTTCCCGGAAGCGGTGCTTTTGTTTGTGACGACGAAGGATGCGCAGACGCTCAGAGAGCGGCTGGCAGGCCGCGGCACGGAGACGCCGGAGGCGATTGCCCAGAGGCTGGAGAGAGCCGTGCAGGAGTCCGAAGGAATTGAGGAATACGATTATCTGGTGGTCAATGACGAGCTGGAAACCTGCGTGGAAGAGATTCACGCCGTCATTGAGAGCGAGCACCGGAGGATTCGATATCATATGGAGCTTGTGAATAAAGTGAGAGAAGAACTGAGAAGTTTTTCGAAAGGAGAATAATTTATGTTGCATCCGTCTTATACAGACTTAATGAGAACGATCAACAGCGAGGCAGAGGGAGATACGCCGACCGTAAACAGCCGGTATTCCATTGTACTTGCGACGGCCAGAAGGGCGAGACAACTGATTGCGGGAGAGGAGGCATATGTGGACAGCCGGGGTAAAAAACCGCTTTCCATCGCAGTGGAGGAGGTCAGCAGGGGTTTTGTGACGATCGAACCGGAGACGGAGGAAGAAGAACCGGCAGAAGGGACAGAGATAGAAGAAGAGACAGAGATTTCTGCCACGGAAGACCTGGCGGAAGACGACCAGGCGGATACTATGGATTGGGAGGAAGAGCAATGATTGTAAGAGAAGGCAAAAGTGTATTCAAAGGAGTTGCCATCGGCAGTATCTTCGTATACCGCAAGGCGGAAAAGGCGGTCAACAAAGTAGAGATCGAGGATACGCAGGCGGAGCTCGCACGTTTTCAGGCGGCGAAAGAGAAAGCCATGGGGCAGTTGAAGGGGCTTTACGAGAAGGCGCGCGTGGATGTGGGCGAAGAAGAGGCAATGATTTTTGACGTGCACCAGATGCTTCTGGACGATCTGGACTATAATGAGTCCATTACCGGCATCATCGAGAACGATCGGATGAACGCGGAGTACGCGGTTTTCATGACCGGCGAGCAGATGGCGGCCATGTTTTTAAGCATGGATGACGACTATATGAGAGGACGCGCGGCGGATATCCATGATATTTCCGACCGTCTGATTTCGATTCTGAACGGGACGCAGGTCAGCCCGGAGGCGATGCCGGAGCCGGTGATTATCCTGGCGGAGGATCTGGCGCCCAGCGAGACCGTACAGTTTGACAAGAGCAAGCTTCTGGCGATCGTGACCCAGAAAGGTTCCGCCAATTCCCATACGGCGATCCTTGCAAGGACGATGAACATCCCGTCGCTGGTGACCACCGACATCGAGGTCGATCAGGATTATCACGGCAGACAGGCAGTGGTGGACGGCTTCTCCGGTCTGATCTATATTGATCCGGACGAAGAGACTATGACGAAGATGGTGGAGAAGAAGAAGAAGGCGGACGAGCAGAGAGCGCTTCTTCAGGAGATGAAGGGCAAGGAGACCGTCACTCAGGCGGGCAGGCACATCCACCTGTACTCCAACATCGGCGGCGTGAACGACGTGGATGCGGTTCTCGAGAACGACTCGGAAGGCATCGGCCTGTTCCGCAGTGAGTTCCTCTATCTCGGATGCGACGATTATCCGAGCGAGGAAGTGCAGTTTGAGGCCTACAAGACCGTATTGTCGCGGATGAACGGCAAGAAGGTCATTATCCGTACGCTGGATATCGGCGCGGATAAGCAGATCGACTATTTTGATCTTCCCAAGGAGGACAATCCGGCGCTCGGCTATCGTGCGATCCGTATCTGCCTGACCAGGGAAGAAGTATTCAAGACCCAGCTTCGCGCGCTGTTCCGTGCGTCTGCGTTCGGTACGCTGGGCATTATGTTCCCGATGATCATCTCCGTGAAGGAGATCGAGAAGATCAAGAAGATCGTGGAGGAAGTGAAGCTGGAACTGGCAAGGGAAGACGTGGCCATGGGCGAAGTGGAGCTCGGCATCATGATCGAGACCCCGGCGGCGGCGGTTACGAGCGATCTTCTGGCGCCGCATGTGGACTTCTTCAGCATCGGCACCAACGATCTGAGCCAGTACACGCTTGCCATCGACCGCCAGAATCAGTCGCTGGATGATTTCTTTGATCCGCATCACGAGGCGATTCTCCGCCTGATTCAGATGACGATCGAGAACGCGCACAAGTACGGCGCATGGTGCGGAATCTGCGGCGAGCTGGGCGCGGATGAGGAACTGACCGCGAAGTTCGTACAGATGGGCATCGACGAACTGTCCGTCTCCCCGGGCTATACGCTGGATCTGAGAAAGCGTATCCGCGAGTGCTGATTCTGAGGGAAACGCTGATTGAATCAGCGTTTCCAAAAGAAGCGCTGAAGAATCACCGCTTCTTTGGAGCCTCCGGCGGATGCACACGGATTTGCAGGGGAACATGCCGCTTCGCGGCGCAAATCCGGTGCAGGAAACGCTTTTATCAGCGTTTCCATTATAAAACAATGTTTAAAATAAATTAAAGATAAAGGAGAATGAAAGACATGAAATCATTTACTTACACCATTCAGGACGAACTGGGAATCCACGCAAGACCCGCAGGAATGCTTGCAAAAGCGGCGGCCGGCTTCAAGAGCGTTGTTACGATTGACAACGGAACCAAGAAAGCGGATGCCAAGAGACTGATGGCAATCATGAGCATGGGCGTTAAAAAGGGCCATACGGTTACGGTAACGGTCGAAGGCGAGGACGAGGATACCGCAGCTACGGCAATGGAAGAGTTCTTCAAGACCAATCTGTAAAACCAAGTGACAGGAAAGGTGGGCTGCCGCAGACGCGGCAGTCTTCTTTTGTGCGCAGGGGAAGACATATCTTCCCTGCCCGATGGTATGTGCAGGGGCGCAGCCGTCCATACTATAGAGAGAATAAGAATGAACATGAATCAACAAGCTGGAGGTATGAATGACCATAGAACAACTGTCAGCCTATGAGCTGATCCGGAAAGAAGAGATGCCGGAATTAAATTCCACCGGATATCTGTTAAAGCATAAGAAAACGAAGGCGAAAGTGGCGCTGATCGCGAACGGGGATGAAAATAAAGTATTTACGATCGGCTTTCGGACTCCGCCGTCCGACAGCACCGGCGTGCCGCACATTATGGAACACTCCGTGCTGTGCGGCTCAGAAGAATTTCCGGTAAAGGATCCGTTTGTGGAGCTGGTGAAAGGGTCGCTCAATACCTTTCTCAATGCCATGACCTATCCGGACAAGACCGTGTATCCGGTCGCGAGCTGCAACGATCAGGATTTTCAGAATCTGATGCACGTCTATCTGGACGCGGTATTTCATCCGAACATCTATCAGGAGGAGAAGATCTTCCGGCAGGAAGGCTGGCATTATGAGCTGGAGTCGGAGGACGGGCCGCTGATCTACAACGGCGTGGTTTACAATGAGATGAAAGGCGCCTTTTCCTCGCCGGAGGATATGCTGGACCGGGAAATTATGACGACGCTCTATCCGGATACCCCGTATTTTTATGAGTCGGGCGGCGATCCGAAGCATATACCGGAATTGACGTACGAAGCGTTCCTCGCGTTTCATCAGAAGTTCTATCATCCGTCCAACAGCTATATTTATTTATATGGGGATATGGATATGGCGGAGAAGCTGGACTGGATCGACCGGAATTATCTGAGCCGCTATCAGTATCTGGAAGTGGATTCCTCTGTCCGCAGACAGGAGCCGTTTGCCGGCATGAAAGAACGGGAAGTGGACTATCCGATCTCTGCGGAGGAGTCCGCGAAATCACAGGCTTATCTGTCCTACAGTGCTGTGGTGGGAGATTCGCTGGACGCAGAGCTCTATCTGGCGTTTCAGGTGCTGGAATACGCGCTTCTGTCGGCGCCCGGCGCACCCCTCAAACAGGCGCTTCTGGACGCGGGAATCGGCAGGGATATCCTGAGCTCCTACGAGAACGGGATTGCCCAGCCGTATTTCTCCGTGATCGCCAAGCACGCGGATCCTGAGCAGAAGGAAGCGTTTCTGGAAACGATCCGCAGGACGCTGACCGAAATCGCGGAGAAAGGCTTCGACCGGAAAGCGCTTCAGGCGGGCCTGAATTTCTATGAGTTCCGCTATCGGGAAGCAGATTTCGGAAATTATCCCAGAGGACTGATGTACGGGCTGCAGATGTTCGACAGCTGGCTCTACGATGAGACGCAGCCGTTCCTTCACCTGCTCGCGCTGGACAATTTCGCGAAACTGAAAGAACGCGTGGATCAGGGATATTTTGAGGGTCTGGTGCGCACCTGCCTTCTGGAAAATACCCATACGGCGCTGCTGATCCTGCGGCCGGTGCCGGGGCTGGAGGCGCAGGAGGGAGCGCGCGTCGAGCGGCGGCTGCAGGACTATAAAGACGGTCTTGGCCCGGCGGCGCTCCGCGCTCTGGCGGAGGAGACGGCGGCGCTCAAGGCGTATCAGGATGAGCCCTCTTCCCCGGAAGAACTCGCGAAGATTCCGATGCTGAAAAGGGAGGATATCCGTAAGGAGACGGCGCCTCTGATCAACGAGGAGTTGTCCGTGGACGGGACCACGCTTCTGCACCAGGAGATCTTCACGGGCGGAATCAGCTACATCCGGCTTCTGTTTGACGCCGGTTCGCTTCCGGACGAACTGATTCCCTATATGGGGCTTTTGAAGCAGGTGCTCGGTTTTGTCGATACGGAAAACTACAGTTACGGGGAACTGTTCAACGAGATCAACTGCCATACGGGCGGAATTGTCCCCGGAATCAACCTCTATGGAGATATGCGGGACCGGGACCGGTTCCGGGTAATGTTTGAATTTCGGGTCAAGGTCCTTTCCGAGCGGACGGATTTTGCGTTCGCCATGCTGCGGGAGATCCTCAAGCGGACCAGGCTGACCGACAAAAAGCGTCTGCATGAGATTCTGTCGCAGGTGAAATCGAGGCTGCAGATGTATCTGACGTCGTCCGGGCATTCGGCGGCGGCCATGCGGGCGATGGCGGGCTTCTCCCGGTCGGCGCGGCTCAACGACCGGATGAACGGCATCGCCTTCTACCAGACCGTGGAGGAGCTCGAGCAGCATTTTGAGGAGCGCGCCGACGAGATGATCGGAAAGCTGTCGCTGGTGATGCGCTGCGTTCTCCGCCCGGAGAATCTGACCGTGAGCTGTACGTCGAAAAAAGACGGGCTCGAGGCTGTGAAAAAAGAGATTCCCGCTCTGAAAAAGGCCCTGTGCAGCGACGCTTTGACAGATCTGCCAAAGCAGAAGGAGAGCGGATGCACGGTGGAGAAAGAGGGGATCATGACGCCCTCCGCGGTTCAGTATGTGGCGCGCGCCGGGCACATCAGCCGCTACACAGGCGCCTATCGGATTCTGAAAGTGATATTAAGCTACGATTATCTGTGGATCCAGATCCGGGTAAAAGGCGGGGCTTACGGCTGTATGAGCGGCTTCGGGCTTTACGGAGACAGTTATCTGGTGTCCTACCGGGATCCGAATCTGGGACAGACCAACGAGATTTTCGAGAAGACGGCGGAGTATGTGGAGCAGTTCGACGCCGACGAGCGGGATATGACGAAATACATCATCGGTACCGTCAGCGATCTGGATACGCCGCTCACGCCGGCGGCGGCGGGCGCGCGTTCGATGTCCGCCTGGCTGACGCATACGTCGGTGGAAGACCTGCAGAAGATCCGGGACGAGATTCTCACGGCTTCGCCCGCCGATATCCGCGCGCTGGCCGCAGGAGTGCGGGAGCTTCTGGCCGCGGGCAGCCTCTGCGCCATCGGAAATGAGAACCGCATTGAGAAAGAGAAGGAACTGTTCGACCGTACTTTCCGGCTCTTTCATTCTTGAAGGAAGCGCTGATGAAGTCACCGCTTTTTCAGGATCTCCGGCGGATGCACACGGATTTGCAGGGAAACCTGCCGTTTCGCATACTCCCCGGATCCGTCCGGGGGATACGGACAAGGAGGAAGTTCTATGAATGAACAGAAGAAATCGGGCTTTGCGACGCTGATCGGAAGGCCGAATGTGGGCAAGTCCACGCTGATGAATCAGCTCATCGGACAGAAGATTGCAATCACTTCCCACAAGCCGCAGACGACCCGGAACAGGATTCAGACCGTCTATACCTCGGAGCAGGGGCAGATCGTGTTCCTCGATACGCCGGGGATCCACAAGGCAAAAAACCGTCTGGGCGAGTATATGGTGGATGTGGCGAAGCAGACCTTAAAAGAGGTGGATGTGATCCTCTGGCTGGTGGAGCCGACCACGTTTATCGGAGCGGGGGAGCGGCACATTGCCGGGCAGCTCTCCCGCGTCCGCACACCGGTGATTCTCGTGATCAACAAGGTGGACACCATCCGCAAAGAGGAGGTGCTGGGCGTGATCGACGCCTATCGGCAGCTTCTGGACTTTGCTCAGATCATCCCGGTTTCGGCGCTGAAAGGGACCAATAAGGAGACGCTGATCGAACAGATTTTCCGGTATCTGCCCTACGGCCCGATGTTCTACGACGAGGACACGGTGACCGATCAGCCCATGCGTCAGATCGCGGCGGAGTTGATACGCGAGAAGGCGCTGAAGCTTCTGGACGAAGAGATTCCGCACGGGATTGCCGTGTACATTGATCTCATGAAGCAGAGAGAACGGGGCGGGATCTGGGACATCGAGGCGACCATCGTCTGCGAGAGAGATTCCCATAAAGGCATCATCATCGGCCGGGGCGGCGCCATGCTGAAGAAGATCGGTTCCGCCGCCCGCTATGAGATTGAGAAACAACTGGAAGCGAAGGTGAACCTGAGACTCTGGGTGAAGGTGAAGAAGGACTGGAGAGATTCGGACTTCCTGATGAAAAATTTTGGATACGACAAGAAGGAAGTATAGTACCGGTCCGCGCAGGGGATTCTAACTGTACACGAAGAAAGAGGAAGCGGAGGTTCAAAAGATGGACAGTTGGAATCGTTTTGTACACACCGGAGATATACGCGATTATCTTGCCTACAAGAAGGAAGAGACAGGGGCAGGAGGAACAGGAGATAAGCATGAGCAGTCCGATCTGTACGGTGACCGGTATCGTTTTGTCTGCCAGGCCGGCGGGGGAATCTGACAAACTGGTAACGCTGCTGACGAAAGAGAAGGGGAAATTCCGCGCGTTCGCGAGAGGAGCCAGAAGGCCGGGCAGCGCGCTGATGGCGGCCTCCAATGTGTTCGCGTTCGGAGAATTTCAGATTCGGGAAGGAAGGTCGTCGTGCAGTATCCCGCAGGCGTCGATCCGCAACTATTTTGAAGAGCTGATGCAGGATTTCGAGGGCGCCTGCTACGGGCAGTATTTTCTGGAATTTGCGGATTACTATACAAGGGAAAATATGGACGGTTCGGACTATCTGCGGCTGGTATACCAGTCTCTGCGCGCATTGTCGGTCCCCTCTCTGCCGAGGATTCTGGTCAGGTACATATATGAGCAGAAAGCGATGATGTTAAGCGGCGAATGCCCTCAGACTTTTGAACAGTTCGCAGACTGGAAGCTGAACCCCTCCACGCTGTACGCGCTTGCCTATGTGACCGCGACGCCGGTGGAAAAACTCTATACGTTCACGCTGACGGATGAAGTGCTGGCGGAATATGCGAAGGCGGTGTCGTACCTGCGGGAGAGATACGTGGAACGGGCTTTCAAATCCCTTGAAATACTTGAAACTTATCTTTAGAGTGTGTATAATGTACGGGTATGCAGTGAGCGGAATCTGAAACAGGAGGGAAACATCGAATGAAAAAGTGGATCTATGCCGTGTGTGTACTGATGCTGGCGCTTTCTGTGAGCGGCTGCGGCTCATCGTTTGAGCCGTCCGTGACTTCCATGTATGTACAAAAGAACGGGAAAGTTACATATGCAGTGGTGGAAAGCTTTGAAAAGGAGTATTACAGTCTGGAGGAATTTCAGACGATGATTGAGCACGAAGTGGAGATCTGCAACGGCAGCTACAGCGAGCCTGTGATCTCCATCGAGCGGCTGGAAGTAAAAGACGGAACGCTGTATCTGCTTCTGGAATTTGCGGACGCCGAAGCCTACAGCAGCTACAGCGAGGAATACTGCTTTGCCGGCACCGTAAGCGAAGCGCTGGACGACGGGAAATCCTTCGACATGCTTTTTAAGGATGCGGAGTATGAAGAGCGGACGACGACCGAGGTGACGGAGAAAAAGGACAATCATGTGCTGATCGTGCAGGCGGAGGGCGTGATTGAACTGGAAATGCCGGTCAAGTACGTCAGCAACAACGTGGAGATCCTCTCGGAACATACGGTACAGGTGATGCCGATCGAGGACGAGAGCGAGTACGCTTATATTATCTACTGAGACAGTGACATGAAAACAGCATCTTCCGGGCAGGGTGTGTCGTCTCGGAAGATGCGGAACTCAAATATCAGACAGCATTTTCCGAGAAGATACGCGGAGGTGTTTTGTGCGGACCGAAAGGGGAGCAGAAAACA
>CAJUNR010000026.1:57521-65989 GCA_910587765.1 uncultured Lachnospiraceae bacterium
GCAGAAAACACCTCCGGGCAAAAGGTATCGACTCGGAAGATGCGGAACTCAAATATCAGACAGCATCTTCCGAGAAGATACGCGGAGGTGTTTTGTGCGGACCGAAAGGGGAGCAGAAAACACCTCCGGGCAAAAGGTATCGACTCGGAAGATGCGGAACTCAAATAAGGAGAGGAACAGATGGAAAAAACAATGGACAAGATCGAGGCGCTGGCGAAAAACCGGGGGTTTGTGTATCCCGGCAGCGAGATCTACGGCGGCCTTGCCAATACCTGGGATTACGGCAACCTTGGCGTGGAGCTGAAAAACAATGTAAAGAAGGCCTGGTGGCAGAAGTTCGTGCAGGAAAACCCGTATAACGTGGGCGTGGACTGCGCGATTCTGATGAATCCGCAGACCTGGGTCGCTTCCGGACACCTGGGCGGATTCTCCGACCCGCTCATGGACTGCAAGTCCTGCAAGGAGCGCTTCCGCGCGGACAAACTGATCGAAGATTACATGGCGGAGCATGGGATTGAGATCGAAGGCTCCGTGGACGGCTGGTCGCAGGAGGAGATGAAGGCTTATATTGATGAGCACGAGATCGTCTGCCCAAGCTGCGGCAAGAAAGACTTTACGGATATCCGTCAGTTCAATCTGATGTTCAAGACGTTCCAGGGCGTGACCGAGGATGCGAAGAATACGATCTATCTGCGCCCGGAGACCGCTCAGGGTATTTTTGTGAACTTCAAAAACGTACAGCGGACTTCCCGCAAAAAAGTGCCTTTCGGCATCGGCCAGATCGGAAAATCCTTCCGCAATGAGATCAGCCCCGGGAACTTTACCTTCCGCACCCGTGAATTTGAGCAGATGGAGCTGGAATTTTTCTGCAAGCCGGGCACGGATCTGGAATGGTTCCAGTACTGGAGAGGCTTCTGCCGCGACTGGCTTCTGAAACTGGGCATCAAGGAAGAAGAGATGCGCCTGCGCGATCATTCCCCGGAGGAGCTGTGCTTCTACAGCAAAGGTACGACGGACATCGAATTTTTATTCCCCTTCGGCTGGGGCGAGCTGTGGGGCATCGCGGACCGCACGGACTACGACCTGACCCAGCATCAGAACGTATCCGGCGAGGATATGAGCTACTTCGACGATGAGCTCCGGGAAAAATACGTTCCCTATGTCATCGAGCCGTCGCTGGGCGCGGACCGCGTCGTCCTGGCGTTCCTCTGTTCCGCCTATGACGAGGAAGAACTTGAAGGCGGCGACATGCGTACGGTGCTGCGCTTCCATCCGGCTCTGGCGCCGGTGAAGATCGGCGTGCTTCCCCTGTCGAAGAAACTGGCGGAGGGCGCGGAGAAGGTCTATGCGCAGCTTGCGA
Source organism: uncultured Lachnospiraceae bacterium (assembly GCA_910587765.1). Lineage (GTDB taxonomy): Bacteria > Bacillota > Clostridia > Lachnospirales > Lachnospiraceae > Hominiventricola. The sequence continues at coordinate 58,882 of CAJUNR010000026.1, forward strand.
AAAAATATAACTGCGAATACGACGACAGAGGCAATATCGGCAAGCGCTACCGCCGCCAGGACGAGATCGGCACGCCGTTCTGCGTGACCTATGATTTTGAATCGGAGACCGACGGCTGCGTAACCGTCCGCGACCGCGACAGCATGGCGCAGGAGCGCGTGAAGATGGAAGAACTGGATGCATATTTTGCAGACAAGTTTACGTTCTGACGCTTGCCTGATAACTGGAAATATGATACAGTAAAAAGGAAGAGTGTCTGTTGGGACAGATGCGGAACTTAACAGCATCTGTACGGGGAGTGCACAGATCGAATTTCAGACGCGTTTTCTGGCGGCTGAAATCCGATCTCCAGAACGTGCACGGACAGGACAGATGCGGAACTTAACAGCATCTGTACGGGGAGTGCACAGATCGAATTTCAGACGCGTTTTCTGGCGGCTGAAATCCGATCTCCAGAACGTGCACGGACAGGACAGATGCGGAACTTAAATGGAGGTATGGAAAAATGAAAGGTAACATTATCGTTGGTCAGTCCGGCGGACCGACCGCAGTCATCAACTCCTCTCTGGCAGGCGTGTTCTCTGCGGCGAAGGAGCTGGGAGTAAAGAAAATCTACGGCATGCATCACGGTATCCAGGGCTTTCTGGCGGAGGATATTGTTGATCTGTCCGAGTATGTAAAAAATGATGCCGATGTTGAGATCCTGAAGAGGACTCCGTCCGCATTCCTTGGCTCCTGCCGTTATAAACTGCCGAAGATCGAGGGAAACGAAGAAGTCTATGACAAAATGTTTGAAATTATGGACAAGTATGAGATCGAGTGCCTGTTCTACATCGGCGGCAACGATTCCATGGATACGATCAAGATGCTGTCCGACTATGCGGCGCAGAAGGGTAAGAAACAGCGTTTCATGGGCGTTCCCAAGACGATCGACAATGACCTTCCGATCACGGACCACTGCCCGGGCTACGGCTCCGCTGCAAAATACATTGCCGCTTCTCTGAAAGAAGTGATCCGTGACAACTCCTCCTTCGGTATCGAGAAACCGACCGTGCTGATCTGCGAGATCATGGGACGCCATGCGGGATGGCTGACCGCGGCGGCGGCGCTCTCCAGAGACGAGGACTGCGAAGGACCGGATATGATCTACCTTCCGGAGAAAGTATTTGACTATGATGATTTCCTTGCAAGAGTGAAGGATCTGTCCGTGAAGAAGAGCTCCGTGGTAGTCGCGGTTTCCGAGGGCGTGAAGCTGGCGGACGGCCGTTTCGTATGCGAGCTCGGCGGCGGTGCGGATTTCGTGGATGCGTTCGGACACAAGCAGCTCTCCGGCTGCGCGGTGACTCTGGCCAACAAGATCGCGGCGGATACGGGACTGAAAACCCGTGCCATCGAATTCTCCACCCTGCAGAGAGCGGGTACTCACATCGCGTCCCTGAACGATATCAACGAGGCGTTCAATGTCGGCTATCTGGCATGCAAGGCGGCAGACGAAGGCAAGACCGGCATGATGATCACGATCGAAGTGACGAAGAGAAGCCCGTACGAGGTAACCTATGGAATCCATGACATCCATCAGATCGCCAACGTGGAGAAGCCGGTTCCGGCGGAATGGATCTCCGAGGACGGAACGGACGTGCTTCAGGGCTATGTAGACTATGCAAGACCGCTGATCCTCGGCGAGCTGACGCCGCTGATGGTAAACGGCGTGCCCAAGCATCTGGTCCTGAAGAGAGATACGTACAGATAAACAGAAAAACGCCGGGCTGCCGCGGATGGGATGCATTCGCGGCAGCCCTTCTTATGCATACGGGCGCCCAGGGGAGATTGTATAATCCGTACAAAAAACCCGGAAAAGCGGTTGACTTTTTTCTAAAATATGGTATGCTATTTATGTGCGCAGAGGAACCTACGGTTACACGATGCGCTTTTTTTTCGCGAAAGATGAAATCATTTATCATTTTTTGGGAAAAATGCCGAAAGTATGGGGACATGCTTTGGGCCGGTTATGTTTTTATCAATTCATATTTTAGGAGGGCATGTAATGGCAAAATGGGTTTATCTTTTTAAAGAAGGAGATGCCAGCATGAGAAACCTGCTGGGCGGCAAGGGTGCGAACCTGGCAGAGATGACAAACCTTGGATTACCGATTCCCCAGGGATTTACCGTGACCACGGAAGCTTGTACGGATTATTATGAGAGCGGCGAACGGATTTCCCATGAAGTGGAAGAGCAGATCATGGCTGCGCTTGTATTCCTGGAGGGACTTCAGGGCAAGAAATTCGGTGATACGGAGGATCCGCTCCTGGTATCCGTCCGTTCCGGCGCGAGAGCTTCCATGCCGGGCATGATGGATACGATCCTGAATCTTGGTCTGAATGACGTGTCGGTCGAGGGTTTTGCGAAAAAGACCGGCAATCCGAGATTTGCCTACGATTCTTACCGCAGATTTATCCAGATGTATTCGGATGTCGTTATGGAAGTTCCCAAATCTTATTTTGAAAAAATCATCGATGAAGTAAAAGAAGCGAAGGGTGTTCACTACGATACAGAGCTGACCGCAGAAGATTTGAAGGAGCTGATCAGCCGCTTCAAGGCGGTCTATAAAGAGGCGAAACAGGAAGATTTCCCGCAGGATCCGAAGGAGCAGCTGATGGGCGCTGTGAAAGCAGTGTTCCGTTCCTGGGACAACCCCCGTGCCATTGTATACCGCCGTATGAACGACATCCCGGGCGACTGGGGAACGGCAGTGAACGTGCAGGCTATGGTATTCGGCAATATGGGCGATACGTCCGGAACCGGCGTGGCGTTTACACGTAATCCGTCTACCGGAGAAAAAGGCATCTATGGCGAGTATCTGATCAACGCGCAGGGCGAAGATGTGGTGGCAGGCGTGCGTACCCCGCAGCCGATCACCAAGCTGGCGGAGGATCTTCCGGCGTGCTACGAGCAGTTTATGAAGATCGCAGCCAAACTGGAAAATCACTACCGTGATATGCAGGATATGGAGTTCACGATTCAGGAAGGACAGCTTTATTTCCTGCAGACCCGCAACGGCAAGAGAACCGCTCCGGCTGCTCTTCAGATTGCCTGCGACATGGTGGATGAAGGCATGATCACCAGAGAAGAGGCAGTGCTTCGGATCGAGGCGAAGTCTCTGGATCAGCTTCTGCATCCGACCTTTGACCCGGCGGCGCTGAAAGCGGGAGAGGTGATCGGCGAAGCGCTTCCGGCATCTCCGGGGGCGGCGGCAGGCAAAGTATATTTCACCGCAGAGGATGCGAAAGCAGCTCATGAGAGCGGAGAGAGAGTGATTCTTGTACGTCTGGAGACTTCTCCGGAGGATATCGAGGGTATGCATGCGGCAGAAGGCATTCTGACCGTCCGCGGCGGTATGACCAGCCATGCGGCAGTGGTGGCCCGCGGCATGGGAACCTGCTGCGTATCCGGCTGCGGAGAGATCAAGATCTCCGAGGAGGAGAAATGGTTTGATCTGGGCGGACATCATTTCGTAGAGGGAGACTATATTTCCCTGGATGGTACGACCGGCAAGATCTACAAAGGAGATATTCCCACGAAGGAAGCATCGATCACCGGCAATTTCCAGAGAATCATGGGATGGGCCGACAAGTTCCGCCGTCTGAGCGTGCGCACCAATGCGGATACGCCGGAGGATACGAAGAACGCAGTTCGTCTCGGCGCTGAAGGAATCGGTCTCTGCAGAACGGAACATATGTTCTTTAATCCGGAGAGGATTCCGAAGATCCGTAAGATGATTCTTTCCGACAATCAGGAAGCAAGAGAGGCGGCTCTGATGGAACTGCTTCCGTTCCAGAAGGAAGATTTCAAAGCGATGTACAAGGCTCTCAAGGGCAGACCGATGACGGTTCGTTATCTGGATCCGCCCCTGCATGAGTTTGTTCCTACGGACGAGGCGGACATCGCGGATCTGGCAAAAGATATGGGGCTGTCCGTGGCGGACGTCAAGGCAAAATGCGACGAGCTCCACGAGTTCAACCCGATGATGGGGCACCGCGGATGCCGTCTGGCGGTTACTTATCCGGAGATTGCGAAGATGCAGACCCGTGCGGTCATGGAAGCGGCGATCGAGGTGGAGAGAGAAGAAGGCTTCGATATCGTACCGGAGATCATGATCCCGCTGGTCGGCGAGCGCAAAGAGCTGAACTTCGTCAAGAAGATCGTGGAAGAGACCGCGGAGCTGGTGAAGAAGGAAAAGGGAAGCGACATCCAGTACCATATCGGTACCATGATCGAGATTCCGCGTGCGGCTTTGACTGCGGACGAGATTGCCAAGGAAGCAGAGTTCTTCTCCTTCGGTACCAACGACCTGACCCAGATGACCTTCGGCTTCTCCCGCGACGATTCCGGCAAGTTCCTGGATTCCTACTACAAGGCGAAGATCTACGAGTCCGATCCGTTCGCACGCCTCGATCAGACCGGCGTGGGCAAGCTGGTGGAGATGGCGGCGAAGCTGGGACGCGAGACCAGACCGGATATCAAGCTGGGTATCTGCGGCGAGCACGGCGGCGATCCGTCTTCCGTAGAGTTCTGCCATAAGGTAGGCCTGAACTACGTGTCCTGCTCCCCGTACCGGGTACCGATCGCAAGACTCGCGGCGGCGCAGGCGGCGCTGAATGAAAAATAATGCACCGTGAAGCTGTGCGAAACGGCTGATTGAAGTATCTATAACAATGAAAAAGAAATCCCCTGTCACTGGTGAAAGGTGTCGGGGGATTTTTTCATTGTGCGGTTATGGATTGTTAAAGGGGGAGTTTTATGCTAAAAGAGGAATATAAAAGCTGTGTTCAAAGTAACGATTTTAGCCAATATGCGGTTGTAGATTGTTAAAGGGGGAGTTTTGTGTTAAAATAATAATGAAAAATTTGAGATTAAGCTTGGTGGTAAAAGTAATGGATCAAGGAACAGTAGTAGGAGATTGAATTAAGAGAGAACGTCTAAAATGAACCCCTGTCATTTATTGTAGTATATGCCCTGGCAGGTGACAGGGTGGAAACAAAAAGGTAGGTGAAGATATGTCTATTACAGGATATTATGATGGAACTGCGATTCGTGTAGAAGAGCCGTTACGGATGAATCAAAAAGTTATTGTTATTCCGATAGAAAATGAAATGAGTTTTGGAGAATCTGCAGAAGGAGGGCTTCACAAATACGCAAATCCAGCTTTGATTGAACAGGAAAAGGATGCTTGGAGGAAGGCGGCGGTAAAGAAGCATGGGGGAGAATAGATATCTTTTGGATGCAAATGCAATACTAAGATTTTTGTTGCAGGATATGGAAGAACAGTTCCAGTATGTAAGGACAGTGATAAGAAATAGGAATTGCTATATAACATTGGAAGTGTTGGCGGAAGTGTGTTATGTACTGGAAGGGCTTTATCAGGTTTCCAGAGAAGATATTATATGTAATTTCCGTAAACTGAATAATGATGTGGTGATTTTAAATGCGGATGTATTACTTAGGGCATTGGAGATATTTGATAAGACACCAAAACTTGATTTCGTGGATTGTCTTTTGTATGGATATAAAACGGAAAAGGGAGTAGATATCGTAACCTTTGACAAAAAACTTCAAAAAAGGTTGGAAATGATAGGAATGTAATCGGTTATTTGATTTGTTTTATGAGAAAGAAAGCAATATTATGGAAAAACTGGTTTTAAGCTCAGATTTTACAGTTGAAGATATACACAAAATTCGTGAGCGCAATTATGAAGTGACAAAACACATGACAATGGAGGAAAAACTGCTGTATTATAATACGCCAAGGACAGATGCGGAAGAGCAGATAGAAAGACTTAGGGATAGTAAGCAGTGGGAAGATGATTTTAAGACCAGGAAGGAGCGTTGATGGTATGCTGTGTATGGAATGTGGGGCAAATGCCAATAAAGGATATACAACGGATGTTACAGATTTAGGAAATTGCCTTGTAATTGTGAGGAATGTTCCCTGCTATAAATGTACGGAATGTAACGAGACAATTTATACGGCTGATGTAATCAAGCGGTTGGAGGAGATTGTGGAGCAGGCTAAGAAAATGATGCAGGAAATCGCAATCATTGACTATGCAAAGGCGGCATAACAAAATATTTGTACGGAAAGCTGAAATAATGATTTACCTTTAATCATTGTTTTGGGCTGAAATAAAGAGGTTTTATGTGGTGACTCATCTATGACTATGACCGCGCAGGCGGCGTTGAATGAAAAGTGATGCACCGTGAAGCTGTGAGAAACGGCTGATTGAAGTATTATAATAATGAAAAAAGAAATCCCCTGTCACTGGTGAAAGGTGTCGGGGGATTTTTTCATTTGTGCGGTTATGGATTATTAAAGGGGGAGTTTTGTGCTAAAATGACTGTAAAGGGAGTGAGGTATCATGGACAGAAAATTAAAGGTGTATTTAGACACATCTGTTATAAGTTAAGCAGGATTTCTTATACGAAACTGGAAATAACGAATGAAGTTTTAAAAGTTGCAAATCAGATTATAAGTATGGGCATACTGACACCGAAAAGCTTTGATGATTGCCAGCATATAGCAACTGCTGTTGTGCATGGTTGTGACGGCATCATATCGTGGAATTTTAAGCATATTGTAAATGTCAAAACAATTCGTGGCATGAGGGCAATCACAAATCTTGAGGGATATAAGCAGATAGAGATTTTAAGCCTGTCAGCCTTATTGGAAAGTGAGGGATGATTATGGAAAAGCCAGTTTTAAGCCCAAATTTTACGATTGAGGATATTCATAAACTGCGTGAGTATAATTATGAGATAACAAAAGATATGACTGACAAGGAGCGAATGGACTATTACAATAACAGGGGACGGGAAGTTCAGAGGAGATTGGAGCGGATGAAAGCCGCAAATGTTTAACAGACAAAGAAAAATTGTATAGATGGAAAACGGCGTCTCAATTATTTTTTCTGCATTGCCCGAAAGAGAGATAATTTTTATTACAAGTAGTAAAGCAGTGAATTGTTTTTATTAGAGAAACAATTCGCTGCTTTTTCTGCTTGTAACTTAACAGAATAAATGACAAAAAGGGATTTATAAGTGGGAACATCCGTGA
>CAJUNR010000027.1 GCA_910587765.1 uncultured Lachnospiraceae bacterium
AGATCAGAGCCGCACGAAGTGCAACGGATACGACATGGATCACAGACGTTACGTCCTTGCCAAGCGGTACGATACGCACTGCATAGCCCATGTTCAGGCCTGCCTCTACGCACTGGTCAATGACGCCGCCCACCAGAGTCACAAGGATACCCTGTGCCTGATAGCTCTTTACCAGAGCAACAGCGTCTTCTTTGGTCGGAGCGCTTCCGAGGATAACCGCCACGCCCGGGATATCGCCGGTAACCAGCGGCACGCCCAGCTCACGGATCGTAGCGTCTGCCAGATGTCCGTAAAGCGGCTCTTCATACGGGGTTGCTCCGTCGATGTATTTCAGTACTTCAATGAACTCTGCGCACAGAGCCGTAGCAACACCGCTCATGAATGCGTCGTTCAGTCTCTTTTCTCTGGTCATCAGAGTCTTGACAACGCCGAGCGCGGTCTTTAACTCACCCAGATTGGCAACTTTGGTTCCGGTTACTGCATAGTAGCAGGGCAGGCTGTAAGCCGTATGCGGGAAAGCAACTGCCTTGTCAGCACCATGCTCTGCGATGGCTTTGTCGATGGCAGCCTCGGTAAGGCCATAGACTGCGTCGTTTCCGCCGAATACTCTATCAAATAATGTCACGGTATTATACCTCCAAATTTAAAAATCAGTTTGATTGATCGAGGAGTTCCTTAATTCTGCGGATCTCCTCCGTTGCGGATTCGCTGAAATCATAGGGGGATTTCCCCTGGCGGTCCGCATCGATCACTTCCGTGTTATAGTGGATAAATCCAAGTAAATCTTTCGCCGGAATCTTAGAACGGATAAATTCTTCATCTTCCGTACCACGAACTTTATTCGCAACTACCCGTACCTGCCGGATCCCCAGATCATCGGCAAGGCGCTTGACGTTCTTATAGGTCTGTACGCTTCTTGCTCCCGGTTCGATCACAACGATGAACTGTTCCATGGATTCGCAGGTTCCCCGTCCCAGATGCTCCAGGCCGGCCTCCATATCCATGATCACCACGTCATTGCTTCGGAGAATCAGATGGTTGATGATCCGCCTGAGCATCACATGCTCCGGACAGACGCATCCGCCTCCGCCGGTCTCCACCGTACCCAGCAGGAGAAGCTTTACGCCGTTGCAAGTCTTGCTGTACGTATCCGGAATATCGTCCACTTTCGGATTCAGCTTATAAAACTGATTGTCCTCACCGGCTCCGGTACGCTCTTCCACCAGCTTCCGCATCTTGCTGATGGGAATGATGGAATCCAGCACATCCTCCGGAAATCCAAGCGCCAGCCCCAGATTGGCATCCGGGTCCACATCCGCGGCGAGAACCGTCCGTCCCTCCTCTGCGTATAATCTTGCAAGCGTTGCAGCAAAGGTGGTCTTTCCGACCCCGCCCTTTCCGGTAATTGCGATCTTCAATGTTTTAACCTCCGGTCAAATAATTTACTTATCTTTATAAAACCTCGAATGATTAGATACCGATTGCCGTTCTCTTCTCTTCGATTCTCTCGATCATCAGATCAACCAGTTTCTCGATATCGGTCTCTACGGTATAAGCAGCCTCTACCCAGTCACGAACGCCGCTGGTCAGAAGTTCCTGCATCTCGGTAGAACCGCTCACATACGGGTCTACGCCAAGGAAGGTGTCGATACCGGTGGAAACCACGTAGTTACCGATGGAAACTGCCTTTTCGGACATCCACTCAGGAGCACAGCCTACTGCCGGAAGCTGAGAGATATTCAGGCCGGAATCTTTTGCAAGCTCTGCAACCAGGATCATCATACGGCTGATGTCCACGCAGGAACCCATATGTAATACCGGAGGAATGTCGGCCAGTTCGCACACGCGCTTCAGACCTGCGCCGCAGAGATCTTTCGCTCTCTTGTCCATAAGGCCTGCCTTTGCCGCTGCCTGAGCCGCACAACCCGTTGCAATGACAACGATATCATTTGCAAGCAGTTTCTTCATCAACTCGATATGAGCGGTATCCGGACGGATCTTCGGGTTGTTACATCCAACCATAGCCACCGCGCCGCGCAGAACGCCGGAGGTGATACACTCGATGAGCGGTTTGGTCGTGCCAAGCACATCTACCTGAGAGTTAGTAACGCCGTCAAGCACTTTTACAATTGCTTCTACAGAGTATCCGACGGTTGCTTTCTGCTTCATATCCGGGATATGTACCAGTTCCGGTTTCCGGTTCTTAAAGTTGTCGCATGCCATCTTCACGATCTGTTTTGCCTTCTCTGCCGCAGTTCCCACCGTGAAACGGATATACTCGGAATCCGGCATCTGAGCGATAGGAGAAGTGGTGATGAATTTGGTATGGAAACATTTGCTCAGAGGTCCAAGTGCCGGGAAGATACACTGCACGTCAACAACAATTGCCTCGCATGCGCCGGTGAGAACTACGTTCTCCTGCTGCAGGAAGTTGCCGGCCATCGGGATACCGCGGCGCATAGCCACCTCGTTGGAGGTACAGCAGACACCGGATACGGTGATGCCTTTTGCACCCTGCGCTTTTGCGTAAGCGATCATCTCCGGATCGTCCGCATACTCGCATACCATCTCGGAAAGCGACGGATCGTGTCCGTGAACGACGATGTTGACATTGTCTGCGTTCATAACGCCAAGGTTTGCCTCGGTATCAATCGGTCTCGGAGTGCCGAACAGAACGTCAGAGAACTCGGTACCACACATGGAACCGCCCCAGCCGTCGCAGAGACCTGCACGGAAGGACTGACGCACCAGCGCCTCCGGCTTGGAGGAACATCCCATATGGGTCATATGCAGGGAAGAAGCCACCTCGCGGTCGATTGCACGCGGAAGGATCTCCGCCTTCTCCCACAGTTCCTGGGTGTGCTGCGGAGCACGTTTGGTCCAGCGCTGGAAACCGAACGGTTTTCCATACTCCATAAGAGCCATCTCAGCCACTTCATGAGCCAGATCATAGATATCTTTTCCTTCGGTCTCAACGCCCCACTCTTTTGCGATGCGGGTGAGCTTCTCGGGATCTTTTACTTTATAAGCTCCGTCGGGAGCGGATGCATACAGGGTGTGACAGATCTCACGGCCGTGATCGGAGTGAGTTGCTGCGCCGCCTGCAGTAAATTTCAGATAATTACGTCCTACGATACCATGAGCGTCGCATCCGCAGATTCCTCTCGGAGCCTTCGGAGTGATACGGCACGGTCCCATAGCACAGATACGGCAGCAGATACCCTGCTCACCGAATTTACAATGAGGTGTCTGGTTCTTCACGCGGAGCTGCCATGCGTCAGCGCCAACTTTAGCGCCGGTTTCCAGCAGTCTGTTAGTAGCGGCTTCGAACTCTTCAACTGTTGTTAATTTAAAGTCTCCCATATAAATCTCCTTTTTTGCAGTCCTGGATTAGAGTTCCAGGCTGTCAATAATCTTGTATAATGCCTGTCTCACAGGATTGTCTGACGGAAGCTCGGTCGTTGGAGTACCGGCACTGTCAAACTCATATACACCATCGTCCTGGGGTACGACCCCAAGAAGCGTCAGTTCCTGTTTCCGAACCTCTTCCTGAATGCCCTCATTCAGGACACCCCCTGGCGCCCGGTTCACAATTAAGCCGACTTTCTTCGGCTTCAGTCCACATTCCGGAATCAGCCTGGCGATTCTGCCCACGGCCTGGACTCCTCTGCGGGAACAGTCGCTTACCAGAATCACAACATCCACACCGGGAAGGATCCCGCGGCTGATATGCTCCATACCTGCCTCATTGTCAACGACAACGTAATTGTAATGCTGTGCACGTCTGGCAACCTGAGTTGACAACAGACCATTGACAAAGCAATAGCAGCCCTTTCCCTGTGTATGCCCCATAACCAGCAGGTCATAATCGTCCTCCTCCACCAGAGAGGAATCGAACTTGAACTCCGCATAGTCCTGTTTGGACATTCCCGGAGGAATGGGACTCACATCCGCCATCTCCGCTTTGGCGATCTCTTCACGAATATCCCCAAGGGTCATATCCACCTCCACGCCGAGCACTTCATTCAGATTGGAATTTGCGTCGGCGTCAACCGCCAGGATCGGTCCTTTTTTCTGTTCAGCCAAATACTGGATCAGCATGCCGGTCAATGTGGTCTTGCCCACACCGCCCTTGCCTGCCACTGCAATCGTCTGCGGCATATCATCATCTCCTACATCTTAAAGTCTTTTTCATCGTATACAAACGCGCCTTCCGGACCTGTCAACGTTCTTTGCAGTCCGGTCCGAACCTGCTGAGATGCTTCAGGGTCCCCGGAAGGCTTTCTGTGCCCTTGACGGCCTTCGGTGGGAAGTTCTCAAAGGAAGCAGGCATTTTCTGTTTCATCGCTTCTGACAGCCCCATCGTTATCCACCTCCATTCTGCCCTATATGAATTTGCAATTGAAACCTACTCCTCCATGCAGTTGATCTTCACAACCGAATTTGCAAGGTCAACCATGGCTATGGTTCCCTCCACCGTAATTTCGCCGCCCATAATATCGCGGATACGGATGACATCCCCGTCCACGTCAAGGCGGCTCGCATTTTTGATCAGGATGCTTTCGCTCTCCTTCTTCTTACCATATACTGTTGCAAGACACATTGGTTTCTACCTCCTGATTTGGCACGCGCAGAACGCTCTGCGCACCGTTCTGTCCGGCGCAGGCTACTGCACCAGCGAAAGCGCGATGGACAGCCTCATGTTGCCCTTTTCAAAATCCTCCACGCCTTTCTCGATCTGAGCGGCGGCTTCATCCCTGCCCTGCTCCCTCAAGTGCTTTGCAATGACAGCAAGCTCCTGTGCATGGTGCTTATTGTGGTCCAGCATATACGCCAGCACCGCAGTGTCCTCATCTTTCGGCTGCTCCCCGTGGTCGTGACCGCAGTGGTCATGGGTGTGGCCGCCGCATCCGCCGCAATGCTCGTGGTCATGCTCATGCTCGTGACCTTCTTCATGGCTGTGCGCATGCGTATGAGTCATATCACCATGTGTATGCTCATGCGTGTGCTCCTGCCCGCCGCAGCCGCATCCACAGTGCGTATGCTCCTCATTGGTTAAATGCATCTATTTCCCTCCTTTTCAAGAAAAAAACACGCCAAAATTTTAGCACTGTTATTTTTTTGACATTGTTTACTAGCATTATACCCCATGGGGGGATATTTAGCAAGTAGATTTCTGTATATTTTCTACAAAAATATGGAAAATCTTTTTTACAGCCGAAAACCTCCGTAAAACACGGCCAAAAAATGACCGAAAGCCCGCAAAAAGGCTTTCGGTCATCCGAAATTTCATAATATTTCTCCGCCCGTATCCTGTTCCAAACCGGCGCCCGCACCGGCGGAAACGGACAGATTCACGCCCCTCTTCGCGGCGCAGATTTAAATTCCTGCCTGCTCCAGAAGGGACGGCACCTTGGACTCCCAGCCAAGCGCCATGATGTGCAGACCCTGGCAGTACGGTTTGCAGGCTTTGATGATGCGCGCAGCGATCTCCACGCCGGTGATGCCTGCTTTCGCCTTTTCCTTGTCCGCCTTGAGCTCGTCAATCATTTCCTGCGGTACATGGATGCCGGCCACATTGTCGTTCATGAATTTCGCCATGCCGGCGGATTTCAGAATGACGATGCCAAGCTGTACCGGCTTGCCGAACTGTTTTGCCTTCTCCATGAACTCAATGAACTTCTCCGGCTCATAAACAGCCTGCGTCTGGAAATACTCCGCACCCGCGCGGACCTTGCGCTCCATCTTCGCCAACTGCGAATCCACGGAATCGCTGCAGGGAGATACGACTGCGCCCTTGGCAAATTTCGGCGGCTCGCCCACCAGTTTGTTGCCGCCCAGATCTTCGCCTGCTTCCAGTCTGCAGATCGTATGAAGCAGAGAGACGGAGTCCAGATCAAAGACCGGTTTTGCGCCCTTGTGGTCGCCCAGTTTGATATGGTCGCCGGTCAGCGCCAGCACGTTGTCGATTCCCAGCATCGCCGCGCTCAGAAGATCCGACTGCAGCGCGATCCGGTTCCTGTCACGGCAGGTCAACTGATAGATGGGGAGCAGCCCCTCGTCTTTGAGCGCCTTGCAGGTCGCCAGAGAGCCAAGGCGCATAACGGAAGACTGGTTGTCGGTCACGTTCACTGCCGTAACGCCGCCCAGATAGGTCTTCGCCTCCTCCAGCAGATGCTCGATATGGATCCCTTTAGGCGGTCCTACTTCCGCAGATACTACAAATTCGCCGCGTTCAAATAACTCTGTAATTTTCATTCTATATCGCTCCAATCCTTATATTTTTTAACAGTTTGTTTATTCTACACTTCGTCATCCGTTGCGTAATTGCGTATCTGTACCGGACTCTTGAGCGCGTCCAGACGCCCGATCTTCTCAAGCCGTCTGTAAATACGCTCCCAACCGCATTCCATATCGGGATCCACTTCGCATTTGCCGTTCTTCGCACCGCCGCACTGGCCGTTCAGCAGGCTCTTGGAACAGGCAGTAATGGGACAGATCCCTCCGGTCAGGTTCAGATAGCACTCGCCGCACTGACCGCAGTCGTACTCCAGCGGAGTCACGCCCTGGAAGCCCGGCAGACGGCAGGAATCGCAGGCCGCGCATACCATCTTGTCGTCCAGATATTCGGCGATGGTCTGTACGCCGACGCCGCAGGAAAATACAAGCACCACATCGGCCGCTTTGATCGCGTCCATATGTTTTTCGAGGCGCAGCTTCATATTTTCCGGATTGCATATGTAGTCTGTCGTAATGGTTCCCGTCACATTCCCGGAAGCTCCCAGCTCTTTCTGGAGTTCTGCAGCTTCTTTTTCCGGGAAATGAACTTCCTTACATCCCTGGCAGTTGATGATGAAAAATTTCTTTCCCTCAACCAGAGATGCGATCGTTTCTTTCGATTTTAACTGGGTAATTAGCATATCACTTCATCCCCCTTACTGCATTTTTTCCGGCTTTAATCTTGGTGACCAACGGGATCTTGGAGGAACAGATGTACTCGCAGCATCTGCACTCGATACAATCCATGATGTTCATGTCCTTGTCTCCCTGCCAGTTCTCCTCATCCGCAAATTTTGCGAAATACAGAGGCGACAGTTCCATCGGACAGACATCCGCACAGCGTCCGCACTTGATACACGGCTGTTCCGCGGTATGGTCGGTATCAACAACGATAATTCCGTTGGAGCCTTTCATAATCGGTACGTTCGTATCGGAAAGAACAAAGCCCATCATCGGACCGCCCGCCTTGATGGTGACATCGTCGCCCGTGATGCCGCCGCAGTAGTCGATGAGATCTTTGGTGTTGGTACCGATCTTCACAATATAGTTGCCCGGATTCTTCAGCCTCTCGCCGGTCACGGTCACGACACGCTCTACCAGCGGCATGCCTTTCTGAATCGCATCGGCGATGGCCTTCGTGGTGCTGATGTTGCTCACGACCGCTCCTACGTCCGCAGGCAGTCCGCCGCGCGGCACCTGTCTTCCCATCACACGCTTGATCAGCATCTTCTCAGCGCCCTGCGGGTATTTGGTCTTCGCCACCACCACTTCGATGTTTTCGATATCCGCCGTCTTCGCCTGCAGAAGCTCGATCGCATCCGGCTTGTTGTCCTCAATTACAATGATGCCCTTCTTCGCGTCCACGGTCTTGACAATGGCTTTCAGGCCGAAGATGACGTCGTCCGCAAATTCCAGAAGCACTCTATGGTCCGCGGTCAGAAGAGGCTCGCACTCGCAGCCGTTCAGCAGAACCGCGTCGATCGGCTTGTTCGGTTTCAGTTTGACGGAAGTCGGGAAACCGGCGCCGCCCATGCCGACGATCCCGCTGTCACGGACGATCTCGATGATCTCGTCCGGCGTCAGCTCATCAAGGCTCTTGTGGGGTTTTACAGATTCGTGCAGAGTATTTTTCCCGTCGGACTTGATCACGACGGACATGCATTCGCCTCTTGTGGCATGCCCATGGTTCTCAATCGCGGTCACCGTTCCGCTGACGCTGGAATGAACCGGAGCGCTGATAAAGCCTGCGGACTCGCCGATCACCTGGCCGACTTTCACGGTGTCGCCAACCTGAACCACAGGATTGGACGGAGCGCCTGCATGCATGGACAGCGGAATCACTACGGTCTCCGGATCCGGGAATCTCTGAAGCGCGATATGCTCCGTAAATTCCTTGCGCTCCGAAGGATGAACGCCGCCGTAATAGCCTTCCAGCCGGCCCTCGCGGATCGATTTCACATAGTCGTTGACAAAGCGGAAATCAACCTTTGAATAATCCCTGAGCTGTACGGGCTGATCAAGGAACTCCTCAAGACGGCCCTGCTTCTCCAGTCTTCTGTAGATCTTCTCCCATGCACAGTCTTTGTCGGGATCCACTTCGCATTTGCCGTTCTTCGCGCCGCCGCACTGGCCGTTGACCAGGCTCTTGGAGCAGTCGACGATCGGGCAGATTCCGCCCGTAACGTTCAGATAGCACTGCGCGCACGCGTCACAGCTCTTCTTCGTCAGAGCCATGCCGTGATGGCCCGTATAATTCAGCGAATTGCTGGCCGCATAGACCGGTCTGCCGGCCAGAGCCGCAACCGTCTGGATTCCAAGGCCGCACGAAGCCACAAGGATATGCTCGGTCCCTTCCGGAATCATATCCTGCAGCTTCTTCTCTGTCTGGGTACTGTTGCACAGGAAATCGACTCTCGCGGTGCCCGTAACCTTTTTTCCCTGCTCGGTGACAAGCTTCTCGAGCTCACCGCACTCTGGTTCGTCAATGGTTTCAAATTCCTTGAAGCACTTGTTGCAGGTAATGATGAACAGATTGTCTTTATCGGCCAATAAAGAAATCAGCTCTTCATTACTTTTCAACTTATACTTAGTATAGTTTTCCAATTGCTCACCTTCCTTATCTTTTATTTGCAAAACCGGCTCTTATCTGTTTTTGTTCTCTTTTCAGCCTCTGCACTTTGCCGGAAAAGGAACTGTCGGCAAATAAGACAGCTTTGTATTTTAACACCGCTTTCAGTATAATACATATTCACCATATTTTCCAGTCAAAATATATATTTTTTTGTAATTTTTTTTACCGATGATGAGAATTCATTCCATGCGTCGGAAAAGCCCTGAACGATATGGCTGCAGAGCTGAAATTCCGCAGACACAGACAGCGAAAGCCGCGGGAAGGCACCCCTTCCCGCGGCCTGTTCGCTTCTGATCCTGCAGCGGTCAGTATCTCTTAATCTTCTTTGAAGGCGTCTTCGGGAACTCCGTATCCCGCACCTTCAGCCGGTAAATCTTCTTGTAAGCCGGCGCGTTTTTATTCCAGTCGTCGATCAGTTCCTGAAGCGCGGCCTTTACGTCCGCGATTCCTTTCTTCTCCACATACTCCGCGTCCGGGAAAATCTCCGCCTCGATCACACCTTCGCTCTCGCGCACCAGCACTTCCTGTACGACGGGCGCCTCGGACAGCCGGTTCTCCATCTCCTCCGGCGAGACATTCTCTCCGTTCTTCGTGATAATCAGGTTCTTCTTCCGCCCGGTCAGATAGACGAAGCCCTCCTCGTCCACGTAGCCAAGGTCTCCGGTCCGCAGCCATCCGTCCACCAGCGTCTCCTTCGTCTCCTCGGGCATCTGATAATAGCCCTGCATGACGCTGCTGCCGCGGACCCACAGTTCCTCATCGACGACCTTCGCCTCGCAGTTGGGGATCAACTGCCCGACGGACCCTTTGCGGATGTTCCAGCTCACCGTCGTGCTGATGACCGGCGCGCACTCGGTCATACCGTAGCCCTGCAGGATCGTGATGCCGTATTTCCCGAACAGATCCAGCATGGCGGGAGGCATATAGGCGCCTCCGCTGCAGATCGTGTGGAACTGCTCGCCGAACACCTCTTTTTTCACAATCTCGGGCGGCAGTCCCGCCGCATCCTGAAGCTTTTTCGCCATCGTCTCGATCATCAGCGGTACCATCAGGATCACATTAGGCTTGAAGAGCTTGATATTCTTCGCCATGCGGATCAGGGAATCGTTGATACAGATGACGCTTCCGAGCGAAAGTCCTTTCAGAATATCCATGCTCAGGCAGTAGGCATGATGAATCGGGAGCACTGACAAAAGCACGGTCCGCTCCGGGAATTTCATGTCCAGACAGGTGGCGTTCTCCGCCAGATTCCGGTGAGTCAGCATCACGCCCTTGCTCTTTCCGGTCGTCCCGGACGTGAACATGATCGTCGCCAGCTCCTCCGGCTTCGGCTCATAGCCATACGCGCCCGCATGCTCCCGCAGCAGCTTTCCAAAGGACAGCGCCTCTTCGTCGTCCGCTTCCTTCTGCATGGAAATGACATACTTTAATTTGGGGCACTTCGCCTTCGCCGCCAGCATCACGTCTTTGCGGATCTCGTCCACCACCAGCACCGACGCGTCCGAGCGGTCGATCAGCTCGCACATCTCTTCCATGGGAAGGGATACATCCAGAGGCACGCACACCGTCCCGCTGTTCACCGTTCCAAAATAGGCGACAAGCCAGGAATATGAGGTCATACCGGTGACCGCCGCATGGCCTCCCCGCACGCCCAGCGCTTCCAGCGCTCTGGAAAAGCTTTCGCTGTCATTTTTCAGATCCGTATAGGATTTTGCCTCCACAGTGTCTTTTGCAACTTTGTAACGGATGGCGTCCTGCTCCCCGTAGGCCTGTTCCGCCTGCAGCAGAATTTCCCGGATAGTACTGATTGTCATTTTCTCCGCCCCCTTACTCTGCCGCCAGCTTTGTCAGATAATCCACGGCCTCCTGTACCGTGCGGATATCCGACACTTCCTGCTGGTCGATCTCCACATCGAAAGCATCCTCCAGTTCTCCCAGCATACTCATGAAGTCAAAGGACGTAAATCCCAGGTCCTCCATAAAGCGTGATTCCGGACGCACATTCTCCGGCTCCACTTCTACATAATTACAGATAATTTCTACCAGCTTCTCAAACATTTCTCATCTTCTCCTTTTATCTATCCGTCTCCGGTCCTTTTCCGCTGCGGCCCGGCCTTCGGGCTTGGCTGTCCGTACACGGACTTTTCCGGACGGCACGGTTTTTAAACCAGTTTCATAATGTCCCCGATCTTCAGATTCGGATTTTCGATGCCCTTAAACATGATCCTGCACAGATAGTAGTAAAGGTACTCCAGCTTCTCTCTGGACACGGCCTTCACCTGATGCTCGAAGCTGAAGTCCAGTCCGTTGTCGTCCGGCCGGTGCATGACGGTCAGATACATCGCCTGCGTGGTCGCCCCGTTGGGATACCATTTGGTCTTGTATTTGATGTCTCCGAGTTTTTCCAGCCCTTTCTCTTTCAGCGTCAGCGGCTGATAGGTCAGCGCCATCGGCTCGTAAGTCTGTCCGCCCGGATGAGGATATTTGCGCCCTCTGTAGGCAAAGTACGCCACCGGATCATAATTTGCATGGCGGAAATACTCGTTCTGCAGATCGCGGATCTCATGGATTCCCTCGAGGAACGTCCGGTCCTCGGAAATGATCGTGCGGAACGGGAAGGAATGGATCCTTGTACCGCCGGATTTCTTCTCTTTCAGCGTCGCTCTTCTTGCGATCGCCGTGTTGATGGAGACGTCGTCATTTCCGTTCATCTTCTGGAAATAGGTCCGCAGTCCCATGAGCAGCAGGCATACCAGCGATACGTGATACTGCTCGCAGAAAGCCATCAGCCGTCTGGTAGGCTCTTCTTCCAGATGGAAGATATCCAGCGCCGAATCCACGGAATCGGACACGTTTACCGCCGCTCGCGCATTCGGATCCCCGCTTCTCTCCCGCTCCGCGTTGAGCGCTCCGGGGCCGTCGATTCCGTTGTAGATCGGTTCCGGCATATTGTCGATCAAGTTCCGGAAATACGCCTCGTCGCGCTCCTTCGCCTTGCTGCCGGCTTCGTACGCCAGGTCTTTCTGAAGCTGTTCAATATAGGACGCCATATCTTTCGGGTAGTCCACGCCTTCATACATCGTGTTGCAGTACAGCTCGATCACGTCCCGCAGAAAGCAGATCAGCGACTGCGCGTCCATGATCCGGTGGTCGACCAGCAGGTACACTCCCTGGAAGCCGTCCGGCATCTTGATCATGACGATCCGGCTCATGGGAGAATCCTGCGGCTTAAAGGGCACCGCGGACCACTCGGTCATGGTCTTCTCCGCTTCCTCCATCGTCCCGGCGGAAAAGTCCTTAAATTCCACGTCCGGCTTTCCTTCCTCCGTATTGACTACATACTGATACCAGACGCCCTCCTTGTCCGCCGCAAAGCGGATCCGCAGGCATTCGCAGCGCTCATACGCTTTGCAGATGGAAGCCTTCAGCACCTCCCAGTCCAGTTCCGCCTCAATGGTCAGGCTGGTTCCCACATTCAGCACTTCTTTTTTGGGGCAGAAATTCTGGTAGAAAAAATGAAATTTCTGCGCCGCCGTCAGCGGATATACCGGATATCCTTTTCTTTTCCTCATCATTTTTCAATCACTCCTTCGGTAAACTCATCCAGCGCCTGTTCATAAGCTTCCATATCCTTATAATAGCTCTCCGCGTGAGCAGCGCCGTGGACAATCAGCATTTTCTTTTCCGACGCAATGTTATCATAGATCCGGCTGCACATGCTGCAGGGGACAAAGGTGTCCGCGTCTCCGTGAATGAGGAGAATCGGCACCTGCGCTTTGCGGACCTCCCTGAGCGCATTGCACTCGTCCAGCCCGTAGCCGGCCTTCTTTTTATTCACCAGACTGGCGATCTGGATCATCGGAAACGCCGGCAGATGGTACATGGAATGAAGCACATGCGTAAATACCTCTTTTGCGGAGGTGAATCCGCAGTCCGAGACGATCCCCCTGACCTGACCGGGCAGTTCCAGGCCGCTGGCCATCAGCACCGTGGCCCCTCCCATGGACGTCCCATGCAGCAGGATCTGAATCTCGTCCCCGCATCTGCCGATCAGCCATTCGATCCAGCCCAGCGCGTCTATCCGGTCCAGACAACCGAAACCGATGTATTCGCCCTCGCTGTCCCCGTGAGACCGCTCGTCCACCAGAAGCATGGAATAGCCCCGCTTCATATAATAAGCGGACAGTCCGATGTAATCGCTCATCCCCTGGCTGGTATAACCATGAAAACAGATGACCGTCTTCTTCTGATCGCCGGCCGGAAACCAGGTGGCATGCAGCCGCAGCCCGTCCTCCGACCGGCGGTACACGTCTTCA
This sequence comes from uncultured Lachnospiraceae bacterium, assembly GCA_910587765.1. GTDB lineage: Bacteria > Bacillota > Clostridia > Lachnospirales > Lachnospiraceae > Hominiventricola. The sequence continues at coordinate 13,228 of CAJUNR010000027.1, forward strand.
TGGGGCTGCGCCAGCATTTGATCCTTCCTCTCCTGAATCAGCGGCAGATACTGGTTCCAGTCCGTACCCGCCATTTTCATGGTACGCTCTTTCTTCGCATTGCCCCGCTTCATCGTCCTGCGGTAGAAATACGCCGAACCGCCCGCCTCCGCCACGGTCAAAAGCCCGAGAAAGACGGCGATGGCTCCTGCTTTTTTCTTCATATTCGCTCCTCCTGACTGAAATGATAAATCAAGTTCCGATTCAGCCCTTCCTGCTCCGATCCGCCAGTTCCTTAAAGCGCAGCGCTTTGTCGATGCTGCCTTCCACCCTCAGCTTCTGAAGCGTGAACGCCAGTACCGGGTCCAGCGTTCCGTCCGCCAGCTCGCGCAGCGTCTGCGCACTGCAGATGAACATCGCGTCCCGGTCAAAGTATTCATAAGGCTCCACATGCAGCGTCCCGTCCTTCACCTCCACATAGAAGATGCCCTCCGCCTCTCCTGTGATGTTGAACTGATAGGCCAGATGCTCCGTGATATCGCTCACATCCGCTTCCATAAATTTCCCTTTTATCTCCGCGAAAAATTCCGCATAGGTCATTTCCCTTTTCCTCCCCCATGTCATATTTTGTCGTTTTTCGACCATCGGTCGATTTAATTCCCCTGTACTTTATCATCTTTTCGACCATCGGTCAACTGCATTTCATCCAAAATTTCAGAAGAAAAGCAGGGATATCTGTGAAATATACAAAAAAGCTGCAAACGATTGTACAGCCGGACGTATTTGTGTATAATACAAGACAGAAAGGCGGGACGGCTCCGATGGCAAACGACAGCAAATACACAAGAATCCTCGACGCGCTCCAGACGCTTCTGGAGGCAAAAGACATACAGAATATCTCGGTCAGCGAGATCGCGCGGGCGGCAGACATGGGCAAAGGAAGTCTCTACTATTATTTTCCGTCGAAGGAAGCGATCTTCGAAGCGCTGGTGGAGCGGGATTACGAAAACCCCCTGGAAACCGCCAAGAACCTCGCCGCGCAGACGGACATTTCTCCTTTCACGCGCATGGCCATGATCTTTCAGGCCTGCCGGAACTCTTCCATTCAGTTCCGGAGGCGCAGAAGCGGCCCGGCCTGTGCCAGCGCTCCGGAACAGGCCTTCATCCATCAGAAATATCTGACCTATCTGACCACCGAACTAAAACCGGTGCTGACCGACATCATCCGGCAGGGCATCGAGAGAGGTGAGATCCGCTTCGATCATCCGGCCGCGCTGGCGGAGATCGTGCTCATCGTCCTCGCGGTCAAGCTGGACAACACACTTGTTCCCTCCACGCCGGAAGAGACCGAGGACACCATCCTCGGACTGATCTCCCTTCTGGAAAAAGGGACGGAAAATCCGGCAGGGTCGTTAAATTTCCTGCGGGCGCTCTAAACTCTGAAAAGCGCGGAAATGGTGATGCCATCCTGACTTCCTTCTGTCTGTCGTCAGAAAAAGCATCACCATTCTTATCCGTTTCTATTCGTGAAACAGCCAGTCTTCTCCGTTGACCTGAACGCCGATGATGTCGTCCACATCCATCAGTTTTTCAAACGATCCGTCCGCGGTCACAACACCCCCTTCTTCGCCGACGCCCCAGACGGAAACCCCGCATTTCATGCCTGTGAAACCGTCCCTGGTCAGAACTTCGCCCGGACTGAGGAAATCACCCCCGATTCCCTCCGCCTCGGTCGTGCCGGTCAGCAGTATTCCCAGCGGCGACACCTGTACGGTCTGCACGAGTACGCTCCTTCCGTCTTTTTGAAATTCCTTATGAACTTCATACGTCCGGGACATGTCTTCAAATTCCATCGTCCACTCCAGCAGCCATGTTCCCTCTATCTGTGTGGTCCATTCCGTCTTCTCGTCGTCCGCGTACACATATCCCAGGTCCGTAAGCTCAAGCTTCAGCTTCTGAGGCCCTTCCAGACTGCCCGTCTGCCGCTCCAGGCCGACCATCTCGACCACATAATACCGCTGCGGATCGTCCGCATCTTTTTCCACGATCATAGGACCGCAGCCGGCTTCCTCTGTTCCGATCCATATTTTTACTTTCCGCCACATATTAAAAATGTCCGCATGTCCATCCGCACCGTTCCGGGACCAGGAGACGGGACCGTTCCAGTACATGTTAATTCCCCGCTCCCGCCCGGAGGTACCGCCGTCCGGATTTTCCTGAAAAACGCCCTCCGGCAGCTCGATTTCAAAGCAAATACAGGCTGCTCTCCCATCGCAGATCGCCTGCTCCGCCCGCACGGTCACTCCATGTTCGGTCACGGACACCCCTTTTTCCGAAAAATCTGTCAGCATAGGAGAAAGCTGCTCCGGCGGGGTATCCGGGGAGAGATCAAGGGAATCTGCCAATTCCTTTCTCAGTTGAAAATACCCGGCCGCGCTGACCGTCAGCGCGGCAGACAACACCGCCGCGAAGATCAGGATACCAAGACGCTTTCTCCCAGGCAGATGCCGTTTTCCCTCTTCCCGCTCCGCCGTTTCACTCTGTATCCGCTCCATTGCCTTTGCGAGAATCCGCTCTTTTTCGTCCTCCCGCAGGCTCCCCTGCTCCACCGCCGGCTGTACGCCGTCCCTTTCCGCGTTTTTTCTGTACAATTCTTCCTCTTTGATATGACAGTACAATTCCGTGATACGCCTCATCTTGTGATCCCCTTTCTAATCAGCGCGGTCCGCAACTTCTCTTTTCCCCTGTACAGACAGTTTTCCACTTTTTTATCTGTCAGCTCCAAACGTTCCGCGATCTCCTTTACTTTGAAAAAGAAAAAATATCTGAGGATAAATACGGAGCGTTCCGGTTCCTCCAGTTCACCGACGGTCTCATGGAGAATCCGCTCTTCTTCCTCCTGTTCTATCTTTGCAGACGGATCGTTCTCCTCGAAAAGCAGTTCCTCCTGCAGCGGGACTAACGCTCCCCTGACCAGCAATTTTTTTCTCCTGCTCAGCGCTTTCTTCCTTGTAATTCCGTAGCAGTAACTTTTAAATGAGGTCCCTCTGTCTGCCTGAAAGCGATCCGCCGCTTTCCAGATCGCGGCCAGCGCGTCCGCTGCCGCCTCTTCCACATCCTCGCGCGCACAGCCGCTCAGAATATTGCCGCAGATGGTCTTTATAGCTCCTCCGTAAAGCTCCAGCACCGTCCCAAGACCGCGTTCCGGATCTTTTTTCAGAAGTTTTATCAACTGTCTGTCCGTCATGATTTTTCTCCTTATTTCTCTTTTTGTAAATCTGGATTCACTATACTGTTCCGCCGTTCTGCGGATTTTCACTCAAAAAAGTGTAAATAAACTCAGCGTTTCCAAAAATATCAAAAAAACATTTGATTTTCGGAAAAAACGCCGATATATTATAGAAGAAGTTCACAAAATTTTCACACTTTCCCCGAAAGGAAGGGAGGGATATTCATGAAAGTCACGTCAGACAACCGGCAGATGGACGCCGGCGCCGCTTATAGATCCGTATATCAGAAGGAGGTATCCGAAAATGCCGAAAAGGAATCCATGCTTCCGGACACCGACCGTTATGACCGCGCCTCCGAAGCGCTCTCCGGCCTGAACACGGAAGACAACAATTCCGGATTTCATGTGAGATCTTCCGCACCGAAAGACTCGGTCGGACAGCTCGCGGCCGAACTGGCCCGTTCCGAAACCCGGATGGACGTTCTGCAGGTCCTCTCCAAAGCGACCCGGGCGCTTGCCAGCCTGAAGATGTCCGCCTACGCCTGCGAAGGAGAGGACGCCAAAAAAGCCGCTCAGATGATCAAGCGGATGGAGAAGCTGATTAAACGCATTCAGAAAAAGGTCAAACAGTTGGGCAAAGAAGAACAACTGGAGATCCGGCAGAAAAAGGCCGAAAAACAGCAGGAAGCCGAACGCGCGAAGCAGATCAGGGAAGAACTGCGCAGCAGACGGAAGAAACGCCGGAGAGAAGAACGGGATTACGCCATGAAAGAACTGGCGGAAGACGGAAAGGAATCGATGAAAGAGACGCTGTCCTCCGTGATCGGCGCGGGCGCCGCTCTGTCGGGACCGCAGACCGCGCTGTATGATTCGGTCGGCGGCATCGACCTGTCCGCCGTCTCCGTCGACGGCATGTCCATCGACCTGACCGTATAGGAGGGGGGCATATCCACGCCCCCCCCGGACGCCCGATACGGGCTGTAAACCGACGTGAGTGTGAAAAATAACGCAGACCGTATCCGGGACGCTATTTCAGAAAGAGATGCCGGATATCGTTCAGGAGCACGACGACCATAAAGCCCATCAGGAGCACGAATCCGAGAAAATGCACCATGCTTTCCTTCTCCTGCGGAAGCGCCTTTCCGCGCACCGCCTCAATCAGCAGAAATACAAGCCGTCCGCCGTCCAGCGCCGGTATCGGCAGCAGGTTCATCACTCCCAGATTGACCGACAGCAGAATGGCCATCATAAACATATTCAGCATCACATAATACCAGCCGTCGGTCCGAGACTCCTCATAAGTCTCTCCGATGGCGTCCACGATTCCCACCGGTCCGGACATGTCGTCCAGTCCCACCTGACCCTGAACGAGCTTCAGCAGGCTCTCCATCGTGGCTTTCAGCCAGTAACGAAGCTCCGCCATGCTGTACCCGACCGTCTGCATGATCGTCCCTTTCGTACGTTCACCGGTTTTCTCAAATCCGTACCGGTAGAAGCCGTCCTCCCCCAGCACGGGCGTCAGCAGCACCGTATGTTCTTCGCCGCCGCGCCGGTAAGTCACTTCCGCTTTCTGTCCCTGGTAGAGACTGTTGAACAGACTGATCTCGCGGTACAGCCAGGTTCGGCTGCCGCCCATGCGGACGATCCGGTCGCCGTCCTGCATACCGGCCTGCGCCGCCGGATAACCCGGAGTTACATCCACAACCGTATCGTCATAACCGACGCAGGAGACGATGACCAGAGACAGCAGAAAAGCAAGCAGAAAATTAAAGACCGGACCGGCCGCTATAACGGCAATCCTCGCCCCTACGGACTTGCTTCCAAAAGATCCCTCCTCGTCGCTCTCTTCTTCTTCCCCCACCATCATGCAGGAACCGCCAAAAGGAAGAAGCTTCAGCGAATAACGGGTCCCGCCCCATTCATGGCTCAAAAGCCGCGGACCCATGCCGACGGAAAATTCCGTGACGGTGATCCCGTTCTTTTTCGCCAACAGAAAATGTCCAAGTTCATGGACAATCACAAGGGCGCTGAAGATCAACAGCGCCAGTAGGATACTCAATCAACCACCTGCTTTCTATCTTACTTCCCTGTTCCGCGTCCGCCTTCCCGGCTGCGCATCTTCGCGTCGATCCTCTCATAGGCCTCCGCTTCGGTCTGAAGAATCTCCTCCACCGAAGGATTCTCCAGAACTTTGTGCGCGTCCATACACGCCTTGATCAGTTCCGGAATCTCCAGAAATCCGATTCTGCGGTCCAGAAACAGGGCGACCGCCCGCTCGTTTGCCGCGTTGTATACCGTCGGAAGGCTTCCGCCCGCTTTGGCCGCCTCAAACGCCAGGCCAAGTCCCGGGAAATTCTCCATATCCGGCTTCTCAAAAGTGATCTGAGAAAGCGTCCCGAAGTCCAGACGCTCCCCGGGAAGATAACGTCTCTGCGGATAACAGAGGGCGTATTGAATCGGCAGCTTCATATCCGGCGTGCCGAGCTGCGCGATAACCGCTCCGTCCACGAACTCCACCATGGAATGGATGATGCTCTTAGGCTGGACCACAATCTCGATGTTCTCCGGCTCCACGCCGAACAGCCATCTGGCTTCCATCATCTCCAGCCCTTTGTTGACCAGGGTGGCGGAGTCAATCGTGATCTTGCGCCCCATCGACCAGTTAGGATGCTTCAGCGCGTCCTCCACCTGCACATGTTTCAGTTCTTCTTTTTTCTTTCCCCGGAAGGGTCCGCCGGAAGCGGTCAGTAATATTTTATGCAGTCCGCCCCGATTTTCTCCATGCAGACACTGGAAGATCGCGCTGTGTTCGCTGTCCACCGGCAGGATACGGACGCCCTGTTCCCTGGCCAGCGGCATGATCAGATGCCCGGCCGTCACCAGCGTCTCCTTATTCGCCAGCGCAATATCCTTGCCCGCCTTCATGGCCGCGATTGTGGGGCGGATGCCGATCATTCCGACGATGGCCGTCACCAGAAGCTCCGACTCCGGCTGTACGGCCGCCTCCAGAAGCCCTTCCATGCCCGCCGCGACCCGGACGTTCAGATCCGCCACGCGTATCCGCAGCTCTCTGGCCTTTTCCTCCGTCCACACGGCCGCGAGAGACGGACGAAATTCCCGAATCTGCGCCTCCAGAAGTTCAACGTTGTTTCCCGCCGCCAGCGCGGTAATTTCAAGATCTTTGTTGTTCCGCACGACTTCCAGCGTCTGTGTCCCGATGGAACCGGTAGAACCAAGTACTGCTATCTTTCTCATGGTATTCTCTCCTGTATAGTTGGAAATTACGCGCCGGTCCGTAAAACTGCGCCTTCAAAGTTCCGCATCCGGACTTATATTATGACAACTTCACCAGCACGACGGCCAGAAGATAAATCATCGGCGCCGTCGCAATCACGCTGTCGAACCGGTCCAGAATCCCCCCGTGTCCCGGAATGATCTTCCCGTAATCTTTGATTCCGTGCTGCCGCTTCACCGCGGAAGCCGCCAGATCTCCCACCTGAGAAGCCACTGCTCCCCCGGCGCAGATCACGGCATAGATCACGGCCGGCGCACCGGTGGCGGCTGCGTACGCAGCGCCCAGCGCTGCGGCGCCCACGACTCCGCCGACAGCGCCTTCAATGGATTTTTTCGGACTCAGAACCGGCGCCAGTTTGTGTCTTCCCACCAGCATCCCCGTACAGTAGGCAAACGTGTCGCACCCCCACGAGCAGAAAAAGATCAGCCACACCAGGGAGAAGCCGATTTCCAGCATCCGGGTCAGATAGATAAAGCTCAGCATCACCGGCACGTAGACAATGCCGAAAAATGCGGTCATCACCTGCGCGGTGTCATACCTGGGAAACGCAAACACATAGACCGCCATCAGAAGTATGAAAGCGGACAAAAGCGCCAGCAATCTTAACTCCGCGCCGTTAGGAAGCCCCACCTCCGTCGTTGCCAGCAGCATCGCCGTCCACAGCCCGGCTCCCACAAATCCAATCCTGCCGATTCCTTTCGTGATGCTCATGCCGAATACTTTATAATATTCATCCAGACCGATATACCCGATCACTGCCACGAAAAAGCCAAGCAGCAGTCCGCCGAACCAGCAGCTTCCGAAGACCAGCAGCACCAGAACCATACCGCTGATCAGCCTTGTCAAAAAAGATTTCATCAGGATTCCCCTTTCAGCTCTTCCTTTACTCCGCCATATCTGCGATCTCTCTGATTGTATTTTTCAATCGCTTTCTCAAGCTCCCCTTTGTCAAAATCCGGCCAGGGCACATCCGTAAAATAGAATTCTGCGTAGGCAAGCTGCCACATCAGATAATTGGACAGGCGAAGTTCCCCGCTCGTCCGAATCAGAAGATCCGGGTCGGGAATGCCCGCCGTATCCAGATGATCCGAGATCACCTCTTCCGTGACCTCCTCCGGGCGGATGCCCTCCTTTATGATCTTTTGGACACCCCGGCGGATCTCGTCGCGGCTCCCGTAATTGATGGCGATGGTGAAGTTCAATCCGTCCTGGTCCTTCGACTCCCGTTCGAGATTGGCGATGCTGTCCTGGATGTCCTGCGCAAGACCGGTCTTGTCTCCGATCACGCGCACCCTCATATGATTCTTCTTCGCGGTTTTCACACAGGTCTTCATATAACTGCGCAGGAGAGACATCAGCGCATCCACCTCGTCCTTTGAACGCCTCCAGTTCTCCGTGGAAAACGCGTAAACGGTCAGATATTTAATGCCCATGTGGTAAGCGTCCTCGCAGATACGTTCCACGTTTTTCGCACCCTGTACATGACCGTAATTGCGCGGCATCCCTTTCGCCTTCGCCCAGCGTCCGTTTCCGTCCAGAATAATCGCCACATGCTGTGGAACCTTCATACAAACAGCCTCCTTTATGCTCCGCAGAATCCAGGCGGGAAAACGTTTTTCCCTGCCTGCGCACCGGGCGTCCGTCAGCCTGCCGACCTGTTTCATCCGGACGCCCGTGTGCAATCGAGCAGGGAAGATTTCTTCCCTACTCGCGCATCGGGCGCCCGTCAGCTTTGCTGACAATCCTCCTCTGGGCGCCCGTATGCATAAAACAAAGGTGCAGCAAAGCTTTTGCTGCATCCCTCTGTCGCAAACCTTCCTGCGGTTACACCGTCATAATTTCCTTTGTCTTCTCCTCGACGGCCTTGTCAATCTCCGCGATGTATTTATCCGTGAGCTTCTGCGCCTTCGTCTCCAGATTCTTCTGATCGTCCTCCGTCAGCTCATTGTTCTTGTTCATCTTCTTGAACGTCTCGTTGGCATCCCGGCGGATGTTGCGGATCGCAACCTTCGCCTCGTCGCCTTTTTTCTTCACTTCTTTTGCCAGCGCTTTACGGCGCTCCTCGGTCAGTTCCGGAAATACCAGACGAATCGCGGAGCCGTCATTGGTCGGATTGATGCCCAAATCCGAGGTGTTAATCGCACGCTCGATCTCACGGATCATCTTTTTCTCCCAGGGCTGGATGAGGATGATACGCGCCTCCGGCACAGAGATATTGCCCACCTGCTGAAGCGGCGTCGGCGTCCCGTAATAATCCACTTTGATCTTATCGAGCACATGCGGATTGGCGCGTCCGGCGCGGATTGCCGCGTAATCCCGAAGCAGCGACTCATAAGATTTTTTCATCCTGGTTTCAAACGGCTGTAATTTTTCTTCCATAGTAGTTATTCCCCTCTGTTATTCTTTTCTATCTGCATCTTATACGGTTACTTTCGTCCCCGAACATTCACCCCTTACCGTCCGGATGATGCTGTCCTCCCCGTTCAGCCCGAATACCAGCATCGGCATCCGGTTCTCCATACACATAATCGACGCGGTCAGATCCATCACACCCAGCTTCTGATCGATCACCGTCTGAATCGGAAGTTCACGGTATTTCTCCGCTTTCGGATTCAGCTTGGGATCGCTGTCATAAACCCCGTCCACCGCTTTCGCCAGCAGAATCACGTCCGCCTCGATCTCGACGGCTCTCAGCGTCGTCGTCGTATCCGTGGAAAAGTACGGATGTCCGGTCCCGCCCGCGAAAAACACTGCCATCCCTTTCTCCAGACACTCGACCGCCGCATCCTTTGTAAACAGCTCCGCCATCGGGCCGCAGGTAAACGGCGTGAAGATCTTCGTCTTCAGCCCCACGCTCCGAAAGATCTCTGATACATAGATACAGTTCATCACCGTAGCCAGCATCCCGATCTGGTCCGATTTGGCGCGGTCGATGTTCTCACTGGTCCGGCCTCTCCAGAAATTGCCGCCGCCGATGACGATCCCCACCTGAAGCCCGTCTTCCATAACGGTCTTCACCTGCTCTGCCACCCGGATACAGGTAGCCTCGTCAAAGCCGGTATGCTTTTCTCCTGCCAGCGCTTCCCCGCTCAGTTTCAATAGTACACGTTTCATATGGCACCTCTGCTTTTCCTCTGAGATATAAATATTTTACCACAAATCATGGAAATAGCAACCAGATTTCTCTCACAGTTCCTCAGAATCCAACAAAATCGTGAACGGACCGTCGTTTAACAGCGCGACTTTCATATCCGCGCCAAATTCTCCCCGCTCCACTGCCGGAAACTGCTCCCTGCATTTTTCAATGATATATTCATACATGGCGTTCGCCATGTCCGGTTTGCCGGCCCGTGTAAAGCCGGGACGGTTTCCTCTTCTGCAGTCCGCATACAGCGTAAACTGAGACACCAGAAGCAGTTCTCCGCCTACCGTACGAAGGTCCAGATTCGTCTTCCCGTTCTCGTCCTCGAAGATGCGAAGTCCCAGCATCTTCTTCACCATCCTGTCCGCTGTTTCTCTCGTATCCGTATCCGACACGCCGATCAGAACCAGGAAACCCCTGCCGATCTCGCCGAGAACCCTGCCGCCCGCCGTCACGGACGCCTGCTCCACTCTCTGTATCACAAATCTCATCGTCTCATCTCCCGCCTTCGTTCCGCGTCCCGTCCGCCAGAAGGTCGATCCCCTCCGCCAGCACTTCCTGATAAAGTCTCCCCACCGGAAGTCCGACCACATTGTTGTAATCGCCTTCGATGCCGGACACATACGCGGCGAAAAAGCCCTGAATCCCGTAGGCTCCCGCCTTGTCCATCGGTTCTCTGGTGTCCACGTAGCGCTCCATCTGCGCTTTTGTCATCGAATACACCCGCACTTTCGTCGTCTCCGCAAACGAGATTGTTTTCCCTGAAGCGCCCAGAATCACCGTCACTCCGGTAATCACCTCATGCTCCCTTCCCTGCAGAAGCGCGAGCATCCGCAGGGCGTCGTCCCTGTCTTTTGGCTTCCCCAGAATCTGACCTTCCACGGCCACCACCGTATCCGCACCGATAATCACGTCTCCGCCGCACGCCGCGGCAACCTCCCGGGCTTTCCGGGCGGACAGCTCCTTTACGGCCTCCGAGGGAACCGGGGAAGCGATCACTTCCTCGCTCCCGGATCTGCACACTTCAAATGACACCCCGATCTGCTCCAGAAGTTCTTTCCTTCTGGGCGATCCGGATGCAAGTATCACCTTCCGCATGTTCCGACACTCCTTTCCTTCTCCCCGGCCGGCGCTTTCCTCCGCGCCGCCGGCCCGCACGTCAGCATCGCGACCGGTCAATCCGATTGCGGATCTCCTGCATCTGGTAGTCCAGCCTCTCGATGGAATCCGCACACATTTTGAGCTGGCTCACGATTTCGTCCGCCTCGTTCACATTCCGCTTGTATTTCAGCTTATGTTCCAGACTCGCCCAGAAATCCATGGCGATGGTGCGGAACTGTACTTCCACATTCATATATTTCTTCTCATTGGACAGAAAGATCGGAACGCTGAGAATCAGGTGCAGGCTTCGATAGCCGTTCGGTTTGGGATTCTGAATGTAGTCCTTCTTCCTGATGAGAACGATATCGTCCTGTCCGGTCAGAAGATCCGCCAGACGGTAAATATCGTCCGGAAACGAGCAGATGACCCGGACGCCCGCCACATCCGTCAGGTTCTCCTGGATACTCTCCACCGTGAAGGGAAATCCCTTGCGCTCCAGTTTTTCCGAAATACTCTCCGGAGACTTCAGCCTGGTCTTGATGGATTCAAACGGATTGCGGTTATATTCCTGAGAAAATTCCGCGTTCAGCACTTTCAGCTTTGTCTCCACTTCCATGATCGCGGAAGTATACTCGGTCATCAGGCGGTTAAAAGGCTTTGCTTCCCTCAGTTTCTTCGCCTGCCTCTGAATGATCTCGTACTGCCTTTCCAGCTTCTGGGCCTGTTCTTCCACCTTCTGCTCCAACTGGTTCTTGCAGGTAAAAAGCTCGATGGCATTTCTCACCCGGTTTTTTACGATCGAACTTTCAAACGGCTTGTGGATAAAATCCGACACTCCAAGGTCAAAGCACTGGTTTTCCACCGCCACCGCCGGTTCGCTGCTGATGACCAGCACCGGAATCCTTCCGAGCCATCCTTTCTTCCTCATCTCCTTCAAAACCGCAAAACCGTCCAGCTTCGGCATATGCAGGTCCAGAAGCACCGCCGCTGTCTCCCCGGTATGCAACGCAAGCGTTTCCAGCGCCTGCCGGCCGTCTCCGGCCGTTTCCACAACATACTCTTCCTTCAGAATCTCGCACAGCAGTTCCCGATTCAGTTCCGAATCCTCCGCAACTAATATCTTTTGCATACAACCCCCAATTTTATCCTCCGTGCCTCATCCCCGGGCCCGGCGCCGCAGTAAAACCGCCGCCCGGCCGCGCCCCGTCTTCTCTGCCTTTGGGCACAATCGAGCAGAGAAGATTTATCTTCCCCTACTCGCGCACCGGGCGTCCGTCAGCTTGCTGACGTATTTCATCTGGACGCCCGTGTGCATAACGAGACAGGGGAGCCTCCTCCCGGAGCCTCCCCGCCTTTACGTGACAGAATCTACCAGCCGATCAGCCAAGAATAGATCCCCTCATATTTGTATCTGGATGCATCCCATGAGAAATCCTTCTGCATGCCTCGTGCAACCATCTCATCCCACTCTTTCCGGTGTACGAAATATGTGTATTTTGTGTAATTGATTACTTCCATCATATCCCATGGATTGTAATTTGTAAAGGAGAATCCGTCGCCTTTTCCTTCATATTCATTATATGGCTCTACCGTATCTTTCAGACCGCCGGTCTCACGGACAATCGGAACCGTGCCGTAGCGGAAGGAGATCAGCTGCGTCAACCCGCAGGGCTCGAAAGCCGAGGGCATCAGGAACGCATCCGCCGCCGCGTAGAGCTTATGGGACAGCTCATCCGCATAGTAGATGTTCGCCGACACCTTATCCGGATATTTCCACGCATAATGACGGAACATGTCCTCGTACCTCTGATCTCCGGTACCGATGACCACAAACTGCGTGTTGTCGTCCACGATCTGCTCCATCACCTCCGCGATCAGATCCAGACCCTTTTGGTCGGTCAGACGGGAGATCAGGCCGATCAGCATCTTGTTCTCATCCACAGTCAGCCCCAGCGCCTCCTGAAGCGCGCGCTTGTTGGCCGCCTTCCCTTTCTTAAAGGTCTTCAGTTTATACTTCTTGTCAATCTTCTCGTCCGTATCCGGATTCCAGATTTCATAATCAATGCCGTTCACGATGCCGCGCAGATCCATATGTCTCGCGGACAGCAGGCCGTCCAGGCCCTCGCCGTACATCGGCGTCTGAATCTCGTACGCGTAAGTCTCGCTGACGGTGGTGATATAATCCGCGTAGACCAGACCGCCCTTGAGCATGTTGGCGTCTCTCTTGAACTCCAGCTTATCCGGCGTGAACACGTAATCCGGCAGGCCGGTCAGTCCCTGCATCGTCTCAATATCCCAGATGCCCTGGAATCTCAGATTGTGAATCGTCATAATCGTCTTGATGCCCTGATAGAAATCGCCCGCCGCAAACTCGGTCTTCAGATAGACCGGAATCAGGCCGGTCTGCCAGTCATGGCAGTGAATCAGGTCCGGACGGAACCCTACAATCGGAAGGATGGACAGCACCGCCTTGGAGAAAAACGCGAATTTTTCGATGTCCGTCCGGAAATCTCCGTAAGGCTTCGCGCCTCCGAAATAGACCAGATTGTCAATCAGGTAGTAAGTGACGCCGTCCAGCTCGTACGTCATCACACCCACATGCGCGCCTGGATTATAGGTTCCTGTTCCCATATAAAAATGAGTGATGTACCTGAAGTTATTCCGGAACTTGTCCGGAATGCAGGTATAGTTCGGAATCACCACACGAACATCCCACTCTTCTTTGTTGAATCCTTTCGGGAGCGCTCCGCATACGTCCGCGAGACCGCCGGTCTTCACAAAAGGTACGCACTCTGATGCCGCAAATAAAATTTTTCTCATAGATAAACCCCTTCCGTGTATTAAGAAGTATTTTGATATTCTTATCATACCACAATCTTCCTCATTTCTAAAGTACAATTTTTGAAAAATGCTTGCAAAAACAAAATTTTCCGTTACAATATAGAATGGTGTATTATAAATAAGCATTTTCATCGGTAAGAAAGGTTGATTTTATGATCAGTGCGAATAACGTAACGCTTCGTCTGGGCAAAAAAGCCCTCTTTGAAGACGTGAATATAAAGTTCACGGAAGGAAACTGTTACGGACTGATCGGCGCCAACGGCGCCGGCAAGTCCACGTTCCTGAAAATCCTTTCGGGAGAGCTGGATTCCACCAGCGGCGAGATCGCCGTCACTCCGGGACAGCGTCTCTCCTTCCTCAAGCAGGACCATTTTCAGTACGACGAATATCCGGTCATTGACACGGTAATCATGGGGAACGCAAGACTCTATGAAATCATGAAGGAAAAAGACGCCATCTACGCCAAAGAAGATTTCACGGACGCGGACGGAATCCGCGCCAGCGAGCTGGAGGCGGAGTTCGCAGACATGGACGGCTGGGAGGCGGAATCCGACGCTTCTACGCTGTTAAACGGCCTCGGAATCGAGACGGAGTTCCACTACGCTCTGATGAAAGACCTGACCGGCGCTCAGAAGGTGAAGATCCTGCTGGCGCAGGCCCTGTTCGGCAATCCGGATATCCTGCTCCTCGACGAGCCCACCAACCACCTGGATCTGGACGCCATCGCCTGGCTGGAGGAATTTCTCATCAATTTTGACAACACGGTCATCGTGGTTTCCCATGACCGCTATTTCCTGAATAAGGTCTGCACCCACATCGCGGACATCGACTACGGCAAAATCCAGCTCTACGCCGGCAACTATGATTTCTGGTACGAGTCCAGCCAGCTCATGATCCGTCAGATGAAGGAAGCCAACAAGAAGAAGGAAGAGAAGATCAAGGAGCTGCAGGAATTTATCTCCCGCTTCTCCGCCAACGCGTCCAAATCCAAACAGGCGACTTCGCGGAAGAAGGCTCTGGAGAAGATCCAGCTCGACGAGATCCGTCCTTCCAGCCGGAAATATCCGTACATTGATTTCCGCCCCAACCGGGAGATCGGTAACGAGGTGCTGACCGTTGAGGGAATCTCCAAAACGATCGACGGCGTCAAAGTACTGGACAATATCTCCTTCATCCTCGGACACGACGACAAGGTTGCTTTTGTGGGCAGCAACGAATTTGCCAAAACTACGCTCTTTAAGATTCTGTCCGGCGAGATGGAGCCGGACGAAGGGCATTATAAATGGGGAGTTACGACTTCTCAGGCATACTTCCCCAAGGATAACTCGAAAGAATTTGACAACGACGATATCATCGTGGACTGGCTGACCCAGTATTCCGAGATCAAGGATGTGACCTACGTCCGCGGCTTCCTGGGAAGGATGCTGTTTGCCGGGGAGGACGGCGTGAAGAAGGTGCGCATCCTCTCCGGAGGCGAGAAGGTCCGCTGTATGCTCAGCAAGCTCATGATCTCCGGCGCCAACGTGCTGATTCTCGACGAGCCTACGGACCATCTGGATATGGAATCCATCACCGCACTCAACAACGGTATGATGAAATTCCCGGGCGTGCTGCTGTTCTCTTCCCGTGACCACCAGATCGTCCAGACCACGGCCAACCGGATCATCGAGATTCTGCCGAACGGTTCCATGATCGACAAGATCACCACCTACGACGAATATCTGGAAAGCGACGAAATGGCAAGAAAGCGTACCGTCTATACAAGCAATCAATTCGCGGAGGAAGACGACTGATCGCAGCCTGTCCCGTCGACTGTCTTTTAAAAAATGCAGAAACAGACATACGGCAACAGGGGAACTGCCGCCCGCTTGAGCGGCAGTTCCCCTGCATTTATTGTTTGCCTAATCTTCTTCGTCCAGCTCAATCGCCTCGGTCTCGATGATGAATTTGACCTTTCCCTTCATCGCGTCGCTCTTGCCGGAGAAGCTCTGATAAGCCTCTGACAGATTCGACACCGCGTCCACGCGGTCCAGCAGATTCTGAAGGTCCCCGTTGACCGTATCGTACAGCTTCTGGATTCCGTCGTCGTTGTACTCGTGCACTCCGTCCAGCAGTTCCGTGGTACCGTCTTTCAGTTCGTCCACGCCTTCCACCAGATCGACGACTCCGTCTTTCAGTTCCTGCGTGCCGTCTTTGAGTTCCTGCGTACCGTCTTTCAGTTCCTCGGTCCCCTCCTTCAGCTCTTTCGTACCGTCATACAGTTCATCCGCGCCGTTTCTGAGATCCACTCCGCCCTGATAAAGCTTCTTTGTTCCTTTTTTCAGCGCGTCCGCCCCGGCTTTCAGATCGCCGGTTCCCTGTTTCAGTTCCGCCGCGCCGCCCGACAGCGCTCCCGTCTGACGGTTGATCTGATCAACCGCATCATAAATCTGGCCGACTGAGGTCTCCAGAGCGGCCATTCCCTCCGTCAACTGCGCAAGCTGTTCGGCGTCCACGCCGCCGCTCAACTGTCCTGCGACCTGTTTCAGGGCCGCGTCCGCGCCCGCATATCCCGCATACTCTGTCGCCGCAGCACGGAGCTGTTCCTGAAGTTCCGTGATCTTCTTCATCTGCTCGATCAAACGGGTCTGTAGCCGGATTACCTCCATAGCCGCCGGATCGGAAGCCGCTCTCTCCCCGACTGCGTCCGATGTCTGTACCATGCTCATGGAAGTCATTCCGTCCGATTTGCTCAGGCTGTCCAGATAGACTTGCGCGAACTCCGACTGATTTTCTGTCTCCGAGTCATCCTCCGGCTCTTCGGTACGGCTGTCCGGTTCTTCCGGCACGGCATCCGGCTCCTGTCCGTCCTCCGGGGACGTTTCCGCCGTCTCTTCTCCTGCCGGAACGCCGTCCGATTCTTTCCCGTCTTCCGGAACCGTTGTTTCCTCCTCTGCGGGAACCTCGCCCGGTTCCTCACCGCTCTCCGGAACGGTCTCCGGCTCTCCTTCGCCGTCCGGCGCCGCGCCCGGTTCTTTTCCGGAATCCGGAACCTCTCCCGCTCCTTTTTCTTTCGACGGTGCGGGAGCGGCGGGTTTCGCCTCGTGCTCTTCAGAATCCTGCCGCGGTGAAACCGGCGTCTCCGCCGCCGGGCTTTGGTCTGCGCCGCTTTCCGCCGGCAGCATCCCCATATGAGCCGCAAGTTCCTTTAGCTGGCTTTCCAGTTTTTTCGCCTCTTCCACTTCTTTCTGCAGTTCATTCCCCAGCAGCATCACACTGGTCTGCGCCGTCTGCATCTTCTTCTGATTCTCTGCTATGGCCTGTTCCAGCGTCGTTCCCATGCCGCCGACGCCGGCTGCGAGCTGATCGACGCCGGCTTTCAGACGTCCGACGCTGGTCTTGATATAAGGATGCTCCGCGTCGCCGCTCTTGCCGTCCGGCCCCAGCATCATCGAATCCTGAAGCGTCCGCAGACCCGCGGTCAGCATATTCACACCGTCCGTCAGTTTCGGCAGATTGCCGTTTAAAAGTCCGAGTCCGGCCTGAAGCGTTCCGGCTCCCTGATCCAGCTCTTTCGCCCCGTCCCGCAGGTCTCTCGCTCCTTCATTGAGCTTTTTCGCCCCGTCCCGCAGGTCTTTCGCCCCGTCATCCAGTTCCCAGGCGCCGTCATTGAGTTCCGCCGCTCCGTCGTCCAGTTCCACGGCCCCGTCCCACAGATCCGGCATGTTGTCCTTCAGTTCCTTTACACCGTCGTCCAGTTCGATACAGCCGTCAATCAGCTCATACGTCGCATCGTTCAGTTCCTCGATATCGTCCTTCAGATCGTCAAAACCGTCCATATCATCCGTATTCAGATCGCCGAACACATCCGGCATCAGAATCGTGGCCGTCATTCCCAGTTTGAAGTCCGTCACATCGGCGGTCACTTCCACATATTCCGGAATGTCGACGTCCTCAAAACCGTCCAGATTCAGAAAATCCAGGCTGTCGTACAGCCCCGGCATGGCTACGCCCGCAACGATCGTATTCTTCCCGTCCGAGAGAATCCTGCCGTTCTCCGCCTGCACATTGACAAACCGGTCGGAATCCAGGACCATCGTGCTGGCCGCCACGAACGGCACGCACAGTTCCGTCTCCTCTCCTCCGATGACCGTCTGCTGCCGGCAGAGATTTTCATAATCAAAACGAATCTTCACCCTGCCGCTTCTGCCGGCCAGTTCCGTCGGCGCAATCTCCTCCTCATCCAGATAATAGCTCACTTTTACATTCACCGGCAGAGCCGCGGAAGTCGTGCCCTGATAGTAGATGTCTCTGCCGTCCGCCGCCCAGATATAAGTATTTCCGTCCTGTGTGAACGTCTCGTCGCCTTTTACGTTGACCACATCGGCCAGCTCCGTGATATCGGTCAGTTCCCCGGCGCCGGCGCCGTTTTTCAGCCAGTTGCTGACGGTGATCTCCTTCACCCCTCCGTTGGCGTCCGCATTTACATAGACGGTCTCTTCTTTTTCCGCGTCCTGATCCGCCGACCGGTTAAGCGCCTTCCTCGCGATCCCGACCGCCTCTTCCGCCGTCTTCTCTGTCTCCTCCGCCGTTTCGTTCACGGTTTCTTTCGCCGTCTCCGTATGTTTCCCGCATCCGCATGCAGTGACTGCCAGCACAGCCGCCAGCCCCAGACTCAACCACCTTTTCTTTTTCATTGTTCCAAACCCCCATTCTCTATATTCTGCTGTTTCAGACAGCCCCGCATTCCCATGGTTGTATAACAGATCAGCCTGTCAAAGACCAGGAAGAACGACGGCAGCAACAGTAGTACAATCACCATACTGATCAGCGCTCCTCTCGCCAGCAGAATGACAATTGACTTGATCATATCAATGTTGGAATACAGCGCCACGCCGATCGTCGAAGCAAAAAGGCTGAACGCACTGGTGATGATCGAATGAAACGACGTCTTGTGCGCAATCTCTACGGCTTCCTTTTTGCTCTTCCCGGCCAGCCGTTCGTCCTTGTACCGGTTCGTCATCAGGATCGCGTAATCCACGGTCGCGCCAAGTTGAATGGTGCCTACCACGATGGGCGCCACAAACGCCTGGCTGATCCCTCTGTAATAAGAAAACGCCATGTTGACAAAGATGGAAAATTCGATCGTCGTCACCAGGATAAACGGAAGACTGACCGATTTAAACACAATCATCACGATCAGGAAAATCGCCAGTATGGACAGGGTATTGACCGTCATCAGGTCGACGCTCGTCACATCCTCCAGATCTTTCATCAGAGGCGCTTCCCCGATCACCATTGCCGTGTCGTCGTATTTTTTCACAATTTTATTGATGTCGGCAATCTGCGCGTTACAGGGCCCGGTCGCCGAGCTGTACTGCGAACAGATAAAAACCATCTCATAATTTTCCGACTTCAGCGTGGACGTCAGTTTCTTCGGAAGCATGGATTCCGGTATTCCGCCGCCCAGCACCGACTGAACGCCCAGCGCCCAGTCCACGCCGTCCACCTGTTCGATCTCCTCTATCATGTTCGCTTTGTCTTTCGCGCTGTTCCCGCTGTTCATCAGGAGAATGTGCACGTTGCTCATATCGAAGGTGTCTTTCAGCTTCTCGTTGGCAATCGCGCTGTCCAGATCGTCCGGCAGGCCCGTGTCGATGTTGTAATACAGCTCCACCTCGTTATTGCCGTGGTAAGCCGGCACGAACGCGATCACGAAGAGAAGAATCCATACCAGGTGATATCTGCGGACAAAGTCCGACAGCTTTCCCATGTCCGGGAAAAAGGACCGGTGTTTGAATCTCATGATCTGCTTCTCAAAGAGCAGCACCATCGCCGGGAGCACCGTTACGCAGCACACCACTCCGATGATCACACCCTTGATCATGACAATTCCCAGATTTTCTCCCAGAGCGAAGGTCATGAAGATCAGGGCCGCAAAACCGGCGATGGTGGTAAGTGAGCTTCCGATGACGGAGATGAACGTCTCGCTGATGGCCTCCGCCATCGCGTCGTCCCGGCTCTCATAGTTCGGTTTACACTCTTCGTAGCTGTGCAGCAGAAAAATGGAGTAATCCGTCGTTACGCCAAGCTGCAGAACCGCCACCAGCGCCTGCGTAATATAGGAGACATCGCCCAGGAACAGATTGCTTCCCATATTATAGGCCACGGCCAGACCGATGCTCGTCAGGAAAAGGAACGGAACCGCGAAGGAATCCGTCGTGAGAATCAGCACCAGCAGGGAGAGCAGGCTCGCTACCGCCACGTACCCGGGAATTTCCTTCATGGCCAGATTTTTAATATCCGTGACAATCCCGCTCATACCGCTGATGAAACACTGCTGCCCCACCTGCGCGCGCATCTCCTCAATCGCTTCCATCGTCGTCTCCGCGGACGTCGTCTGATCGAACAGCGCGATCATCATCGTCGAATCCCCCTGAAACAGCGCCTCCGCCACGTTTTTCGGTATCATGCTGACCGGCACGTCAATCCCCACAAAATCATCGTACCACAGCACCTTTTCCACGTGGTCGATGGCCTCGATCTTCTCTTCGAGCGCCACGACGTCCTTCTTCTCCATCCCGTCCACGACGACCATGGAGAAGGCCCCCATCCCAAATTCATCCACCATGATATCCTGTCCCGCCACCGTCTCCAGCGAATCCGGCAGATAACTGAGGATGTCATAGTTGACCTTGGTAGCAATGAACCCCATAGCGGACGGAATCAAAAGCAGGAATGCAATCAGTACGATGGAGATCTTACGTCTTGCAATAAACTTTCCGATTCGTTTCATCTTTTTTCACCTTCCATTTATGTTCCGCATCTGACACTCTCTCCACTCCCTGCTCTGGAAGAATTTTCGCCCCCGTTCCGCGTCCGAAAATCCTTCCGGAGTTTCGTTCGGTCAGATGCTGTCTTCATAGATTATCTGGCACTGCTTTTCCCCGTATGCCTGTTTCTCTAAGAAGTTGTCTTAAAAATGACTTTCGGTCATTTTTGTTATAATATGTTATACTACAAAAATGACCGTTCGTCAATATTGTTTTTAAATTTTTTATAATTTTCTGACTGCGCGATCGAGTAGGGAAGAGTACTTCCCTATTCGCCGCGCGGGGTGTGTGCTGGGAAGCAGCAAATTCCCCCCCACACACCTGCGCAAAAAAAAGGCGCCTGCATCTCTGCAAACGCCTGAAACTGCCGCTGTTTTTATCTGTTTTCCCGCCGGATTCCGCTCACCGCTTCACTCTGTACAGCGCAACGGTTACGGTGCCGTCCTCGTTCAGCGTGGCTACATCCACCAGCAGGTCCTCCAGCCCGCCGTCGCTGTAGGAATAGCCGCATACCGCCATGCTTCCGGGCTTCCGGTCCGGGAAGCTCTCGTCGATAAAGACGATGCCTCCGCCGCTGCCGTCGTCGCCCAGATCGTAAACGTATTCGGCCGTGCCGTCCGCTTTCGGCCGACATACCTGCACGGTTGATTCGATCCTCTCCGCATCTTCCTTAATTCTGCCTTCTTTCAGCCCCGCCTTGAATTCTTCGACCCACGCGTCGATCTCCAGATCCTGCTCATCCATTTCCGGCGGCGTATCGTCCTCCGCCTCCTCTTCCATGGACTTTAAGAACGCCTCTGCCGCCGCCGGATCGCCCTTTGCCGGGTCCAGCGGGAGGTTGAACAGCGCGTTTACTTTGTCATACGATTCGTTTCTTGTAATCTCTCCGGTGTCCGCGTTAAACAGATAGGCCTCGCTGTCATAGAACGTTCCCGAACTGACGCCGATATAGAGTCCCCGGTCCGCAAAGCACTCGATATTTTCCATATCCAGCAGGCGGTACTGGATTCCGTCCTGCACAAACTCGCTGTATCCGCCGCCCATACTCATAAGTCCGTAATTCCAGGGCTCCAGTCCCCGGATATAGGGAGACACATAGAAGGCTTCTTCTCCGTAGGCGTCGTCGCTGACGTCCGGCATCGGCGTACCGTCCGCCCGCTCGATCGCCACGGCCGCATAGAACCGGTCGTCCTCGATCCGGCCGTTATCTTCCACCAGATATTCGCTGATATTTTTCCCCGACACCGCTCCCAGAAGCGTGACCCGAAAACCTGCGTATTCCTGCGTCTCGTTCACGGATACCGCGTTTTCTCCCTCAAATGCCTTCATCAGCTTTTTGTCGTCATGCCTCTGCGCGATCTGCCCCGGCGTCAGATATCTGGCGGCCGCCGCCACCGCTGCCGACCCGATCACCAGCGTCACCGCCGCCGCGGCAACTGCCGCGGGAATCCTGCTCTTTTTCTTTTTACTCATATTCGCCATCTCCTCTGCCCGATATAAAATATTCTGATTAAGCCATGCGTCCGGCTCTTCCTGCGGAGTAAGGGCCTGTTTTAATATGTGATCAAAATCTTTTTTCATTTAAAACAACCTCCAGTTCTTTTTTCAGCAGTTTTTTCGCCTTGAAAAGCCGGCTTTTTACCGTTCCTTCGGGGATCTTCAGGATTTCTGCCGCCTCGGAAAGCTTTAACTCTTCCATATAAAACAGCAGTACCGGCAGACGGTACTTTTCCGGCAGTCCGTCCACCGCCTTTCGCACCAGTCTTCTCTCCTCCCCGGAGATCATCCGTTCTTCCGGGGACGGATCGCCGGACGGCACTTCCAGCGCCTCGTCTTCCACGGATACTTCCGGTCCGGCGATCCGCCTCCTCACGGCCCGCTTCCGGCGGCGGTTCCGCCAGAGATTGACGGCCACCGACAAGAGATACCCTTTGGGGTTGCTCTGTATATCCAGGCGGTCACCCAGTTCCACCATTTTCAGGAAGGTGTCCTGATACAGGTCATCCGCCTCCTGCCTGCTCCCGGTCAGATGACAGCAGAAGGAATAGATGTCCTTCCCATTCTGTTTGATGCATAATTCCAGCTCTTCACGGCTCATGTTGCTGCTCCTTCAGATAAAGACGTCTTTTTCTCGAAGTATTGCCCTTCACTCTTATATGGTAACGGCATGAGAAATAGTTCTCGTTTTTTTATCTTTTAAATTCCTGCAACTGTCATTTTTCCAAAAGCAGTTCCGCCACCAGGGCCGCTCCCTGCTTCAGTTCCTCCACCGTCGTATATTCCCGCACCGAGTGCACCTCGTGCATGCCGCAGGACAGTACGATACCGCGGATTCCCTGCAGGGCAAACTGATTGTTATCGCTCCCGCCGAATGTACCGAGCAGTGTGCCGGGAAGCCCCAGCTTTCGGCATGCTTCCCCAAAACGGATTACCGCCGGAGCTGCGGACGAGGTCTCGTATGCCGTCAGAGCCACGTCAAATTCCAGCCGGACGTCCGCTCCGGCTTTTTGAGCCGCATCCTCAAACAGCTTCTGCAGCTTCTCCACCTGCTTCAGCGCTTTTTCGTGGCGGAAGCTCCGTATTTCACCCTCGCAGACACACCGGCCGGGCACAATGTTCGCGGACGTTCCACCCTGAATCATGCCAATGTTCAGAGTCGTATCTCTTTTGCCGTCCACATAGCCCTGCCTGATCCGGCTGATTGCGGCGGACATCACCTGAATGGCATGGATTCCTTCTTCCGGCGCGAACCCCGCATGGCTCGCCTTTCCGGTTACAGTCACTTTAAAGGAAATCAGGGAAGGCGCGCGAAGAGCGGCCGAGCCGGGCGCTCCTTCCAGATCCAGCACATATGCTTCTCTCGCTCGTATTCTGCCGAAATCGAAGGCTTTCGCCCCTTTGATATAAGATTCTTCTGCGATTGTAAGCAGAACCTCGACGTCCCTGAAGGGTTTCTCCTCCTCCTGCAGATGCCGGATGCCCTCCAGTATTTCCACAATCCCGGCCACGTCATCCGCTCCCAATACCGTATCCCCGCTGCCTGTAATCCTCCCGTTTTTATGAAAAACAGCCTTCTTTCCCAATGCCGGCCGGACGGTATCCAGATGAGCGGACAGAAGAACCGGCTCTCCCTGCACCCCGCCCTTCAGATATCCGTACAGATTTCCGGTATCGGAACCATACTGCTCTCCTGCCCGGTCCTCCTGCACCTCGAATCCAAGCGCGGTCAGTTTTTCTTTCAGCGCATCCGCCATCCGGCGTTCCCCAAAACCTGGAGCGTCGATCTGTACCAGTTCCGCAAATTCGCTGCAAATCCGTTCCTCATTTATCATTTTGCTCTCCTGACCCTCTCTTTTTTTCGTGTACAAAGCGGATAAATTCTGCCGCCGCGTCCTGATCGTCCACATACGCCGTATACATCTGCTCTCCCATTGCGGCACGCATCAAAGGCGGCATGACCTCGCACATTTTTATCCGCTGTCCGTATCGCTCCAGAATCTCCTCATGAGAATGGACGTACTGATAGCGGCTTCGGCGGCTGGCATAAACACAGCAGTGATGATTCTTACTGTCCGGCAAAAGTCTTCTGTCCGCCGTCACCATATCCGCCCAAATCTGATATACGTCTGTAGCATGCGCATAATTCATCATATCGGGAGTATAGCCGCCCGCGGGGCGCATGTTGACCTCCAGGCCGACGAAATCTCCGGCCGCTCCCAGCCCTTTTTTTGCTTTCGTCAGCCGGAAAAATTCCAGATGAACAAACCGGCTCTTCACTTCAAACGCCCGGACGGTCGCACGCCCCAGTTCCTGCAGCCGTACGGGGACTGCGGCCGCCGTATAGTAAGCCAGATCCGTTTTTTTATTCACAATGTCCATAATTGACGGCGGCCATACCGTCATGGACTCGAACAGCGGCTCGCAGCGGGAGTCTGTGATCACATCATAAGAACAGATATCTCCTTCCACAAATTCTTCCATCACATACGGCGTCTGCGGAAGCCGCGCAAAAAAAGCTTCCACTTCTTCCCGATTATCCAGCCTGCAGGTATCGTTGGCGCCGACGCCGACATCCGGCTTTACAATCACCGGGTATCCTGTCTTCTCCAGAAATCCGTATGCGGATTCCGGCGTTGTGATTTTATGACAGCGCGCCGTAGGAACCCCCGCTTTCGCATAATACGGCTTCATGGCAGACTTACTCTTATAACGTTCGATTCCGTCCAGCTTTGTTCCGGTGTTCATGTTAAAATCCGTCCTGAGGCGCGCGTCCTGCATAAGCCAGTATTCATTATTGGATTCCACCCAGTCGATCTTTCCGTATTTGAATGTAAAGTAACCCACCGCCCGCAGAACTTCGTCATAATTTTCCAGAGAATTGACTCTGTAATACTCGGTCAGCGCGTCCTTCAGGCATCCTTCCAGTCCGTCGTATGGGCTGTCTCCTATTCCGAGCACATTCACTCCGTTTCGGTGCAGTCTGTCGCAGAAATTCCAGTATGTATGCGGAAACTGCGGAGAAATAAAAACAAAATTCATATCCATGCCCTTCCTTTCCTTTGTTATATAAAATATTCTATGGAATTTTCCTCTGTAATCTTTATGTCTTCGTTAAACAGAAGAACGGCCTCTCTTCCTTTAAAGGGGCCGAGTGCGTAGATGCTCTGATCTTCTCTGTTAAAATAGCGTTCCGGCACAATCCGGTTGTATTCCGCAGGACGGTCCAGAATAACCTGAATGTCTTTCTGAGCAAACGCGCAGTCCCTGTAATACGGATCAAACATATACACCAGACCGTCCCTTTCCCCCGTCAGCAGTACATAATGAGGTTCGTCGTAAAAAAGCCGCACCACCGCCGCTCCTTTGCGGTGAAGCGCGTCGTTCACGAGACTTTCACTGCCCAGACAGACACTCCGCCCGGACAGATACCGGCTGGCGAGCGGCAGACGGCGGATTTCCCCAAAACCGTTCAGCCAGTTGCTCAGAAACATCATAGCCGCTCTGGACGTCCCGCTCTTGCCCGGCGTCCCTTCCGCCCCATAGCAGTCAAGGCTGTACAGCATAATATTCCGAATCAGTTCGGGGAAAATGTCCTCCCGTTCAAACAAAAAGCTGATTCCGTTGAGCATGGCGGTAGGCCCGCAGTCGTATTCCGACATCTGATAATGAAGCGGTATCTTCATCCTCATTTCTCCTTTCGCTGCCCTGATCTTCACTTCTTTCTGTTCAGGGCCTCCGTAAACATTACCATTATTTACCTACCATGTCAATAGGTTTATCAGGCGAAAAAACGGGCGCAGCCGTCTGCACCCGTTTTTCCTGTCTCATTGATTCAAGAGCTGATCTTTGTAACGTCTGATCTCGGCCATCGCCTCCTGCATGACCCGGTCGCCTTTCGCCATACCGAAATCTCTGGTATCCACGGCCAGCACCGGTATATTCTCCGGCACCCTCTCTCTCACACTGGCGAGCGCACAGCGCACCTGAGGACCTACAAGGACGATATCCGCATCTTCTTTTCCCTCTTCCAGTCCTGAAAGAGAGGATATGACGATCTCCGCCTCCAGCAGATTGGCATGCGCCCAGGCGGACATCCGATCTTTGAGGATACTTGCGGAGGTTCCGGAATAACTCACCAATACAACTTTCATCTCTTCCCTCACCGGTTATTTATTCAGGATCATGATAGCCGTTGGGATTCCGGGACTGCCATCTCCAGGAATCCGCGCACATCTCCTCGATACCGTACTCCGCCTCCCAGCCAAGCTCTTCCTTCGCCTTTGCCGGATCGCAGTAACAGGTGGCGATATCACCCGCACGGCGCGGCTTGATCTCATACGGCAGTTCCTTTCCGCACGCCTTACTGAAGGCCGACACCACCTGCAGCACACTGTATCCGTGTCCGGTACCCAGATTGTAGATCCGCACGCCCTTTTCCTCTTCAAACTTCTTCAGCGCCTTTACATGGCCTCTCGCCAGATCGACCACATGGATGTAGTCGCGCACGCCGGTTCCGTCCGGAGTGTCATAGTCATTGCCGAACACGCCGATGCATTTCAGCTTGCCGATGGCCACCTGCGCCACATAGGGAAGCAGGTTGTTGGGGATGCCCTTGGGATCTTCCCCGATTCTGCCGGACTTATGCGCGCCGATGGGATTAAAGTAGCGGAGCAGGATCACGTTCCACTCCGGATCGGATTTCTGGATATCCATCAGTACCTGCTCCAGCATGGTCTTCGTCTGTCCGTAAGGATTGGTCGGGGACTGTTTCGGACAGCTCTCCGTGATGGGAATCTCCAGCGGATCTCCGTATACGGTCGCAGAGGAACTAAAGATGATGTTCTTCACGCCGTTCTTTCTCATGGTATCGCACAACAAAAGCGTTCCCGTCATGTTGTTGTAATAATATTCGATGGGCTTGGCCACCGACTCTCCCACCGCCTTGTAGCCGGCAAAATGGATCACTGCCTCCGGCTTCTCCGCCTTGAAGATTTCGTCAATCTTCGGCTGGTCCAGAAGATCCGCTTCATAGAACTTCAGCGTTTTCCCCGTAATCTCCTGTACACGATCCAGCGCTCTCTCACTTGCATTGTACAGATTGTCGACAACAACTACTTCATAGCCCCCGTTCAGAAGCTCCACGCACGTATGGCTTCCGATATAACCGGCGCCGCCCGTTACCAAGATTTTCATACTCCTCATTCCTCTCATCCATGGTTGTTCTCTGCCGCCGGGAAATGCCGATTCTCAGGCGGCCTGCCAAGTATCAGTGTAACACACTTTATGCGGAATGGCAATCCGTCAATCCCGCCGCCGCGGAAGAAACGGCCGGTTTCCCGAACGCATTCTTTCAGGAAACCGTGATATATTTCCCGCCGTACGATTTCTGGATCTCCGTAAGTCCCAGCATCAGCGAATCCATCAGAAGCTCGCTCTCCTTCGATATTTCCGAAGAGAACATCAGTTCTCTGATCATTCCGCTCTCACAGTCGCAGGTAAACGCATCTTCCGTAAACCGCTCAATGGAATTGACGGCGTTGATCACCAGTGCGGACACGGCGGCGCACACAATGTCTTCGCCGGCCTGCGCGTACCCGGCATGTCCTTCAATGGTAAAGCCCCTGTAACGCCCCTGTTCCTTCACTGCCCGCACCCTGATCATATTCCACACTCCTTTGCCTGTTCCAACAGCGTCTTTCTCTGCTTTTTTCGGGTAATCTCCATCAGCCCGAGTTCCGTTATGTCCACCGCCGCCGCTTTGAGCGGGTCCCGTTTCAAAAACTCCCTCATAACGGCAAGCAGTTCTTCCTCCGTCTCCTTCTGTTCCATGTCCACAAAGTCGACCAGAATGATTCCGGACAGATTGCGAAGCCGCAGCTGCCTTGCGATCTCCTCCGCCGCCTCCAGGTTGATCCTGCGGATGCTCTCCTGCTTTGCCCTGCCTTTGGTGCATTTTCCGGTGTTGACGTCAATCACCGTCAGCGCTTCCGTCGGTTCAATGATCAGATAGGCCCCGGATTTCAGCCACACTTTCTCGGACAGCGCGTCGCTCAGCCCTTTTTCAAGACGGTACAGCGCTTTTAACGGCAGGCTGCGGTCTTCGTAGAGCCGGAGTTTTCCGGTATCCTCCGGCATCTCCTCCGCAAGAAACTCCTGAATCTGCCCGTACAGCTCCGGATCATCGGTCAGAATTTCCTTCAGGCAGCCGCTCCGGCTTCCGAGAATGGAATTCAGATACGGCGGCCTGTTTTTCATCACGCAGGAACATACCGTCCGGTGAACCGCCTGTTCCGTCAGATAACGGTATTGTCCGCAGAGCCTGTCGTACTCTTTCCGAAGCTCCGTCTCCCCGGCCTGTCCGGCGTTGGTGCGCACGATCAGTCCCGCCGGCGGAAGCTCCCACGTCTCCAGAAGTCCTTTCAGCCTCGCTTTTTCCTCCGGCCGCAGTTTGGAAGAATAACCGATCACCCGGTTGCCGGTCGTCAGCACCAGATACTTCCCGGCCAGATTCAGATTGGTCGTCACGGACGGGGCTTTCGTCTTCACCGCCTCTCTGCTGACCTGCACCAGAAGCTCGTCCCCCTGCGCCAGCCGCCCCCGCTTCTTCGGCTTCGTGTAGACGGGATTTTTCACGTCTTCGAGCGGAAGATAACAGGGCAGTCCGCCTTCAATCTCCACAAACGCCGCCTGAATGTTGTGCACAATGTTCTGCACTCTGCCCGTATAGATATTTCCGAGAATGGACGACGGTTTCTCCGGCATCAGAGACAGTTCCGCCAGACGTCCGTCTTCCAGGAGCGCGTCCGCCAGCACTCCGTCCCGCACCGGGGTGATAATTCTGACACTATCCAATCTCTTCGCCCAGCCCTTCCAGTGAGATCCACTCTGCTTCCCCGCCGGTCCCACGGTCCGCATAGATTTCCACCCGATGTACCAGCAGCGGCGACGGCGCAGTCCCGGCTCCCGCCCAGGCGCTGAACGCCTGCATCAGAAGCTCCGGCTTCAGGTTGTGCACGCTTCCCGTGGACACCCGCATGCAAATCACGCCGTCCTGCACCGAACAGGCATGAATCCACGGGCGGATATCCGCTTCCTGCACGCCCTTCTTCGTCTCTTTTCTGACCAAAATCTGCGGCTGGGCGAGAAAATCCGCAAACAGGCGCTCCCAGCCCGCCGCCGGTTCCCGTCCTTCCCGGAATCGGACTTCATAGTCGGCCGCCGCCACGATGGACATGGCATTTTTACTGTTGTCCGGCAGACGGCGGAAACTCAGCGCAGTCATCCCTTCCGCCATAACCGCGTTCATCCGCGCCAGCGCTTCCGCGGAAGAAGGCGCGGTGTTTACACGGATGTCCACATATTCTCCTTCGCTGGTCAGCCCTACGCCCAGCGGCGCCGCAAAGGACATGATCATGTGCGGGCTGAAGCCCTCGGAAAAGCAGATGTCGATTCCCGCCCTGCGGATGACTTTCTGAAAATACCGCATCACGTCCAGATGGCTGATAAAGCGCAGAGGACCGGTCTTTTGAAACTTAATTCTGATGTTCACGGCAGACACCCCCTCCAAAAACCGCCGCCCCGCAGCCGGAACAGCTCTGACGGCAGTTCGCCGTCACGACGCCCTCCTGCGCGCGTTTCCATTCCCGCTCCAGAAAGGCACGGCTGACGCCGATCTCAATAAAATCCCACGGGAATATTTCGTCCAGGGCACGCGCTCTCGTGGTATAAAAATCCACGTCCACGCCGCATTCCGCGAACGCTTCCAGCCACAGATCATTTTTGAACCACTCGCTCCAGGAGTCAAAGAGACAGCCTTTCTCGTAGGCCCTGCGGATCGCCGGTCCGATTCTCCGGTCCCCTCTGGCAAGGATCCCTTCCAGTACGGTGACATCCGCCTCATGCCAGTTGTACTTGATGCTTTTTCTGTTCTTCTGCTCCTTGATCTCGTGGTTGACCACCCATGCTCTGTGCAGGAACTCTTCCTTCGTGCACATCCGCGCCCACTGAAAAGGCGTGAACGGCTTGGGAACAAAGAAAGAAGTGCTGGCCACGATCTGGCATTTCCCGCTTCTGCGTTCCCGCGGCACTTCATAGTAGCGTTCGGCGATCTTCTCCGCCAGATGCGCGATGCCTTTCATGTCCTCCTCGGTCTCCGTGGGCAGTCCCAGCATAAAATACAGTTTCACCCGGCTCCAGCCGCCCTCAAACGCCTGTCCGGCGCCGTTTAAGATCATTTCCTCCGTCAGGCCCTTATTGATCACGTCACGCAGCCGCTGGGTCCCGGCTTCCGGCGCGAAGGTCAGGCTGCTCTTCTTCACATCCTGCACCTTTCCCATCACATCCAGAGAAAACGCGTCGATTCTGAGCGACGGCAAGGAGATATTAATCTTTCCCGGCCCGCACGCTTCGATCAGAAAGTTCACCAGCTCCCCGAGCTTTGAATAGTCGCTGGAACTTAAAGAGCTCAACGAAATTTCTTCATATCCTGTATGTTTCAGCATCTCTTCGGCCGTCTCTTTGAGCATCTCCAGATCCCGCTCCCTGGTGGGACGGTACAGCATCCCCGCCTGACAGAAGCGGCAGCCGCGGATGCATCCTCTCTGAATCTCCAGCACGACCCGATCCTGCGTCGCCTTCAGATACGGTACGACCGGTTTCTTCGGATAAAAGGTATCGCTCAGATCCGACACCACCTGCTTTGTCACCTTTTCGGGCGCCTCGGGACAGTTCGGCCGCATGGACGCGATCGTACCGTCTTCGTGATACGACACTTCGTAGAGAGAGGGCGCGTAAATCCCCGGCACCTGCGCCGCCTGCCTCAGAAACTGCTCCCGGGGCGCACCGCTTTTTTTCCATTCTTTATACAGATCGAGCAGACGGTAATACTGCGTCTCTCCTTCCCCGATATAGAACAGATCAAAAAATTCCGCCAGCGGTTCCGGATTATAGGCGCAGGGTCCGCCGCCGATGACAAAAGGATGCTCTTTCGTGCGCTCCTTCGCCTCCAGCGGAATCTGCGACAGATCCAGAATCTGCAGGATGTTCGTGTAACACATTTCATACTGAATCGTAATGCCCAGAAAATCAAATTCCTTTACAGGATCCTGCGATTCCAGCGCAAAGAGCGGAATCTTCTGTTCCCTCAGAACCCGGTCCATATCGGGCCAGGGGGAGTAAACGCGCTCGCACCAGACGTCCTCCCTCTGATTCAACATATCGTACAGGATCTGAATCCCCAGATGGGACATCCCGATCTCATAGACATCCGGAAAACACATGGCGAAACGGATATCCGCCCGTTCCCTGTCTTTCATGACCGCATTGACCTCTCCGCCGATATAGCGGGCCGGTTTCTCTACCGACATGAGAATCTCATCTGATAACCTTAATGTTCGCATATCTTATCCTTCCGTTATTCTCCTGAAGCGGCGGGCACGGACGGCTCCTCCGCCGCACCTCTATCCGCCGGCCCGCCGGCCTGCTGCGGGGGAATGCCGGTCACCGTCTGCAGACCTTCCCCTGCCAGATACTCAAAGGTGATCTGTCCGCCCTCTTTGTAACGGACGATCTGCGGAAATTCACTGACCGTCACATCGTAAATCGCGTCCTTCCCGGCCAGGATCACAAAATAGTGCGAATTACCCTCCAGGACGACCGGCGCGAGCGTCTCGATCGTTCCCGTCACCGTATCGCCGACCGACGCCGGGGCGCTGGAGATGCCGTTGGTTTTCAGAAGGCTGACATAGGCTTTCTCACAGTCTGCCACCGTATCCCCGATCGCCACGTTCTGGTATTTTTTAATATTTACCATGGCGTACTTTTTAACCAGCCCCGCGTCATCCTTCAGAGCCATAAAATAAGTCGGCTCACCGGCCACATTCAAAAGGAGCGGGAAGGTGGAGTGATATCCGAGGTTCTGCACCTGACCTTCCGCGGAGTTCATGGCCGAATATTCCTCGGCGCCCGGACAGGTGTAATATTTGGCCTCCATCGTCCGCTGATTCATGAGCACAAAACCGACGTTGGACTCGTCGCCGCTGACCGACGTGATACCGGTATAAACCCACACATCGTCTTCCATGGCCAGATAATTGTAGCCGTCCGTCGTACGCAGACACCCTTTCTGGCTCAGCACGCTGTTAAAGAAACCGTTCATATACAGACCGTAGTAATCGTAAAGCTGGATCAGAAGGTTCGCGGAATAGACCGAATCCACCCACTGCGGGCAGTCGCCGACCTCATAACAGACGGTCTCGCCGGTGATGGCGTTGCAGAGCACCACTTTTCCGATGGTCTGGCCCCCGAACAGACCGATATTGAATTTTTTCACCGGACAGATCCAGTAAGGCGTTCCCTCTTCGTCAATCTCGAAACTCAGTTGATCGAAAATATACGTCGGATAACGGAACCGCAGATGCCGGTAAATGTTGCGGTTAAAATATTCCGCCTGGGAATAACGGATGAAACTTCCTTCCGGCAGGCGCACGCACTCCGTGTCCTGCGTCGTCATGTCGATCATGATATAAGCCGGAATGCCCTCGCTCATATTGGTCAGCCATTTGATGGGGCTGGCGTACACCAGCGGCGTCACCCGCACCGGCTTGTTCTGATAATTGATCTGCGTGTACAGGGAACTGACCTCGAACTGAGAGACCATGTCGATCAGGGATCCCATCTTGCGGTTACCGAGAAGCGACGCCGAACTTTTGTCCAGAAGCGGAATCTCCGTATAATTCACTTCCGCGATATCCTCTGTAAAAGTGCCCTCCTGGACGGTGAGAAGCTGATGATATTTCGCGGCGTTGATGATCGGGGAGGACAGAAGACTTCCGATCCCGAAGATGACCAGCAGAAAAACGGTGATCACCGCTCCGATCTTCAGCGGACGGAGTTCGGCTGCCGGGATTCCTTCCCGAATGCCCCGCGCGCTGCCAAAGAGCGTGAGAATCACGACCAGAGAGATGATGAACAGCCAGAAACCGCTGGAATGGATGTTGACAGCCGGAATTGTTACATAATAATAAACGCCCGCTGCCGCCACCGCCAGAAGCGACAGCAGGAGTTTTATTTTCAGTTTCATAATGACAAAAAAATCTCCTTTCCTGATATGATATTCTGTACATTTTATCACAAAGAAAAGATTCTCACAAGGACCTTCATCCTTCCAGTTCCCGCTTCATATAGATCCCGGTGTTCATGGGGCTGTTATTGTAGCGGGGGATTTCATGGAAACCGTATCTTTTGTAGAGGCGGACCGCGTTCTGCAGAAAGGGCAGCGTATCGAGAAGCATGTACCGGTATCCGATGTCTTCCGCGTCTTTCAGGACCCGTTCCACCAGCAGAGCGCCAATCCGCCGGCCGCGGTATGCCGGCCGCACATACAGGCGTTTCATCTCGCAGTTTTCCCCGTCGATTTTCCGAAGCCCGATACAGCCGGCGGGCGTTTCGCCCACATAAGCCAGATAGAGCCGGCCCTCCGGCGGGCCGTATTTCTCCTCCAGATGCTCCAGTTCTTTCTCATAATTCTGTACCGCCAGATACTCCCGAATCGCGGGATCCCCTTTTGCCAGCATCTCCGTATATTCCGAGAAAAGCGCGCGCACGTCCTCCGGATGATCGTATGCGGGCTGAATCCTGATTTCCTCCGTTTTCACTTGTTTTCCTCTCTTTCCCATTTGTAAAAATGCGGACCTTTCCGTCATCCGCGGACGCCTTCCTCCGAACCGCACTGAAGATGCTCGAGAATCGGAATCACTTCCAGCAGATTTTCCGCTGTCCCTGCAAGGAAACGCGCAGTTTCCGGAAGCGGCCCCGCCAGATCTTTGACCATCACAACCCGGCATCCCGCCCGATGCGCGGACAGCGCACCGTTGTCCGAATCTTCCAGAGCCAGACAGTTCTGCGGCCGCTCGCCGATTTTTTCGCAGGCATACAGATACACATCCGGCATCGGTTTGCCGTGAGGAAGGGACGGCGCGCACGCAATCTGATCAAACTGTCCGTAGATGCCGATCCGGGTCAGATAGTTCTTCGTCCGCTCCTCGTCTGTGGCGGTGGAGACCGCCTTCTTATAACCGTTTGCCGTCAGCCAGTTCAGAAATTCATCCACTCCCGGCTTCTTCTCCACCCCGTATGTCTCCAGATGCGCGCGCATCAGTTCCATCCTGCGCCTGCGCACTGCCGGAAAATCAAACTCCTCTCCCAGCATCTTCTTAAAATAAGGCTCCGCATATTCTTTGGAAAAGCTCCGGAAGCGCAGAAGCTGCTCATGCGTCAGTTCGTACCCTGCTTCCTGCGCCGCCTGTTTCCAGTAACGATACAGATATTTCTCTGTATCAATCAGGATCCCGTCCATATCAAATATTACCGCGCGTATCATAAAACTGTTCTCCTTTGTCGAACCTATCATACAATACCGCCCGCTAAAAATCAATCGGTTCCTTCTCACCCGGGTGCCGCAGGTGATAAAAGGTTACCTTTCACACACATGCCATCCGGACGCCCGACGCGGACAGATAAGTCTTCAAGACCCCGCTCGCGCTTAATGAAGGGACGCAGCGGTACTAAGGGCGCAAAAGACGCGCCCTAAGAACCGGCGCCCTTCAATGGGGCTTTCAGAATTATCTGTCCGCGTCGGGCTGACATTGGCTAACGTGTGAAAAGTAACAGTAAAAGTAACGGCTGTTAAAATTTTCTCACCTGTGCTATACTATAGTTTATTATCATACACAGGAGGAACAAAACCATGTTTGGACTAATCATCGGACTGATTACCGGCGGCATCGCCGGCTGGATCGCGGGGCGGATCATGAACAACGAAGGCGGCATGATGCGCAACATCCTGCTGGGCATTGTCGGCGGTATTGTGGGAAACGCCGTACTGGGACTGATCGGAATCCACGGAAGCGGCTTCGTAGGGAACATCATCGTGGCCGTCGTCGGTTCCTGCATCATTATCTGGCTGGTGAACAATCTGTCCGGACGGTAGCAATCCGGACGGGGACGTTGTCCCCGGCAAAAAACAACGACACGACAGGTCCGCTTCTTACATCGGTGCGGACCGTAAAAACAGAATCAGGAGGATACTCTTTTATGCGAATCACTTACAACCTCTGTCTGCTGCTCTGTCTTCTGACCGTACTCCTTGGCGGCTGCGGCCAAAAAGACCCGGCGGCAGGGAGCAAACCTGCTTCGGAAACGTCTTCTGACGGACAGGACGCCGGCTCTCCTGCCCCCGTCTCCTTTGAAGCCCGGACTCTGGACGGCACATCCGTCTCCGCCGATCTTTTCGCCGACACCAAGCTGACGATGGTCAACGTGTGGGCCACCTACTGCGGCCCCTGCCTGAACGAAATGCCGGGGCTTGGAGAACTGCCCGCCCTCTACGCACCGGAAGACTTCCAACTGATCGGCATCATCAGCGACGTCACGGAGGACGCGGACGACGCAATCCTGCAGAACGCAGCGGAACTGGTCGAACAGACCGGCGCCGGCTATTCGCATCTGCTTCTGAACGATTCCCTCTACACGGCGCTTCTGACGGATGTATCCGCCGTGCCCACCACTTTTTTCATCGATCAGAACGGGCAGATTCTGGACACCGTGATCGGCGCCATGGAACGGTCCGCATGGGAGGAGAAGATCAATGCGCTTCTGGAACAATGAGCATCCCCGTCTGTGGCTGTTCGGCGTTCTTGCCGGAATCCTCTGTCTCCTAGCCGCACTGGCGCAGGGACAGTTCACCGTCATCTGGCAGAAAGCCGTCATGATCTGTCTGGAATGCATCGGAATCGGATAAACGGGAAAAATCAGGTGAGCTTATGAACAGACTGCGTCTTACGGTACAACTTTTCTATACGATATTGACAAACGGATACGTCTACGGCTTCCTCTCGGGAAAAATCTATCGGGGAAAACTGAAATACGCGTGCGTCCCGGGACTGAACTGCTATTCCTGTCCCGGCGCCGTGGGGGCCTGCCCGATGGGCGCGCTGCAGGCGCTGCTGAATCAGCAGGGAATGCAGATTCCGTTCGCTGCGCTGGCCTTCTTCTTTCTCTTCGGAAGCCTTCTCGGACGGACGGTATGCGGATGGCTGTGTCCTTTCGGGCTGGTGCAGGATCTGCTCCACCGAATCCCTGTTTTTCGGAAGAGAAAGAAACTGCCTTTTCACGAAATCCTCAAATACGGAAAATATCTGGTTCTCCTGTTCCTCGCATGCGCCGGCTCGATGTTCCTGTTCGGCGGTTTTGCCAGGGTACCGGCATTCT
The DNA here is from genome assembly GCA_910587765.1 of uncultured Lachnospiraceae bacterium. Lineage (GTDB taxonomy): Bacteria > Bacillota > Clostridia > Lachnospirales > Lachnospiraceae > Hominiventricola. The sequence continues at coordinate 49,395 of CAJUNR010000027.1, forward strand.
GTAAATACCTGTGTCCATCCGGCACTCTGATGGGCGCGCTGCCGCTGCTCTCTGCCAACGGGCAGCTGCGAAGCCAGATCGGCGGACTGTTCTTCTGGAAACTTGGAGTTCTGCTTTTTCTTCTCCTGCTCTCCGTGAAGTTCTTCCGTCCTTTCTGCCAGTACCTCTGTCCGCTGGGAGCCGTCTACGGCTGCTTCAACCGTTTCAGCCTCCTGCAGATCCGCTGGAACGAGGAAGACTGCACCTTCTGCGGAGCCTGCAGCAGGGCGTGCCCCGCCGGGCTTTCCGTCCATGAAATTTCCCGCTCTCCGGAGTGCATCCGCTGCGGAAAATGTATCTCCGCCTGTCCCGCAGACTGCCTGCATCCATCCGCACACGGCCGGCGGACCTCCGAAACACCGGCAAACAACGCATAAAGAAACGCGGCTTTTACACTTATGTCAACCAAATCGGATCAAAACCGGCATGAGTGTAAAAATAACATTCAAAACAAAAGCACACGAAAGGAGAAAGCAAATGAACAACGATGTAAAAAAACTTGTAACCGAAAAGGCAAACGAACTGCTGAGCGCGGCTTCCTGCTGTGCAGAAGCGAAAGCAGCCGCACAGGACTGGCTGGATGCCCTCGGAACGGACAAAGAGTCCGAAGCGACCCGGAAACTGATCGCGGAACTTGAGATGGATATCATGCCGGTCGACGGGCTGATCGCCTTTGCCGGCTCCGAAGCCGGAGCTCAGGTATTCGGCGCGGAAATGGCAAAACAGGTGGAAGCCCACGGACAGGCGCTGAAAGCCGCAGGCGCAAAATACTGCGACTGCCCGGCATGCGCGGCCGCAGAAGCGATTCTCGCCCGGAAAGCGGAACTGCTCTGAAAAATCGGCGCACCTTTAGCCGAATGAAGTGGCCGGGATACGGATAAAAGGGGTGCGGTAAAACAGGACCCGCCGTTTTCCACAGGCGGAATCCTGTTTCGCCGCACCCCTTTGCCTGTTTAAAAGCATGTCTTTCGGGTGATAAGGACACAGATTATACAAGACGGTTGATTAAAGACCCGTCCGGTCCATCGGGCAGATCCTGTACAGGCTCTCCCGGTTCCTCCGCTTTCTTCTCCTTGTCTTCCTTCTGCTTTTTTCTTTTGAGCTGCTCGATCTGCCGTTTGACATTTTCGATCTGCTGCTCCAGCTTTTTCACTTTTTCCTCGTCATGATTCCGGACGGCCTTCTCCTTCTCCTGATTGAGCTTCTGAAGCTTCTGTTCCAGGGCCTTCAGCCGGGAATCACCCCCGCCTCCGGAAAGATTGACTGCGTCCGTCGACGGAACGCCAAAACCAACTGCATTTACTCCCATGCTCCGTTTCCTCCTGTCTGCATTTTTATTTTCTCTTTTTCTATCGGCTCTTCCGCCTGTCCAGACGATAGAGATGGTGTCAAACGCTTCTTTTTTGTTGCGGAACTCCCAGTCGCCCGGAGCATCCGCTCTGCCGGCTCCGCTCAAAAACAGCCGAAGAAAATCCGCAGCCGGTATTCCCCTTCCGACACGGCGTTCTCGACGGTTCCCTGATATTTCTCCGCCACCGCCCGGATATTGGAGAGACCGATTCCGTCCTCCGGTGCGGATTTCAGCTCTTTCGTGCAACTGTTTTCCACGGTCAGCAGATAAAAGCCGCCCTTTTTCCGGCTGGTAATGCAGAGCCGCCTTTCCTCCTCCGGCAGTTCTGCGCAGGCTCTGACGGCATTGTCCAGCGCGTTGGCCAGAAGGATACACCAGTCCATGTCCGTCACCGCGCTCCGATCCGGAATCATCAGTTCACATTGAACCTTTATGAACTTCTGCTTCGCCGCCTGAAGCTTGCTCCCCAGCAGGGCGTCGACCGCTGCATTGCCGGTCCGGACCGAGAAGGACAGCTCCGACGCCGCTTCCTCCAGATGAGACAGGTAGCCGCAGGCCCGCTCCGTCTCCCCGGCCTGCAGAAGCTTTGCCAGTACAGTCAGATGGTTCCTGATATCGTGGCGGAACGCGCGGGTCCTGCGCTCGCGCAGAAGCGCCTCCTGCAGGTAGATTTCCTGCTCCGCCGCCTGCTGTTCCAGAAGGCGGACCTTCTGCTCCGCCTGAAGAATCCCCAGAATTTTCTGATACGCGTACAAAGTCAGCAGCAGACAGGCGCAGGCGAAGATCTGGAGAAACAGGAGTTCGCCGTGCCGGACGTTCCATGCGGTCACAATCCCGCTGTCTCCGGAATCGATCCGGAGTTCGTCCCCGTACACCATCATCTGTATCGTCCGCACCACCAGAGAGATGAAAAAGACCGGCAGCGTGAGCTGCAGAAGCGTCTGCCGGTCGGTGCTCACGATGCTCTGGCGGAAACGGTTGAGGATAAAGACGGACAGCGCGCACACCAGCAGCAGCCGGAAACACTCTCTTATCGTATCCGAAGGGTGGACCCACCGCTCATGCTCCAGCACAAAGGGCAGCAGAATCCGGTATCCGATCCAACTGGTAATCCCGCTTCCGACACTTACGACCGATTGGATCAGAACCGCCAGGGTCAGCGACTCCGGCAGCTTTCTTTTCAGCAGAAGACAGCCGCAGACGGCGAGCAGCAGAATCTCCATCATAAGCCCCGGGGTTCTCTGCAGATGATAACGGATCTCCGTCATATAGACTCCGGCTGACAGCAAGGTATAGCAAAGCCCCTGCAGCCATCCAAACCGCACTCTGCAGTATCTGCAGAAAAAAAAGAAGATCGTAAGCGGCAGCAGCACATAGGCAAGAAGACCGGGAACGACCATGTACCACCGGAACCCATCCAGCCACTCCATACTACTGTCCCTCCATGTACTCCATCATCTTTTTCATAAAATCGGCGTGACAGCTTCTGGAAACCGGGATCCGTTCTCCGTTTTCCAGAACGGCGTTCCCGTCCCGATATTCCGACAGATACGCCGGATTGACCAGAAAACTCCGGTGGCAGCGGATAAAATCCGGAGCCGTCTGCTGCTCCGCCTCCTTGATCTTCCCATAATATGCAATCACTTCGTTCTTTGTATGCACAAACAGCTTCCGGTTGATTACTTCACAGTAACAGATATCGCCGAGCTTCACTTTCCTGCACCGGTCTCTGGTGCGGATGGACAGATACCGCTCTTCTTTCCGCCGCAGCCGCCTCAGACTGCGTCTCAGGGCGCGCTCCAGACGGAGTTCATCCACAGGTTTACACAGGTAATCCATGGCTTCCACCTCAAAGGCGTCCAGCATACATTCTTTCAGCACCGTCACAAAGATCAGCACCCCTTCAAATTCCTTCTGCCGGAGCCGTTTCGCCAGCTCAATCCCGTCCAGGTTGGGCATCTGAATATCCAGAAAGACCAGATCAAAATCCAGCGGCGTGTACAAAAACTGCACGGCGTTCGTGTAACAGGTTATCTGAAACGGTTCCTCCCACTGCTCCAGCCGCGAAGCGACCATCCGCTTCAGTCGCTCACACATGACGCTCTCATCATCGCAGACCGCGATTCGGATCATTCTGTTTCCTCCTTTCCTGCCGGCGGCATGACAGATTCTGTCTTTTTAACCAACGTCCGTATCTGCGGCGGCAGAAACCGTTCTGTTGTAAAAGAAGGGGGAAATGTTGCAGAATGCTCTATCTCCTCTGTGCCAGCAGCCATGCCATGATGTGCACTGCCTGCTGAAATTCCCCGCTTTGAATCAGTTCCTCGATCTCCTCTGCCGTATGTTTGCGGATATTCAGAAATTCGGTCTCGTCCAGGTTCTGCTCGCCTGATTTCCGACAGTTCAGCGCCCGGAAAACATACGCGTAGTTGTCCGCGATCGTGGCATTTGAGGGCACGGTCAGAAGGTGCTCCCACTCCTTTGATACATAGCCGGTCTCTTCCAGAAGCTCCCTTCTGGCCGCTTCCAGCGCATCCTCCGACGCGCAGGCGTCTCCCGGTCCATATTCTCTGCCGTCCCTGCGTTCAATTCCGCCGGCGGGAAATTCCGTCGTCACCTTCCGGATTCCCTGACGGAACTGCCGGACACAGAGAAAATTCCCGTCTTCGTCGGACGCAACGATCACAACATAATTTCTGCGGCTGTAACTGTAAAAGGGCGCGCACACACTTCCGTCCGGCATCCGGTAAGAAGACCGCCTGAAATCAATCCACCGGTCCTGCACGATATGCTCCGTGCCGACTTCCTCCCACGCCAGATCGTGCCCGTCGTCCGCCGCTCTTTCGCCGCCGCGGACGAGATCCGGCAAACCCTTGATTTTCTGATTCATAACCTGCTCCTTTCCTCCGGCTCCGCCTGCATCCGACTCTGCCAAATGCCTCTGAAGCCGGCGCTGTTTCGCTTCTCATCTGATTATACCGCCGGATTTGATGAGCAGGCAATAAAAAACCGGTTTTTTACCGCATTTTCCTACTCTTCCCTCCCTCCGAGCAGTTTCAGCGGCTCTTTCTGCAGATTCCTGCGGATCATGAAAAGCGACAGGAGCGCCGCAGCCGCCAGTACGCCGGTTCCGGAGACCGCGGACACCGCACCGTTCACGGAAGCATCCGGGAGAATCTCTTCCGTCTCGTTCCCGGACGCCGCAATGATGCCGCTGCTGTAAAGGGTACTGTAATGTCTGCCGGTCTCCATCCGGCTCACCGTCTCCCCTGAGAGCCAAAAGCCTGCCGCGCTCCCCAGAATGCATCCGGACATGCAGAGCAGCAGAAGCCCCGCCAGCAAAGAGAGGATACACTGTTTCTTTGCCATCCCCAGAGAACGCTCGATGGCGGTCCTTCGGCACTGCCCGGCAATAAAGAGGTGACAGAAAAAAGTCAGCACCAGAAGCGCCGTCACGATACCCGCAGCCAGCAGAATTATCGAGAGCCGCCGGATTCCGGCGAGGCTTGCCTGAAGCTCCGTATACCCTCTGTCATAGAACTGCAGTTCGATTCCTTCCGTCCCCTGTTCTTTCCACAGTGCCTGATATTCCCGGATACTCCCGTTGGGAATCCGAAAAGATGTATTGGCCGCTTTCATAGGACCGTAGGACGCAATATTATGTTCCTCGCTTTCTGTCACGGAACCGGCCGGAATCAATACTTCGTTGCGCCCGAGGGCATAATCGCTCGTTCTGGAACTGCCGGGAGACCAGTCATAAATACCGACAACCGTATATTCCGCTTCAAAAAAAGGTTCGTACGCCTTTCCCTCCGCATTCAGAAGACCGTACCCCGGCCAGTACAGAAACGAAGCATCCGAAGAGGTGGTTCCGGAATAACTGGCCAGAATCAGGGAGAGCGACAGCGGAGCTCCCACGGCAAGCCCGTTGTTGACGGCAAAATGCCGTGAAATCATGCAGACTCTGCGCCCCTCTTCCTGATCTGCCTCTTCCAGCGCCCGGCCTTCGGTCAGGTAAGCGTCCCCGCGGTAAAAAGGCAGCAGAAGGTTCAGATCACTCACCGGTGTGACCGGAACCGAATGCCACACCCAGTCCAGTGTCCCGGCAAACTCCGTCCATCTTCTGCCCGCCTCCGTATCGTAGAACCCTTCCGTCACCTCCTCAAAGAACCGTCCTGGCATCGTATCCGGAATCTTATTTCCGGCCGGATCCGTCTGGTCCGAGGAAAGCGCTCCGGCGGGAATCCACTCATCCGGACCGTCCCCGCTGGTCCGCCATCCATGAGTAGACGCGTCGACCAGATACATCACGTACGTCTTTCCCGCTTCCAGAAGTCCCGGCTGCGGATTTTGGTGATCGCAGAAGTAAAAATCAATCAGATTCATGGGATAATGGCTGTACAGCACCCTTTTGAGGCGCATCCTTACCGGACCGGAAGGAATACAGTCTTCATACGGTTCCCCCTCCACAACCACACCCTGATGAAACCCCGTTCTCTCATTCGCCAATTGAAAGGCCGGGTCATAGGCCACATAGTACGGTCTGCGCTCCGGACCGGACAGATATTCCGCACCGTCCAGTTCCAGTACGGACAGCGGCACTGTCTCTCCGTAAGTCTTCTCCGTCCGGAATCGATAATCCTGAATCTCCGCATCCCATATCTTTACCCTTTTGACAGATGCCGGTATCTGCTCCGCCGTCCCAATAGTCAGAAAGACGTCTTCAAAACGTTCCATATTGGCGGACGTCAGCGCGTACATACTTCCGCCCAGAGACAAAAGGAGCACCGCAAAGGTCAGAAGCAGTACAAAAAAGGCACTGATGCGGCGCATCCGCCAGAGCTGCCTCAGGCTGTATCGGATCATCACCATTTTTCCACCTCAATCCTTCCGTGCGAGAAGCTGCATCACGCCTCTCCTGCTCATGGAAACAAACGCCGCCAGCATTCCCGGAATACAGCAGCCCATGGACACCGCAGCGACTGCCAGTAACCGCGAACCGCTTTCGGGCACCGCAGCCCGGGCACACAGCGTCCCCAGGCCGCAGCCTGCGGCAGCCAGCAGCAGATATTCTGCTGAAAACACGAGACCGCTTTTCACCCTTCCGAGTCCCATCGATCGAAACAGCGCGTACTCCTGCCTGCGGTCCTGGATGAACAAATGTGCGGTCAGATACCCTGCTCCTGCCGTGATAAAGAGAATCAGCGGCAGGAATCCCCGAAGCAGCGTCAGATTTTCTTCGATTCGTTCCGCCGCTTTGATAAACGACTCATCCCGCACCACAAGCGCATTGCCTTCGTAATGCAGCTCCGCCCCCACCGACACCGGAAGAAACCCCAGACTGTGCATCTCTTCTTTAAACGCGTTCAGTTCCAGCGGATTTTTTACAACAAAGGAAAACGAATTCGCCAGAAAAGGATATCCTGCCCGCGCATAACTGTCCCGCACGGCCCCCAGCGGCAGAATCAGTTCCGGATATTCCGCGCCGCCGGCATCGACCATCCCCGCGATCTCATATTCACACTGCTCCAGCGGTTCGCAGAACACCTCATGATAGTCCCCATACCGATAACAGAAAAGATCCAGAACCATCCGGTCGCCGGTCCGATACCCCTTATCCTCCAGAAGCGCCCGGTCCGCCAGACATTTCCGTTCATCAGACGCAAGAAAAGCAAGCGTAGTTCCTTCCGGCAGGAAAACATCCTCCGGCCTCAGATCCCCCGCTCCTTTCAGACAGTTGACTCCCACGGCTTCCAGCGCCGGAACTCTTTTCCTGTCCCCTGCGCCGGGAGCGCCGATATCCGCCAGAAGCTGGACCGACGCCGCCGGCTCCGCCACCGACTCCGACTTCAAAAGCTTCGAGAGCAGCTCCTCCTTAATTTTCAGCCCATGGTCCATGCTCCCGTCCAGGTTGCAGATCTTCGCGGTCACTTCCATCGCCTCCGGCAGATTCTTCCGCATCTGCTCCAGATCTTCCAGATTGCCCGCATAAAGGTGCAGAAGCAGCACGGACGCCAGGCAGATCAGCATACACAGCATACTCCTCTGTCCGCAGCGCCTGAGGCTGCGGACCGCCATACGTAGATAAAACATCCTACTGCTCTTCCCCCTGCTTTTTTATCTGCACATAACAGTCGTCATATTCCCTGGTTACCTCAAGGTACACCCGGTCCACCTCCTCCCGGTTCTCATCCAGAATCCGGATGTACATGGAACTGCTCATCACATCCGGAAGTTCCTCCGCCTCTTCTTCCCCGCAAACCCGCCAGAAGATGCGCTTCCCCCTGGTACCGATGCAGTCCAGACCGAGTACGATGATCTCCTTTTCGTAATAATAATTTTCCGGCAGATCCAGTTCCACCATATAACCGTTCTTTGTCGGATCTTTCTCAAGAAGCACCCGTTCTCCGGGTTCCAGAGAGAGCCACTGAGCCCCGCCCTTGTCTTTGGCATAGGCCGTAATCTCCCACTCGGGCGCCCGGTGAATTTTTCCGATTGCAGCGGAAAAACCGGCAAAAAGCAGCGCAGCCGCGCAGGAAGCCGCAAGGCTGCGCCTTACAAACTTCCGGCGTCCGTACCGTTTCTTCTGCTTCCGTTCCAGATCAAGAATCCGCCTCTGTGCATCCTCCGACAGGGTGATCTTCTCTGCAGCCGCCTGCAAATGTTCAAATTCCATCCTTATCCGCTCCTTCCTGCTCCATCATCTCTTTAAATTTTCTCCGCCCCCGCTCCAGCCGCTTCTTCATCGTCCCTTCCGTCACGTTCAGGATCTGCGCGGATTCCCGCACATTGTATCCTATAACATAATACAGAAGTAGCGCGGCCCGGTAGGTCCGTGGAAGTCTTAAAAGACATTCCATCAGACTGCGGTCTTCGCTGTCCTCGTAACTTTTTGTCAGCTCCGAAAACTCCACCTGCGGATGCCTTCCCGCAAAGAGCAGCCGGTTTTTGCACAGATTTACCGTCACTCGAATCAGCCAGGCTTTCTCATGGGCCTGATCCCGAAAATCCTTTTGATATTCCATATATCGGATCAATGTGTCCTGCACCACGTCTTCCGCGTCATGGGAACTGCCAAGCATGACGACGGCGATCCGGTAAAGCATCCTGCCGTACTGAAGGAAAATCTCCTCTGCTCCGCAGCATGTTCTCTTCTCATAAAACTGCATCTTTTCTCACTCCCTGTATATAAAACAAATGATAGCTGGAAAAAGTGACAGAAAGATAAAAAAATGATAAAATTTCCCGAACGGGTCCATAATAGTAACAATTCAGACAGAGCGTACCGCCGGCGGACGGCGGTACGGCGTCACGGAACCGAACGGAAAGGAACGAGCCATGCCAAATCAGTTAAGCAGTCAGAAATCTCCCTATCTTCTCCAGCACGCAAAAAATCCCGTCTGGTGGTATCCCTGGTGCAGCCAGGCCTTTGAGGCGGCCCGGCAGGAAGAAAAGCCCGTCTTTTTAAGTATCGGCTACTCTACCTGTCACTGGTGCCATGTGATGGCCCGCGAATCCTTCGAGGATGAAGAAATCGCCCGCATCCTGAACCGCGCGTTTATCAGCATCAAAGTGGACCGGGAGGAGCGCCCGGATATCGACGCCGTCTATATGTCCGTCTGCCAGGCTATGACCGGTTCCGGCGGCTGGCCGCTGACCATCCTGATGACGCCAGAGCAGAAACCCTTCTATGCCGGCACCTATCTTCCCAAACGTTCCCGATACGGTACGCTGGGACTGACCGAACTGCTGCAGAAGACCGAACAGCTCTGGGCAACGCAGAGGGAAAGGCTCTGCCATACAGGCGACGAAATCGCCGCCTGGCTTATAACGCCGCAGGCGCCCTCCGGGGCCGAGCCTTCCAGAGAACTGATCCGCCGGGGCGTCTCGGAGCTGTCCGCCCGTTTTGACCCCTTATGGGGCGGCTTCGGCCCGGCTCCAAAATTTCCCGCGCCTCACAATCTCCTGTTCCTGATGCGCTTCGCCGCTCTCGAACAGAACGGCAACGCCCTGCAGATGGCGGTCAAAACGCTGGAAGCCATGGCAAGAGGAGGAATTTACGACCAGATCGGGGGCGGCTTTTCCCGGTATTCCACGGACGAACGATGGCTGATTCCGCATTTTGAAAAGATGCTCTATGACAATGCCCTGCTCATCCATGCTTACACGGAAGCCTTCCGGCTGACGGAAGAAACGCGCTTTCTGTCGGTAGTGCGGGAGACGGTCTCCTACGTACTGCGGGAACTGACGGACGAAAAAGGGGGATTTTTCTGCGGACAGGACGCGGACAGCGACGGAATCGAGGGAAAATACTACGCTTTCACCCCGGAAGAGATCGTTTCCGTCCTCGGCAGCGACGACGGCGCGGCTTTCTGCCGTTTTTTCGGAATCACGGAAGAAGGAAATTTTGAAGGAAAAAACATCCCGAACCTGTTGGAACAGAGCGGGACAAAAGACCGGCGCATGCGCGCGCTCTGCGAAAAGCTCTACGCTTACCGGCTTCATCGCGTCTCCCTCCACCTGGACGACAAGATCCTCACTTCCTGGAACGGGCTGATGACCGCCGCTCTGGCAAAAGCGTCCTTTTTCTGCCGGGAGAACGCCTGGCTGGAAGCTGCCGAAAAGGCCGCGCGGTTCGCGCTGATGGATCTGTCGGATTCCCGGGGACGGCTGTACGTCCGACACCGCGACGGCGAGGCAGCCGGCACCGGGCATCTGGAGGATTACGCCTTTCAGGCCTGGGCCCTGCTGGAGTTGTATCAGGTTACCTGGAAAGTCGATTATCTGGACAGGGCCGTCCATCTTGCCGAACAGATCATCCGCTGGTTTCCCGACCGGGAGCAGGGCGGATTCTATCTGTACGCCGACGATGCGGAACAACTGATCAGCCGCCCCAAAGAAGCCTGGGACGGCGCGCTTCCCTCGGGCAATTCGGTCGCGGCGCTCGTCTTTTCTCTGCTTTTCGACCTGACTGGAAAGGAAATCTGGCACACGGAACAGGAACAGCTCCTTCGCTACCTCGCCGGAGAGGCAAAGGCGCATCCGTCCGGGCACTGCTTCGCCCTGCTCGCCATGTGCCGCGCCGTCTATCCCTCCGTTCGCCTTCTCTGCGTCTGTGCAGAGGAGCGGATGCCGGAAGAGGTAAAAGAAGCGCTGTACCGGCATTCACAGCCTGCGCTCACCGTGCTGCTGCTCACTCCCGCCAACCGGGACCGCCTCGCCCGCACGGCGCCTTTTACGAAGCACTACCCGATCCCGGAAAAAGGCGCGGTCTATTATCTGTGCCGGGAGAACGCCTGCAGCGCCCCCTCCCGGGACCTTCAGGCGCTGCTCGCGTCTCTGCGCCCTCCAGGTTAGGCACGGGCGCGGTCTAATCGGATGATCTGCCTGCATCGGGCGTTTGGGCGGCAACATATAAAAAACAATGTACCCTCTTGACAAATGATACTACAGGGAGTAGTCTATATACAAAGACTACTCCCTGTAGTATCATCAGGAGGAAGAATATGACCGTCATTCAGTTAGGAACCATCGAAGCCCGCTTTGCGGAGATGATCTGGGAAAAGGAGCCGGTGACGACTTCGGAACTGGTAAAGCTGGCAGAAAAGACGTTTCAATGGAAACGGACGACCACGCACACGGTGATCAAACGGCTGTGCGAAAAAGGACTGTTTCAGAATCAGAAAGGGACCGTGACAGCTCTGATCTCCCGGACGCAGTTTGCGTCCATGCAGAGCAGGACGTTTGTGGAGGATACCTTTGGCGGCTCCCTGCCGGCATTTCTTGCCGCGTTCACGCAGAACAGCGCCCTCACGCCCAAAGAGGCGGAGGAACTGCACCGGATCATTGATCAGGCAAAGGAGGAATGAACATGGAAGCCGTTTTTTTAACCCTGCTGAACCGCAGCATTTCCGCCGGATGGCTTGTCCTCGCGGTTGTGATCCTGCGTTTCCTGCTGAAAAAGGCGCCCAAATGGGCAGTCTGCCTGCTCTGGGCCGTCGTAGCCGTCCGCCTGCTCTGTCCGTTTTCGCTGAAAAGCCCTCTCAGTCTCATTCCCAGCCCGGAGACGCTCAGCCCTTATACGATGCAGTTCTCACAGAACCCGGAGCTTGACAGCGGCATTCCTGCGCTGGACCGTGTCCTGAACCCGACCTTTCAGAAGGCGTTCACACCGTCCCCGTACGCCAGCGTCAACCCTCTACATATCTGGATCTTTTTCTGCAGCGTCCTGTGGGCGGCCGGTGTAGTCGTTCTGCTGCTCTGCGCGTGCGTCAGCTTCCTCGGCATCCGCAGAAAAGTACGGGAATCCATCCCCTTCCGGGATCATATCCGGCTCTGCGACGCGGTAAGTTCACCATTTATCCTCGGGATCATCCGCCCCCGGATCTACCTTCCCGCCGATATGGACGAGGAAGCGCTCGAACCCGTGCTGGCGCATGAACAGGCGCACCTGAAGCGCCTTGACCACTGGTGGAAGCCGCTTGCCTGTCTGCTGCTTACGGTTTACTGGTTTCATCCGCTGATGTGGGCGGCCTGTATTCTGTTCTGCAGAGACATCGAGCTTGCCTGCGACGAAAAAGTGATCCGCGAGATGAACCTGGAAGAGAAGAAAGCCTACTCCCACGCGCTGGTATCCTGCAGCCGGCAGCAGAAACGGATCGTCGCATGTCCCCTCGCGTTCGGCGAGATCGGAGTAAAGCAGCGCATCAACCGGATTCTCCGCTATCAAAAGCCGGCTGCCTGGCTCCTGATCTTTGCGGCCGCGGCCTGCCTCGCGACCGCCGTCTGCTTCCTGACGGACCCTGAGGACGATGTCTTTTCTATCCGCATCGTCATTCCGGCAGGCAGTGAGCAGGAGTTTCATTATTCAGAACAGGAAATCTCTCCCGCCGGAAAATCGATCACTCTGTCCTGCGGAGACGGACTGGGAGATACGGAAATCCTGCTGGAACCAACAGAAGAGAAAGGAACTACCCACGGTCCCGCTTATCTGACTCCGGGTATGCCGGTGAAAATGGAGATGGCATCGGAAAGAGACGCCTGGTTTCGGATCGGCGTCGCCGTAAGCAATCCGACGGAAGAGCCTCTGACCGTCTCCGTGGAAATAAAGGGCGTACAGGTACGTGTCGCCGGCCCGCTGCCAGAAGCTGCCGGTTTAGCGGCCGGCGGCCAGGAACCGGACCACCATTCTCCCGGCGCTGCAGCCGATCCTTCCGGTGCGGATACAGATGCCGGCTCCGCGCAAACGGAAGAAGCCGCCGCGGCCTTTGCATTGGAACAGGCTGTCAGAACCGCAGTTCTGGAGCACAACGCGTCTTCCCGGACGGACTGTGATCTGGTATGCTGTGATTTTGTCCTGCTGGGAACCGAAAACCGGACGGCGGCGTCCAACGCTGCGGTTACCGTCTACGGCTGGGCCTTGTATCAGGAATATAATCTGTCGGAAACAGGAATCGAAGACACCGGCGGCAGTCATCTCCCCGTCGCACTGACTTTTGAAATAAATGAAAATGAATATCATTTAAAAGATTACTGGGAACCGAGGGACGGCAGTTATTTTGTACCGGATATCCGCAGCCGTTTCCCGGCTGAACTGGCCGCGGACGGCATCGACAGTCAGAAGTTTATCCTGCCGCAGATCCAGAATTGCTACCGGCAGGCGGTGGAATACGGCGGACTTGACGCCGACGCAATCATCAGCCGTCTATTGGACGCCATATGCGAACCTTCGTCTTCCTCCGTCCCCCGGGATTATATTGATGCACACCGGCTGGAGTACCGGGAACTTACTTTTTATGGCGGCTGTACACTGCAATACTGCTTCCGCCGTTTCCGGCAGGGCGGAGAAACCGGACTGGAGGGCCGGATCATGGCTCTCGTGTGCGAAGAGCTGCTGCAGACGAAAGGAAAGTTGCCCGCCGACGCCGAAACTTCCGAAACCGGGCAATTCTGGTATGACACGCTCTATGCGCATGCTCCCAATCTGGTGGAGCCGTATCTCCCTTAAAAGGAGTCCGGGTTCTGCAATCCCCTATGCCAGGGGAAGCAGAACCCTTTTTATGCATACGGGATCATCGGCGTTAGGATCGTCTCTAATCGCCCATAACAAAATGTGGGGATCTGCCAGATAGTTCATGTTCTCACTCCTTCAAACAACTCTGCAATTTCTTCATCCCATGCATCAAAATCTAGGGGATCCTCGATCAACTCTTTACCGATTCCAATTCTTTTAGAAACATCTGTCATCTTAGTGTCTAATACCTTTTGATCTTTTTTTGTAAAAAAACGGGATTCATGTCCGACAAAATCTGACCGGAAGTCATAAACCTGTCTCTTTCTTTAAAGACCATTCTTCGTATATAAATCAGATCGGTCATACCGTTATATGACTGTGTTTTAAGCAATCTCAGCTTAATCTCACGCTCCGCATTTTCAAAAAGCCGGATACCGGAACCTAAAAGTGTCGGAATTACCGTAATATAATAGTAGTCTATCAGGTTCTCATTGACCAACTGCCGGATGAGATTCGCCCCTCCGCATATCCAGATATCTTTTCCATTTTCCTCCCGCAGCCCCTTCACCAAATCAACGGGATTGATATTTACAAAACGAATCTTCTCAGAAGAAGGACGCTCCCGATGCGTAACGACATAAGTTGTAAACTCATCATACACCCACTCCTGGGGAGAAAGTTCTGTAACAACCTGATGATACGTATTCCAGCCCATTAAAACCGTATCAATATCCTTTACAAATTCTGAATATACGTCAATATTCTCATCGTCACTGCCCTAGCCTTCCAGCCAGTCGACGCTGCCCCTGCTGTCCGCAATATATCCGTCAAGACTCATCGCAATAAATAAACGGATCTTCCTCATGCCGTTTTATCCTCCAGACCGAAACCGATATTTTATCATTGAAATTGTATCTTCAAATCCGGCTCTTCGGCGCGAAAACCTGCCGGATCAGTTCCTCCGGAATGCCGATCGGCGCCACCTCCACCGTTCCCGCATATTCCTTTCCTTCTCCCCGTGTAAGCCCGAATTTGGAGCAGGTAAAGGTCACAGTCCAGTCCGCCCGGACCGCCTCTCCGAGGACATTTCCCGTATCCCCGTCGATTCCGGACGGAATGTCGCAGGAAACCACCGGGCACCGCGCTTCGTTCATCCGGCGGACCGCCGATAAAAAGTCCCCCGTTATGGGACGCTTCAATCCTACGCCAAACAGCGCGTCTATGATGCAGCCGCTGTCTCGGACCCATTCCTGCTGTGCTGCCTGTCCGGGCAGATAATCCTCCAGCCGCCCGCCCGCAGCCTGCAGCTTCTGTTCCATGGCGCGGGAATCCGGCGTCATTTTTGCCCGGTCTCCCACCAGATAAACGCGGACTTCGCACCCCTCTTTCAGCAAAATTGCTGCCGCCGCGATTCCGTCGCCGCCGTTATTTCCCGGACCGCAGAAAACTGCAGCCCGCCGTCCCGAAGGACTCTTTTTGATAAGCTGCAGGACTCTGTCCGCAACGGCTCCCGCCGCGCGCTCCATAAGCATAAGCGACGGAATTCCCCACTCCTCTATGGCGGTCCGATCCAGTTCCTTCATCTGTGATGTAGTTGCCAACAGATACATAATGCCCCTCCTTATCGTTTTCTTCCGGCGAATTTTTCCACTGCGTATTCATACGCCTCGCGAATGTACGGTTTTAAATCTTCAAAGGTCTTTTCCGATGGGTTCAGCATACACATCCACCCCATCCACGCATAGACCGGATGCGGCAAAAAACAGTCAGCCGCG